>JBCBMN010000156.1:0-6351 GCA_039822745.1 Pseudomonadota bacterium | reverse complement strand
GCGAAACCTTGAAGGTTTCGCTAGGCGTCATGGGCATTGGGACATCTCTGGGTCGGTCCTGAGCGGAACATCTCCCCACGACAAGAGTTCTGCATCGCCCTTTCGGCTCGGGACACTCCAGGGACATTACGGAAAAAAGCAATAATCATGAGTTTCTTTGCCAATCTCTTCAAATTCGGATCGCAAAACATGGCCATCGATCTGGGTACGGCCAACACGCTGGTTTACGTCCAGGATCAGGGCATCATTCTCAACGAACCCAGCGTGGTCGCGATTGAGACGATTAACGGGATCAAGCGGGTCAAGGCCGTCGGTGACGATGCCAAGATGATGATGGGCAAGACGCCCGACACAATCGAGGCAATCCGCCCGCTTCGCGATGGCGTGATCGCTGACATCGAAATCGCGGAAGAGATGATCAAGCACTTCATCCGCAAGGTGCACGGCAAGCGCAATCTGTTCCGCTATCCTGAAATCGTGATCTGTGTGCCCTCGGGCTCCACCTCGGTTGAGAAGCGCGCGATCCGCGACGCGGCCTCCAATGCGGGCGCCTCGGAAGTGCATTTGATCCTAGAACCAATGGCGGCCGCGATTGGCGCAGATATGCCAGTGACCGAGCCGGTCGGCTCGATGGTCGTCGATATCGGCGGGGGTACGACCGAGGTTGCAGTGCTTTCGCTGCGCGGTCTCGCCTACACCACATCGGTGCGCACAGGCGGAGACAAGATGGACGAAGCTATCGTCTCTTATGTCCGACGCCATCACAACCTGCTGATCGGTGACAGCACGGCGGAGCGGATCAAGAAGGATTACGGCATAGCCATGGTCCCCGATGATGGCGCAGGCGAAAGCATTACGCTGAAGGGGCGCGACCTTGTGAACGGCGTTCCCAAGGAAATCACGATCAATCAGGCGCATGTCGCAGAAGCTCTGTCCGAACCCATCGGAGCCATCGTCGAAGGCGTGCGCATCGCGCTGGAAAACACCGCACCGGAACTGGCGGCTGACATCGTCGATCAAGGCATCGTCCTGACCGGCGGCGGCGCGCTGATCCGGCGTCTGGACGAGCATCTTCGCGAAGAGACCGGCCTGCCCGTTTCCATCGCCGAAGACCCGCTGACCTGCGTTGCCATTGGCACAGGACGGGCCATGGAAGACCCGATCTATCGCGGAGTTTTGATGACGGCATAAGCGCCACGCAGCCTTCTCGACGAAAGAGAGTTGCCACGCGCATTTGAACAAGGGGATCACAAGCCATGGCGCCGCCTTCTTCGCGCCGGACAGGCTTTTCGAAGAAAGCGCAATACTCGGTCTTTACCGGGTATCTGCTCGCGACCCTTGGTGCGTTGTTGGGATTTGCTTTGCTGGCCCTGTCCTTGTGGCAGCCCGGCGCGCTGGCACCTTTGCGCGGTGCGGCTCAGGATGCGGTTTCACCGGTGGGTCAAGCCGGGGCGAGCGTGCGGGCTGGCTCTGCTGGCATTGGCGACACGATCTCTGCCTATTGGAACGCCGGGCAACAAAATGCACAGCTGCGCGAGGAAGTGGAAATCGCGCGCATCCGGCTGGCAGAAGCCGAAGCGATTGCGTCGGAGAATGAGCGTCTCAAATCGCTGCTGGCACTGGCAGAAGGCGAGATTGAACCCATCGCCACCACTCGCCTGATCGGCTCAAGTTCCACCAGCAGCCGACGCTTCGCCTATCTTGGAGTGGGCCGCATTGACGGGATCGAAGTGGGCATGCCGGTCCGCTCGGCGCGCGGCGTTGTCGGCCGGGTACTGGAAGTTGCGCGGGCTTCCACGCGCGTCCTTCTCTTGACTGACAGCGAAAGCGTCTTGCCAGTGCGGCGCTCTTCCGATGACACGGTCGCCTTTGCCGAAGGGCGCGGAGACGGCTTCCTGCGCATCCGGCTGATCAATCTCGGTCTCAATCCCCTGTCAGTGGGCGATGTGTTCGTCACCAGCGGAGCGGGCGGCTATTACAGGCCCGGAGTCGCGGTGGCGGTGCTCACCGAAGTGACCTCGGATGGCGGCATCGCGCGCTTGATGGCTGACCCCAGCGGAACCGACTTTGTCAGCGTCGAACCCATTTACGAACCCGTTGCGGTTAGCGCTGCACGTATCCCGTCAGAGCAACGTATTGATGCCAAGGACAATGGCCAAACCGGTGGTGGGGATTGATGGAGCGCTATGCCCCCTCCGCGCGATCAGACCGGTATGGCAGCCGGATCAATCGCGAACAATCACCCTGGCGCGCGGCCAGTGTGCCTTACGCGACCATTGCGATTGCCTCTCTGCTGCCATTCTTTGCCCTGAGCGGAGAAATGCCGATCGTGCCGCCGCTTGGCTTTCTGTTGTTCCTGACATGGAGGGTCATGCGACCCGGCCTCTTGCCGCTCTGGGTCGGCGTGCCATTGGGCGCGTTTGACGATCTGTTCAGCGGCCAGCCCTTTGGCAGCGCGATCCTGTTATGGTCGCTCACCATGATCATTCTGGAACTGATCGAGTCCCGGTTCCCCTGGCGCGGCTTCTGGCAGGACTGGTTCACCGCAAGTCTAGGCATCATCTTCTACATCGTTGCAGCCATGGTGGTTTCCGGTAGCTCGCTGACAATTCCGATGACTTTAGTCCTGCTTCCGCAGATCGTGCTTTCGATCCTGCTCTATCCTATTCTGGCTCAGCTGGTCGCACGTTTTGACCGTTTCCGCCTCTCCCGTTCGCGGAGGGTTCATTGAAGAACTGGTTTTCCAAGGGCGGCCTCAAGAAACCGGCGAGCATCGTCAACGCCTCCACTCTCAAGAATACGTTTGACCGGCGCAGCATGATAATCGGTACCGTGCAAGGCGGTGTTGCTGTCCTTCTAGCTGTGCGCATGGGCTATCTCGCGATTGCCGAGAATGAGAAGTACCGGCTCGAATCCGAAAGCAACCGCGTCAATCTCTCGCTGGTCCCGCCACGCCGGGGGTGGATCCTTGACCGCAATGGTGCTCCGCTTGCCTCCAACCGCGCCGATTTCCGCGTTGATGTGATCCCGGACCGTTTGGCTGAGCCGGAGAGAATGATCGACCAGGTCGGCAGCCTGCTGGCACTTGAGCCAGATAGGATTGCCGATCTTCAGCAAAAGGTGGCGACCTCAAGCGGCTATCAACCGATCGAGATTGCCAGCGGCCTCGACTATGAACAGTTTGCCGCGCTCAGCGTGCGCCTGCCCGATATGCAAGGCGTTGTGCCGCAGCGTGGCTTCTCTCGCTTTTACCCGATTGCATCGAGTGTCGGTCACCTGATTGGCTATGTCGGTCCTGCCAATGCCGAGGAGTATGACGAGGAGGATCGCAACCCCCTCTTGGTCACACCTGGTTATAAGATTGGCAAGGATGGCCTTGAAAAACAATTCGAACAGGAGCTGCGCGGTACGCCGGGAGCGCGCCGGGTGGAAGTTACCGCTTCGGGCCGGATCATCCGCGATCTCGAAACTCGCGACGATATTCAGGGCAACCCGGTCAAGCTGACGATTGACGGGCCACTTCAGGACTATGCCTCGCGCCGGATCGGGCTGGAAAGTGGTTCGGTGGTCGTAATGGACTGCGATAGCGGCGACTTGCTGTGCATGTCCTCCATGCCCAGTTTTGACCCCAACAGCTTTTCCGACGGCATTGGCAGCGTCGAATACGCGATGCTGCGCGAAGATGAGCGCGTGCCGCTGCGCAACAAGGTGCTGCAAGGGCTTTATCCGCCGGGTTCAACCATTAAACCAATGCATTGCATGGCATTCCTTGAAGCGGGTGTGAAGCCAGAGGAATCGATTGTCTGCGGTGGGGGTCGGCGGATCGGCAACCGCTTCTTCCGCTGCCACTCCAATCACGGCCGGGTCGATATGAACCGCGCCATCGCGCAAAGCTGTGACAGTTACTTCTATCACTTTGCTCAGCGGATCGGGTTCGACAAGGTCGCAGCGATGGCCACCAATTTTGGAATGGGCCAGCAATATCCGCTTCCGGTGAACAGCCAGTTCTTTGGAACGGTCCCCAATTCGGAATGGAAGGAAAAGAAGTTTGGGCGACCCTGGGAGCCCTACGACACAGTCAACGCATCGATTGGCCAAGGATATTATCTCGCCAGCCCGCTGCAACTTGCAGTGCAAGCGGCAAGGCTGGCGACGGGCAAGGTGCTCAATCCGCGTTTGATCCTTGATGGTGCAAGTGTCGATCCGGTCAGCTACGATTTCCGCGACGAAGACATTGCCTATGTCCGGCAGGCGATGAGCGATGTCGTCAATGGCGCGGGCACAGCACGGCGCGCGCGGCTTCCCATCCCCGACATCCAACTGGCAGGCAAAACCGGGACCGCACAAGTCGTCTCGCTGAGCGTATCAGACGGACGAAGCGGTCCATGGAAGTATCGCGACCACGGCCTCTTTGTCTTTTTCGCCCCCTTCGACAAACCCAAATATGCAGGCGCTGTGGTCATCGAACATGGCGGCGGGTCAGGCTCTGCCTATCCGATCGCGCGCGATGTCATGACCTTCCTGTTCGACCCGCAAAAGGGGCTGGATGCCCTGCGCTCGCTTGAGCGCCAATGGGGTGGGACCGCGCAGGAACGACTTGAGAAACGCTACGCAGCCTATGCTGCGGAAAGGGGCGCGAGCGTAACGCCCCCTCCCCGCCGCGACGAAGACATTTTCGATCAGGTTGAAGCTGAAGCCAGAGCCGCCGCCCAGCAGTCTACGGCAATTGCCAACGATGCCATCGCACCGCGTCCTGACCCTGCCGCCTCGGGAAGCCCCCCACCCGCTGCCACCGACATCTTCAGCGGCACGCCCGACGAAACGCCCAACAGCATAGAGGGTGCACGGTGATGGGACCAAAAGGCGGAATCATCCCCTATCCCATAGCTCGCCAGCCATGGGGGATGCTCATCCCTCTGTTCTTGCTGGTCGCGTTTGGGGCTGCGGTCTTGTTTTCGGCAGCTGGAGGGTCGATGCAGCCCTATGCAAGCTCGCACCTGATCCGCTTTGGCGTATGCCTGTTCATCGCCATGTTCATCATGTCGCTCCCGCGCGATTTTGTCCGATTCATGACGTATCCTGCCTACCTCGTGGTGCTGCTGATGCTGGTCGCGGTGGAGGCGATGGGGGCGCTTAGAGGAGGCAGTCAGCGCTGGCTGCAATTGGGACCCATGGTCCTCCAGCCATCCGAATTGATGAAGCCGGTGATCGTCGTCACTCTGGCGCAATTCTATTCGACCCTTCCCGTCAGCATGATCACAAACTGGCGCGCGCTGATCGTTCCGGGGGCCATGATCGTCATGCCGATGGGCCTTGTGCTGATGCAGCCAGACCTCGGCACCAGTCTGGCGATTGCATTTGGTGGAGCGGTGGTGATGCTCTTGGCTGGCCTGCCAATGCGATGGTTTGTGGGCGCGGGACTGACCTCGGCAGCCTCGGCTCCGCTCATTTTCTACTTCGGTTTAAAGGATTATCAGCAGCGCCGGGTGATGACGATGTTCAATCCCGAAGCAGATGCCCTGGGCGCTGGCTATCACATCACTCAGTCAAAAATCGCAATCGGTTCTGGTGGTATTTTTGGAAAAGGCTTTAACAACGGATCGCAAAGCCACCTCCAATATCTACCCGAGCCTCACACCGATTTTGTCTTTGCAACCATGGCAGAGGAATGGGGACTTGTGGGTGGTCTCTTCGTCCTCGCCGTGTTCAGCCTGATCCTGCGCTGGGGCCTAAAAGTTGCACGCGAAAGCCGTGATCGCTTCTCCAGCTTGCTGGCGGCAGGCATGAGTGCGACGATCTTTTTCTACATTGCGGTGAACCTGATGATGGTGATGGGCATGGCCCCGGTCGTTGGCATCCCCCTGCCCTTTATGAGCCATGGCGGCTCTTCCATGCTGACCAATATGATCTGTATCGGCGTGCTGATGATGGTGAACCGCTGGAACCAGAACGCGCCACGCGGCGGTTTTGCGAGCAGTTAGGCACCTGCGATCAGAGTGATTATGCGCGATCAGCCTCTGACAAAACTTGATATCTGCACCCGGATCGCTAGATGCAGCGCCTCGCCTGATTCGAGAGCAGCCCCAGCGCCGCCCGACAGGCTCCCGATATAGTCGGCAAACTCGGCACAATCGGCGTGGACGCATAGCTCAGTTGGTAGAGCAGCTGACTCTTAATCAGCGGGTTTCAGGTTCGAGTCCTGAGGGGGGTACTTTCACAAGCCTCGGCATTGCCGGGGCTTGTGTCGTTTTGGAGGTTTCAGGCTTTCGCCAGTCATCCTCCAGACATACGTTTTTGCATCCGTTTTGGGCTATGATCCATCCGCCGGGGAGGAGAGCCTTGCGTGCTCAA
>JBCBMN010000155.1:0-6470 GCA_039822745.1 Pseudomonadota bacterium | reverse complement strand
TTTCATGGAGCTTCAGTCGGAGCGCGAAACTCTCAAGAAAGCGCATCGCCAGTCTGACCCTGATCAGTGGGTTGAGAAGACACAAAACCGCACGATCAGCATCGATGGTCTGCCGACGCGACCGACAGATCGCTATTTTTCAGGTGACTAGGACGCCGATCGTTGGCCTGCCCACATTCTAGGCAGTCGTTCAATTATCGGGCAGTGTTGCGCTGAAGCGTAGCGTTAGAGCATGCGCTTTACGCTAGGGCTGGCTGAGTATCTCATGAGTGGCACAGGTCTTGCTGCTTTACACGCGCACGCACGCGCGAACCTTGCGTGCCAACAACTATGCAGGGGCTTTTCATCGTGAAATTCATCATAGCCATCATCAAGCCGTTCAAGCTTGACGAAGTCCGCGAAGCCTTGAGCGAGATAGGCATCGCCGGAATGACCGTGTCCGAGGTCAAGGGATTCGGTCGCCAGAAGGGACAGACCGAAATCTACCGCGGAGCCGAATACTCAACCAACATGCTGCCGAAAGTGAAGCTCGAGATCGCGGCGAGCGACGACATCGCTTCGCAGGTGGTGGAGACCATTCAGCAGACGGCAAACACGGAAGCAATCGGCGATGGAAAGATCTTCGTGCTCGACCTGGCCTCCGCCACTCGCATTCGCACAGGCGAAGCTGGCGAAACAGCGCTTTAAGGGGAGCACCGGAAATGAAGAAACTCAGCCTAACCCTCGGCAGCTTGCTTTTTGCACAGCCAGCTCTCGCGGCAGCCCCGGTCCCTAACCCGGGCAACAACGCGTGGATGATGACTTCCACGGTGCTTGTCATGCTTATGATTTTGCCCGGCCTAGCCTTGTTTTATGGGGGCCTGACGCGCTCCAAGAATATGCTCTCGATGCTGACTCAAATCGGAGCGACCGCCAGCCTTGCAATGATTATCTGGGTGATGTGGGGTTTCAGCCTCGCCTTTGGCGACACGACCTACGAGGGCACGCTCGGCCTCTTTATCAGTGGAGGTAGCTATTTCCTAAGCGGAACAGACGCTTCCAGCACGGCGGCTACGTTCACCGATGAGGTAATCAGCAAATACGTCTTTATCAGCTTCCAGATGACCTTCGCCGCGATCACCGCCGCGCTGATTTTGGGGGCAACCGCCGAACGCATGAAGTTCAGCGCGGTGATGATGTTCGTCCCGATTTGGTTGACCATCGTCTACTTCCCAATCGCCCATATGGTCTGGGCCGGTGGCGGTCTTCTGTTCGAAGACGGCGCGCTCGACTTTGCAGGCGGAACCGTCGTTCACATCAACGCGGGGGTTTCCGGCTTGGTTCTGGCCTATCTTGTCGGCAAGCGCCGCGGGTGGCCGCAAGAGCCAATGCCACCGCACAGCCTTGTGATGACGATGATCGGAGCGGGGCTTTTGTGGGTCGGCTGGTTTGGCTTTAACGCAGGTTCCGCGCTCGAAGCCGACGGTTCCGCTGGGCTCGCCATGATCAACACCTTCGTCGCAACCGCGGCGGGCGGCCTGGCTTGGATGGTGATCGAGAAGGTTTTGGGCCACAAAGGGTCCGCCCTTGGCTTCTGCTCGGGCGTTATCGCTGGCCTCGTCGCGGTTACCCCGGCAGCCGGCAATAGCGGGCCATTTGGCGCAATCCTGCTTGGGATCATCTCATCCGCCGTGTGCTATTTCTTCGTAGCCACGGTTAAGATGAAGCTCGGATACGATGACGCGCTTGACGCTTTCGGCATTCACGGCGTGGGAGGGATTGTTGGCGCGATTGGCACCGCTGTCGTCTACCAGCCCTTCCTTGGCGGACCCGGTGACGGTTCTGTCGGATTAGGAGCTCAGCTCGGGGTCCAGGTTTTCAGCGTCATCGTCACGATTGCGTGGGCTGGCTTGGGAACATTGATCGCAGGCGGAATTGTCAAAGCGGTTGTGGGTCTACGGACCAGCGAAGAAGACGAGGTCAACGGCCTCGACATCGCCGAACACGGCGAGCGCGCTTATAACTAGGAAGTGGGGGAGGTCTCTATTGGACCTCCCCTAACCCTTTCAGGCGGCTTGCGCCTGGCTTTCCGCCGCTTTCACAAAGTCGGCGCAACGCTCCCCGATCATGATGCTCGGAGCGTTGGTGTTGCCGCTCACGATCTTGGGCATCACACTCGCGTCGGCGATCCAGAGGCCATCTACCCCGCGAACCCTAAGTTGCGGATCGACCACGCTGTCGGCGTCCGCACCCATCCGGCATGTGCCCACGGGGTGGTACACAGTGTCGGCGCGGTTGCGGATTAAGTTATCGAGCGCCGCGTCATCTTCTAGATTGACCGGGTGCCGGTCGGACGGCCCGAAGGCTTGCAGAGCGGGCGCGTCCGCAATGCGGTGGGAGAGACGCACGCCCGCGCGCATGGTCGCGATATCGCGCTCATCGTCGAAGAAATTGGGATCGATCACCGGGGCTGCGGCTGCGTCGGATGAACCCAGACGAACCGTACCTCGGCTTTCCGGTCGCAGGACGCACGCGTGCAGCGAGAAGCCGTAGCCTTTGACGTTCTCACGGCCATGATCTTCGAGGACGGCGGGCACAAAGTGCCACTGCACATCGGGGCAAGGCGCGTCGGGCATTACGGACCAGAACCCGCCCGCTTCGGCGTAGCAAGTGGTCATTGCTCCGGTGCGCTTACGACGGTGTTCAAGGATCGCACCGGCCATTTTGAGGGTGCCTTTAAGAGTGCCGCCGATGGGTACATCACTTGTGGTCTCCCAACCCGACACGTAGTCGATATGGTCTTGGAGATGGGATCCAACGGCCGGTTTATCGACCGCAACATCAATACCGTGCTCTTTGAGATGACTTCCCGGTCCAATACCGGATAGCATCATGATTTGAGGGGAGTTGAAGGCGCCGGCGCAAAGGATCACACCCCGCCGCGCATACAGCATGTCTGACCCGCTGCCGGGTTTCTTGCCGCGCCGCACGCGAACACCGGTGACCCTGCCCTGCTCGATCACCAGCTTTTCAACCAGCGTGTTGGTGCGGATGGAGACGTTGCCCTGGTCGCGGATCGGCTCGACATACGCGCGGGCGGCGGACCAACGTTCGCCATTGCGTTGGGTCACCTGGTAGAGGCCAAAGCCTTCCTGAAATTCGCCATTGAAATCCGGATTTCGGCGCAGCTGAAGCTCGGCGGCGGCGTCGACGAAGGCTTCGCTGACGGGGTTCGGTGAGCGTTGGTTCGAGACAAACAGCGGCCCATTCTCGCCATGGTAGGCATCCGCGCCGCGCTCATTGCTTTCCGCCTTGCGAAAATACGGGAGCACATCGTCATAGGCCCAACCCGAACAGCCCAGTGCGGCCCAGTTGTCGTAATCCCATTTGTGCCCGCGAATATAGACCATCGCGTTGATCGCGGAGGATCCGCCCAGCCCTTTTCCGCGAGGTTGGTAGCCAATCCGTCCATTCAGGCCCTTTTGCGGGACGGTGTCGTATTTGTAGTTCGACGAATTGCGGATGAAGGGCATAAAGCCGGGGGTTTTGATAAAGATGTTGTTGTTGCGTCCGCCCGCCTCGAGAACGCATACACGCCGGGTGCCGTCCACAGCCAAGCGTCCGGCGACTGCGCTCCCGCCACTGCCTCCGCCAATGACGATGTAGTCGAAACTCTCCATGTCTCTCTCCTTTGAAGGAGAGACTATGCCGCTTCTTGCGGCCGCGCAATCGGGTTTCGATTGGCAACTGGCGTGGAGATGGCTTCTGCGTCATTCTCCGTTCGATCGCGCCACCTTTGACGGATCATATCGGATGTTTCGCGGCTGCGATCATGCGTCCATCCCGGTTCGCGGAGCAGGTAGGAAAGCTTGTGCTTCCAAGGCGCGCGCCAGATGTCGGCGAGCATGCCGATCCATTCGTGAAACACGCACCACAGCAGATTGAAGCTGCCGAGCTGTTTCACAATTCCATAGCGGATGGTTTCATCGTCGCGCTCTGGTTCAAAAGTGCCGAACATCTTGTCCCAGATTATGAAAACACCCGCGTAATTGCGGTCCAAATAGCGCGGGTTGGTCGCGTGATGCACTCGGTGATGGCTTGGCGTGTTCATAATCGCTTCGAACCAGCGCGGCATCTTGTCGATCGCTTCGGTGTGGATCCAGAACTGATAGATCAGATTTATCCCGCCGACGATTCCGAGCATGATCGGATGGAAGCCAAGAAGGACGAGAGGGAAGGCAAACAAGAGGCCGAAGGTAAGACTGCCGGTCCATGTCTGCCGAAGCGCGGTCGAAAGATTGTAGTGCTGGCTTGAGTGGTGGTTGACGTGCGCGGCCCACATCCAACGGATGCGGTGACCCGCGCGATGCACCCAGTAGTATTTGAGATCGTCCAGCACAAAAGCGAGCGGCCATGCCCACCACACAAGCCACCATTGATCACCGAAGTCGAAGATCCGGTATTGGTAAAGGGCAATAACGACGGCGATCGAGAACCCGCCAAACAAGGCGCCCGCCATGGTCGAACCTAAGCCGAAGCACAGGCTCACCAACGTGTCTTTGGGCTCATAAGATTCGGGCGCGCGCACGCGGGCCCAGATCATTTCGATCAGGATCGCGAGGACGAAGAAGGGTACGGCCAATTGCGTGGGCGAGAAATCAGGCATGGTCGTGAGCCCTATAGCCGATTGATCGCATCAGCCCAATATGAAGCGTCGCTCAGCGATAAACGCACGCTGCCAAAGCGACGTTCACCCGTGTGAACGGCAAGGCCGTCAACGTCCTCATGCGCTTGTGCAGATGACGTTAGGATACGACCGGCAAACTTGTTGCCGTGCCGCTTTATGAGCATGATGCGGCCATCGGCGTCGCGGGCAAGGGCAGCGTTGCCCTTTCGTGTAATTGAGCTGCGAGCGACGTCGAAGCCATATTCGACCTCCCCCGCGGCCAAAGCGACCGCCGCTTCGTTTTTGAACGATGGCCTGCCGCCCAATTTCATCACGGCGACGAGGCCGGCGAGGACCAGAATGGCGACGAGAGAGCCTCCAAACTGGATCAGCAAAGGGTGGAATTCCATCGATGGGAACCTTGGAAGGGAGCGCGGCCCGTCAGCCTTTGGCCGCAAGCATATCAAGCATCGCGCGAATGGGGCTTACGTCGTAACCGGCTGCGAGCGCCGCTTGCGCAATCGCTTCTGGGTCTTGGCCGGATTTGGCTTGCGCCAAGGCCCAGAGCATAGTCGAACGCGTGCCCGAACGGCAATAGGCCAAGACGCTGCCGTCCGCTGCGTCGATCGCGCTAATCATCTGATCAATCTGAGGTTCGCTGAACCCGGAATGACCAATCGGGATTTCGATGTAATCCATACCCGCCGCCGTCGCACCAGCCGCGATGTCGGCACCTTGCGGCGCGGCAGGATCTTCGCCATCGGGCCGATTGTTCATGATTAACGAAACGCCCAAGGCCTTCGCCGCTTCAATATCAGCCAGCTCAATCTGCGGGCTCGCAAAGACTGTCTCCGAGAGCTTTCGAAAATCGCTCATGTTGCCAACCCTTCCTTTTTCCGCTTGGCGTTGCGTTTCATCATGTTGAGGATTTCAACGCCAATCGAAAAGCCCATAGCTGCATAAATGTAGCCTTTGGGCACATGGTAACCAAAGCCATCGGCGATAAGAACGAGGCCAATCATAACCAGAAACGCGAGAGCCAGCATAACCAGAGTTGGGTTCTTCTCGATAAAGTTGGCTAGCGGATCCGCCGCGAGCAGCATGATTCCGACGGTGATGATGACCGCTGCGACCATGATGGGAACCTGATCGGTCATTCCCACTGCGGTCAAAATCGAATCGACCGAAAACACCATGTCGAGAACAATGATTTGCGCGATCACAGCGCCGAATGTGATTTGGGCGGCGCTGGATTTATTCTTGTTGAGCATCTCTTCCGAGGCGTCTGGTTCCATTGCGTGGTGGATTTCCTTGGTTGCCTTCCAAAGAAGGAAGAACCCTCCAGCCAAAAGGATGAGGTCACGCCCCGAGAATGCGGTTTCAAAGCTTGGCTTGTTGTACCCTTCAACCGGTGGCCCTTCGATTCCGAGATCGAAAATCGGCGTCTGCAAGGTGACCAGCCAGCCGATCAGCATAAGCAGACCGATCCGCATTCCCAGCGCCAAAAACAGGCCTATCCGGCGCGCGTTCTGCTGCTGGTGCTGTGGCAGTTTGTTCGACAGGATTGCAATAAAGATCAGGTTGTCGACACCCAAAACCACTTCAAGAACGACCAACGTGACAAGGGCTGCCCAGGCTGACGGATCGGTTAGGAGTGCAAGAATATCCATACCGTGTCTTGGACATTCGATTACGACTGCGCAACCTTTGCCGGCTCGTTGTGTGCGGTTCCACTTAATGGGCGCCAATTCATCGGCCGTTTTGAAAAAGTAACAAATTTACGCAACAACGACGTGGTCGGTTAAATCATTCGCCAGCGAAGTGT
>JBCBMN010000154.1:0-6528 GCA_039822745.1 Pseudomonadota bacterium | reverse complement strand
TTTGAAGCGTCGAGAACACGCACATCGTCGTGCCCAAGGCGGTCGGAAAGCCATTGGGTGGAAACCAAGCTTGGAGCGTTCTGCGTCATACCGCAGAGGCGTAGCTCCTGCACGGGGCCAAGCCAAGTCCGCGTGTTGTGCCATCTCAACCCGACGCGCGTCCACGCGACCTCGCACCTTGCGCCGACACGCCTTTCGCGGCAATTGCGCCGCATGGATACCAAACCCGAAGCCACCCAAGGCCAGCCCGCGTTTCTGGGCAAGGACACCCCGTTGCCCACCTCTCCCGAGGGCGCCGTGCTGGACTATGTGCCCAACCCACGGCCTGGAGCCCTATTCTTGGTGCGTTTTGCCGCGCCGGAGTTCACCTCGCTGTGCCCCGTCACCAACCAGCCCGATTTTGCGCATCTGGTGATTGACTACGCGCCGGGTGAAACGATTGTGGAGTCCAAGAGCCTCAAGCTGTTTCTCGGCAGTTTCCGCAATCACAACGGCTTTCACGAGGATGTGACCGTGGGCATCGGCCAGCGCCTTTTTGATGAAATGAAGCCGAAATGGCTGCGTATCGGGGGGTATTGGTACCCGCGAGGCGGCATTCCCATCGATGTGTTCTGGCAGAGTGGCGCACCGCCTGAGGGATTGTGGCTGCCAGACCAAGGCGTGCAGCCTTACCGTGGACGGGGCTAGCCTTGTTCGAACCTCGCGACCGCGTGGCTCACGACCTTATCCAGCGCTTCCTCTGAGAAGAAACCACCGGGGATTAGGCAGCGTTCAATCAACACACGGCGGAACGCGTTGAATGTCTCTTGATCCGGAGGCGTCACGTCGTTCCAGAACGCGTCGAGCCCTCCTTGATAGGTGACATCGGCGATATCAAATACCGCGTGCCCTAAGGCGACGACCGGCACACCCATATCAAGCGCCAGTGTTCCGCTGGTGCTGTTGATAGTGACCATACCCTTGGCCGCGCGCGCAACTGGAACTATGTCGCCCCAGCCCATGTAATCGACCCGATCCGGCACTCCAAAAAGATCGGCGAGCGAGCGTGTCTCCTGGTGCCAATCGACCACACCGTTGTCGAGCGGATGTTCCTTGACGACCAGTCTAGTGTCATCGGGAGCGTTTTCTGCAAAAGACTGGATCACCATCGACAGCGCGTCGGTCATACTAGCGAACGGAGAATGAAGCCGGATTTGCGCGTCCGAAGCGAGTTGGAGCGGGAACAGGTAAAACGGCACCTCGGAGTCGAGCAGGCCGCTTACCAGGCGCTCTGAACTCTCGCGACGTTCTTTTCCGCGCAAGAGTTTACGCGTCCAGCCCGCCCCTTCGATGATCGGGTGCCAGGGACGGTGATTGGTCCAGTTTGGATAGCGCCAGCGGGTGAGGACATCAGCCGTGTTGTAGAGCAGCCCCTCTAAGGCCCTCCGACGGAAAGACGAAGGAACCTGCGTGTGCTCGGCCGCCGGCGGCAGCTCGGCCGCTCGTTTGCGATACCATTCGGGATCGCGGGGCAGGCGCGAGTGCCCGTTCACCCCGTCAAGTTCGAGAGTGACCCAATCGGGGCGAATGTATCCCTCTTCAAAGACGTGCACAGGGATGTTGAGTTCTCGGCACACGGCTATTGCGGGCACGTGGTGCGCACGGCAATCGCCGAACAGAACCACGTCGGTAATCTCGTTATCTTGCACAATTTTGCGCAAAGCGTCCGGCCAAGCCTCAAGCGTCCCACGATAATCGATGCCGTTGGACAAGCGCCAGAAGGCGCGGTCGCCGCCATTAAAATTGACTTTGAAGACGGTATGACCCGACTGGACCAGCTCCTGACCTAACCGCCGAAACAACGGCCCCATAAGCCCTTGCAACAGCAACACGGTACGTGGTGATGATGATTTTGCAGGCACATCCGGAATGGTTTCGGGGATCAGGCCTGATTTGCGCGATCCAAGCTTGTCGCTCTCTTTTGCGCCATCAAAGTGTTGATATTTGTCTGAATACAAGACTAGTCACCAATTCGAATCTGGATTTGTGGGTAGCACGACATCAGCCAAAAGCATAAGTCGAAACGACCAGTTCCTTGTGCATGACGCGCCAGATAAACCGAGCTTGTAACAATGCAATGGGCTCAAACGGCGAGAAACTAAATCTACGTGATTGAGCTTTTTTTTGTCTTACTGATCGGCGTGGTTGGAGCTTTGCTGGCAGACAGTCTGGCGAGGCCTCATGCCCAGCGTGACCACTATCGCATGCGGACGTTTCATGGCGTCTGGATCCTGGTGATGTGTGAAATCGGGCTCTTTGGCACCTTTTTGGCGCCAAGCGGCAATATCACGCTCGCTTTGGTTCTTTCGCTGGCGTTGATGTTGCTGATCAGCTTGGCCTCTAACGCGAAAAACCGCGTGCTCGGTGAGCCGCTGCTGTTCAGCGATTTGGCCTTGCTAGGGTCAATCGTGAAGCACCCTCAGTTTTACTTCTCGGTCCTTGCATTTTGGCAGCAAGTGGTCGGGGCACTGGCGCTTGTTGTCCTGATCGGCGTGCTCGTCTGGCTGTTCGAACCAGATAAAGAAAGCGCGCTGACTGGCGTGGCCCTATCCCTTGGATCGCTCACGTTACTTGCACTCAGCCTTAGAATGAACGCTTTTGCGAGGCTTGCACCTCGTCCCGACATTGAGAACGATGTCGCACGGCTCGGTCTTGTGCCGACGCTGATCTTGTATTGGCTTCGTTGGCGCAAAGCGCGGCTGGGTCTGGCAGCTTCTGTTGGTGAGGCTGTCGAGCTCGATAGAGTTTCTGCGCCCCCGCCAAATCGGCGAAACGAACTCTTGGTCGTCGTCCAATGCGAATCCTTTACGGAACCAAAGGACCTTTTTGATCGGGGCGGTGTCGATTTGCCCGAGCTTGCGAGGGCAAGGGAACAGAGCGTGCAATGGGGATATCTCAACGTTAGTGGCTTTGGCGCCTACACGATGCGTACCGAGTACGGCGTCCTTTTTGGAAAGGCAGAAGAGGCGCTGGGGTTTCTTCTGTATGATCCCTATTTGACGGCGCAGGATGATCCGACACCCGCTCTGCCGAAAAAGCTTGGACTAGCCGGTTGGCAAAGCACCTTTGTGCACCCCCATGATATGCGCTTTTATTCGCGCCATGAAATCATGCCGAAGGCAGGCTTCGCAGCCTTGGTTGGTGAAGACCAGTTTCCCAAACCTCCGCCAGAGACTGGCCGTTATGTGAGCGACAGCGACGTGGCGGAAAAGATATTGGACATTGCATCTGGCGCTCAAACTCGAACGCTTATCTACGCGGTCACTATGGAAAACCATGGGCCATGGGCTCCTCATGGAGATGCGCATGTGACCTCAATGGTGGACAACTACAATCGCCTTGTTCTCGCGAGTGACGCAATGCTTGGTCAACTGTTGGATGGTCTGGACGCGTTGGGCAAACCGGCCACGCTGGTCTTCTTCGGCGATCATCGCCCGACTATTCCCGGAGCGAGCGATCCGGGCGGGGACAAACACACGCCATATGCGATTGTGCAGTTTGGCAAAGACCGGCCTCTGTCTGAGCCCTGCAACCAACCGGTCGACCTCACCCCTGCGCAAATGCATGATGTGATAATGGATCTGGTTGAAAAGCCCTGAGGCGCATGCGTCTTTTCTACTTCCCAAGGCGGCTTAAGATCGCGTCGCGCAAGGGGGCGGGCAGAATGCCGTCGACCGAGCGCAAGGCTCTAAAGGGCCAAGGGGTGACGTAATGGCGCGCGCCATTTTCGCCCGCCCGCACAATACGCCGAGCGGCCTCGTCCACTGACAAAAGGAATGGTGGAACTTTGGCTTCGGCGCGCGCGTGGGGTGTGTCGAGAAAGCCCGGCGCAGCCAGGGTGACGCTGACACCGAATGGCCGCACGGCCAACCTAAGAGCGTCGGAAAACCGCGCCAATCCCGCTTTCGACCCTGAGTAGGCACTTGCGAAGGGCAGCGAATGGTGCCCGGCCGCTGACCCGATAAGCACAATTCGACCTTTGCCGCGCTCGACCATCCTGTCTGCCAGCGCGGCGGCCATTGCGGCTGGGGCGGCGAAATTGGTTGTCACGGCGCGGGCCACAAGATCGGGCGCTTCCACGCGGTCTTTGCTCGCCCTGGTTTCGCCGGTCCCGGCGACAAAATAGGCGATATCGAAGCGCTCCGTCTGGTCCTGTTCGATCATTTCGTGGACCGCGCCTAGCGTATCAGCCAAATCAAACGACGTTGTTACTACACGGGCCCCGCGATTGGAGAGTGAGTGTGCTGTCTCGTCCAATCGGTCCGCATCTCGTCCCCAAATGTGAAAGTTCACCCCCGAAGCGGCGTGTTGAAGCGCCAACGCGCGCCCCAGCGAGCCCGAGGCACCTGTTAGGAGAATGGAAAGGTTTGGAGGACCCGGGCTTTTATTTGTCCCTGTTTCGTTACTCACGGGCAACACTGCCTCCACACTCGATCTATATTTCGCTGCGGTGCAGCGTAAGCGGCTTGACAAAACCCAGCCCGTTTGGTCGGTATCGACCAATGAAGGGCCCCACTTCAAGCGATAAGCGCCTCAGGTTGTTCGAAAACCCATGGCTTGAAAAGCTTACGGTTATCTCCGTGGGCTGGTTCATCGCTATCTGGTCTATAGGCTTGATTTGGTTGGGCGTGTCGGCATGGGGATCGGCGCCCGTCGCTTCGGTTCTCCCTCTGATCGTGTTTGGCTGGTTTTTGTTCACCGCCCTTGAATATGTGGCCCATCGCTTTCTTTTCCATCTCAAGCCGAGAAGCGATCTGATGGCGAAGATTGTGTTTGTCATGCACGGCAACCATCACATGCAGCCCATGGATAAGTTGCGCAGCTTGATGCCGCCCATCGTTAGTCTGCCGATTGGATATGCAGTCGCTTCACTGTTGTCGCTCGCATTCGGCGTCTGGAGCCAATGGATGCTGTTCGGCTTCGTGCTGGGTTATGTTGCTTACGATCTGACGCATTACGCCTCACACCATTGGCCGATGCGCAGCTCGTTTGCGAAGCGTTTCAAGCGGCATCACTTGCTGCACCATTTCCTATCGGAAGATGCGAACTACGCTGTCACCGGTCTCTTTTGGGACTCGCTGATGGGCACCAAAGCGCAGCCGGGCAAAGGGAAACGGATCGAGCGGCCGGTCCATCGCCCTGTCCATCCCGTTGTCGAAGAGGCGGTTGAACCCGCCGAATAGTGCTAGTCTTGGTGGATCGATTAGGCCTTGGCCCGGTCGAGCTACTTCAGAACGCTTTCAATAGCCGCCTGAGCGATATCCATATGCCCGCTCCAGTCGGGGGATTGCCAATCATTTAGGCGTTCCAGTTGCGTTGCGCGTCGTGTTCCGCCCCCAGCGTAATCTAGAATCGCCTCTTGCCAGGCCGGCCCATCCAGCGGATTCAGGAATTCAGGAACGTCGCCGCCCGCTTCGCGGTGCGCGGGGATATCGCTGGCGATCACGGAAATTCCTGCGTCAAGCGCCTCTGCAATGGGCATTCCATACCCCTCCGAGAACGAGGGCATGAGCAAAGCGCACGCACCGGTCAGAAGAGATGCGAGCTCATCATCGGAGCAATTGTTGATCTCTTCCACAAACGGCGCGATCGCTATGGAACGCTCAAGCAGATCGACGATCTGCTCGTTCTCCCAACCGCGACGTCCGATAATCTTGAGCTTTGGTATCCGGTCGGCGGGCATTGTCTGGGCAATTTGGCGCCATTGGTGCAGCAAGAGCAGGTGATTCTTGCGTGGTTCAATTGTGCCGAGGCACACAAAGTACGGCACGCCTTCTGCCGGCGTAGGACAGGACGGCTGTGGCAATCTTTCCGTGCCAAGCAGTGCGACATGGATGGGCGGTACCTTTTCGCCTTTGCCTTGCGCCCAGCGCGTGAATGAGCTGGCGGTCGCTTGGGAATTGGCAAGCACCGCGTCAGCCAATTGCGCCACAGTCTGCATCCGCAATGCGTGCGTAGCTGCGCCCCCTGGGCGCGCGTATTCGGGAAACTCGATCGGAATAAGATCGTGGACCATGCAAACGAACTTGGCACGTTCATGCTGGATTATCCGTTTGGTCTTTTCCGTCTTGTCCAGATGGTGCGGCGACACTTGCACCAGCACATCGCTTGAGCCCACACCTTTGCGCGTCGGAGCGATTCTTCGCATCCATGGCAGCACCGCGGGGATTGATCGTTCACCTTTGGCGGTCTTCGGATCAGCCCAGCGTTCCTCGAGGTGATCAAGATAGCCAAGCGCGGTTTCGCGATCGAGCCGACCGTAGGCCCCTGTGGGATGCACCGCGGCGAAGCTCAGCGCATCGTCATATCGTTCCATCAATCCACGCGCGTACGCCATTTCAACCCGGTCAACGCCGGACGGACGCGGGTGGCGCACGCGGGAGATTAGGCGCGATATGTCGAGAACTATGCGCGTCACGACCCACCTATCTTGCGGAGCCGCCGCATAAGGTGCCCTTGCGCACGACGCAGAGGTTCGACCCAACCAAG
>JBCBMN010000153.1:0-6718 GCA_039822745.1 Pseudomonadota bacterium | reverse complement strand
CGCGCACGGATAGCGGGTTGATCTGGCTGGTCGATCCGATTGACGGCACACGCGACTATGTGCGCGGGCGCACGGGTTGGGCGATATCGGTTGCTCTGGTGAGCGCGGGCAAACCCTTGATCGGCGTGCTCATAGCCCCGGCGCGGGGCGAAGAATGGGTCGCCGAAGCGGGCAAGGGCGCGAGCCTGAATGACGCGCCGATAAGAGCGAGCAGCCGCACTGATTTCTCAGGCGCGCGGGTTCCGATTGATCAATTGCCAAGCGTCGATTCGGACCTTGTCATTGTCGACAAGCCCAACTCGATTGCTTTGCGCATCGCCATGGTTGCGGATGATCGCGCGGACCTTGTCGCCACATTGCGCTGGGGTTTTGAATGGGACATTGCCGCTGCCACTCTGATTGCGCGCGAAGCAGGGGCGCAGGTCAGCGACGCTTTTGGCCAGCCATTGGCTTACAACAAGCATGACCCGCGTGACTTTGGCGTCCTGGTTTGCTCGCCCGGCATTCATGCACAGGCCATTGAGCGGATCGCGGCGCGCGCTGAAGCGATGAAGTGAGCCCCCTTGTGATTGGGGGCTCACCCCTATTTTACTCCGCGCGAGCTTCCGCCACATCGTCCTGACTGATCGGGATGATCTTGATCTCAACCCGGCGGTTGAGCGGTTCATCCACACCATCAGCGGTCTTTACGCGCAGCTGATCATAGCTTTCGCCATACCCGCGCGTTGCAAAGCGACTGCGCGCCACGCCGCGCGCCGCGAGATAGTCAGCCACCGCCTGCGCGCGCTCTTCAGAAAGGCGCTGGTTGAGTTCGTCGCCGCCGGTGGTGTCGGTGAATCCGTAAACGTCGATCAAGCTGTTGGGATAGTTGATCAGGCTCTCCGCGACCGTGTTGAGGGTGTCGTAAAAGCCCGGATTGATGTCAGCCGAACCGCGCGCAAAGGTGACACCATCGGGTAGGCGAACAAGGATAGCGTCCTGATCGCCGACTTCCTCAACTTCGACGCCGCTGCCCGCGGTCTGCTCATCCAGTTCCTTGATCTGGTCATCGAACTTCTTGCCGACCACTGCACCAGCCGATCCGCCAATGCCTGCTCCAATAATGCGGCCTGTATCGCCGCCAATAGCTCCGCCGAGCAGGTAGCCCAAAGTACCGCCGACGCCGGCTCCGATCCCGGTGCGCGAGACCTTTTTCTCGCCGGTGTTGGGGTCAGTGACACAGGCGCTTGTGCCAAGCAGTGCAAGAGCAGCAGTGCCGGACAGTAGAATGCGTGAAAGTCTCATGGGTGGGTCCCTCCTTCTCGGGTATCACTTAGCATATTGTACGCATATTATGTTGCGCCACATGTCGCGCATCGCTGGAACCGGGCGCTTTGCCCGAAGCTGAACGAGCCTGTATCGAGGTGTAACGCTCGAGGCGGTTATGCCTTATGCCGCATCTATCACTGGCAAGCGCTGTGTTTTGTGGTAGCGGTGCGTGCGTGACACCGTTTCCTTGGGCAGACCTTCTCATCATCGCTGGGCTGATCGTGCTCAATGGCGTTTTCGCCATGTCCGAGCTTGCGATCGTATCGGCCAAGACCTCCCGCCTCGCCGCGCGGGCTGAGGATGGCTCGGCCTCTGCGCGCATTGCGATGCGGCTGGCAGCAGAGCCCGGCAAGTTTCTCTCGACAGTTCAGATCGGCATCACGCTGATCGGCATTATCGCGGGCGCCTATTCGGGCGCGAGCCTTGGTGGGCCGGTGGGTGAGCGGCTGGTGTCTCTGGGACTTCCTGCCGACTTGGGGGAGCAAGCAGGCTTTGCCGTGGTGATCGCCTTCACCACCTATTTCAGCCTGGTGGTCGGCGAATTGGTGCCCAAGCAGCTTGCCCTGCGCGCGGCGGTGCCGATCAGTCTCGTCATGGCGCGTCCAATGGCGATGATGGCAACCATTGCGGCGCCGCTTGTCTGGGTGCTCGATTCCAGCTCCGGTCTGATCATCCGCCTCTTTGGTATCCGTTCCAAGGGGCAAAGCACTGTCACCGCCGAGGAACTGCAGATGATCTTTGCCGAAGCCACACGCTCTGGCGTCATCGAGGCGGAGCAGCACCAGATCCTGACCGGCGTTGTCCGCCTGGCTGAGCGTCCGGTGCGCGAGATGATGACCCCGCGGACCGAGGTTGACTGGATTGAAGCGGATGCGGATGCCAAGCTGATCCGCAAGACGATCAAGGACAGCCCACACTCGCTGCTTCCCGTGGCCGAAGGATCACCTGACGTTATCCTAGGCATTGTCAAAGTGCGCGAAGTGCTTGCGGCGATGGTGACCGGGGAGGCCGTTTCCATCCGCGATATGGCGGTAAAGGCCGAAGTCGTCCCCGATCAGCTTGACGCAATGGACGCGCTGCGCGTGCTGCAATCGTCGGATATCGCGATGGCAGTGGTGCATGATGAATATGGCCACTTCGAAGGTATCGTGACTCCGGTTGATTTGCTCACCGCCTTGGTCGGCAACTTTGCGAGCGATCAGGACGAAGGAGATTCCCCGCTAATCGAAGAGCGCAAGGACGGATCGCTGCTTGTGTCGGGCGCGCTATCGGCTGATGCGCTCGCTGATCGGCTCGGGCTCGAATATGATGACAGCCGCGAATTCGGCACGGCGGCGGGTTATGCGCTGTCAGTGCTCAAGCGTCTGCCCGTCGCAGGCGAGGCCTTCGAGGATCAGGGCTGGAGTTTTGAAATCGTGACGATGGACCGCCGCCGGATCGACAAGATTCTGGTTCGGCAAGTGATCCAGATCGACGACTGAACCATCCGCCCAAGGCGGGTCGTGCCTTAGCCCGGAATCACTGTAGACGCGGTTGCGCCGTCGCCTTCGGGGGCAGCGATAATATCGCGCGTCACGCGGCCCTTGGCGACCGTATTGGTTTCCGGATCACCGGCCTGACTGCGAATGCCGGGCTCTGCACGGCCAGCACGGTCAAGCGTAGTCCGCTCAATCTCGCTGCGCGGTTGCGGGCCTCCAAACAGGGCTTCGAGAGCTTGCTCGGCTGCCGTACCCTCTGCAGGGCGAGGCGCTCCGGGAGCAGGCGGGGTGAGCGAGAAATCGGGCGGAACCACCAGTGGAGCCTGACGCTGCACAGCAAACTCATCCGGCCGATCACGTGAGAAAACCCCGCTGCTGGTGCAAGAGGCCAGCAGCGCACCGGTGCTCGCGAGCAGGATGGCTGTTTTCACATTACGCATTGTCAATTCTCCAGCGCGGTCTTTGCATCGCCGCCCGTATCAGTGTCTGTATCCTCGTCCTTTTCGCTGAAGAACAGCGCGCGGGCAAGGATGAGCACAACGCCGATGGTGATAGCAGCATCCGCGACGTTGAAAATCAGAAAGGGGCGGAACTCCCCAATATGAAAGTCGGCATAATCGATCACATAGCCGATTGTGTAGCGATCATAGATATTGCCGATAGCACCGCCAAGGATCAGAGCGAGACCGAGAATGTCGCTAAGCTGCTTCTCGCGTAGCATCCAGACGAACACGATCAGGGCAATCAGCGCCGTAAACGCGACAAGGCCCCAGCGCATTTCAAGGCTGGTCGCCTCCAGCATGCCGAGTGAGACCCCGTAATTGCGGGTATAGGTAAGGTCAAAGAAGGGCAGCAGCTCCATCTGATCCCCCCGCCGGTTAATCTCCAGCGTTTCGGTGACGAAGCTTTTGACCCATTGATCCAGGCCAGCGACAATAACCGCCAGCGCAAGGCCAATCAATCGCGCTTTGGTGAGAATTGTGCTCATAGCGCCAGCGCCCTCGCATCCCATTCGCGCACGACTGTGGTGCAGCGACCGCACAAGGCGCCTTCTTCCGCGACATCGGGGAGCAGCCGCCAGCAGCGTCCGCATTTGTGGTCCGTGGATTTGGTAACGATCACGTCGTCGCCTTGGCCGCGAGTCACTGTCCCTGTGATGAACAATTCGGCGAGCTGTTCGTCGGTCACGCCCTCGGGCACCGCGCTGGCGGGGACGGTGACAAAGGCTTCGTTCGAGGACCGGATTTCCTTCTCACGGCGCAGCGGTTCGATGGCCTCAGTCACTCGCTCGCGAAGGGCGCGAAGCTTCATCCACTTGTCGCGATCCGCCGGCACTTGCGGGACGCTTGGCCATTCGAGCAGGTGGACACTGCCGCGCACCCCGTCTTCATCAGGCTCGCCATCCTCGGGATAGCGGGTCATCCACACTTCCTCTGCGGTGAAGACCAGCACCGGCGCGGCATAGCGGACCAGCGCGTGGAACAGCAGGTCCAGCACGGTGCGATAGGCGTTGCGCGTGTCGCTATCCTCGCCATCGCAATAGAGCGTGTCCTTGCGGATATCGAAGAAGAAGGCGCTCAAATCCTCATTGCAGAAATCGACCAGCAGGCGCGTATAGGTGTTAAAGTCGTATTCCGCTGCCGCTGTGCGCAGTTTCCCGTCCAGCTCGCTCAGCAGCGAGAGCACGTAGAGTTCAAGCTCGGGGATATGCCCCGCATCGCTCATATCGCCGATATAGCCATCGAGCGCACCCAGCAGATAGCGGAATGTGTTGCGCAGGCGGCGGTATTGGTCACCCACGCCTTTGAGGATCTCATCGCCGATCCGGTGGTCCTCGGTGAAATCAACGCTGAGCGCCCACAGCCGGATAATGTCTGCGCCGGTTGTTTCCATCACTTTCAAGGGGTTGACCGTGTTGCCCTTGCTCTTCGACATCTTCTCACCCTTTTGGTCCATGGTGAACCCATGGGTGAGCACTTGATCAAATGGCGCGCGGCCGCGCGTGGCGCAGGATTGCAGCAGTGAAGACTGGAACCAGCCGCGATGCTGATCAGAGCCTTCAAGATAGAGATTGGCGGGCCATTGAAGGTCAGGCCAACGCCCGGATTCCAGCACAAAGGCGTGGGTGCAGCCTGAATCGAACCAGACATCGAGGATGTCGGTGACCATCTCGAAATCGTCGGGATTGTAGTCCGCGCCGAGGAATTCAGCCTTGCGCTCCTCTTCCCACGCATCGACGCCCTCTTCGCGCACCGCATTGACGATGCGAGCGTTTACGGCGGGGTCTTGCAGATATGAGCCATCGGGGCGCACGAAGAGCGTGATCGGCACACCCCAGGCGCGCTGGCGACTAAGCACCCAGTCGGGCCGCCCTTCGACCATCGCACCGATCCGGTTCTGGCCCTTTTCCGGGATGAACTCGACGCGGTCAATTTCGGAGACCGCCCTGTCTCTAAGCGTCATCCCAGCGGACGCTGGGATCTCGGGCGTTTGTGCTCCGTCGCCTGAGACCCCAGCTTTCGCTGGGGTGACGTGAGGGGGTTCAGGGAGGTCTGTGTCCATGGGCACAAACCATTGCGGCGTGCAGCGATAGATGACCTTGGCCTTGGAGCGCCAGGAGTGGGGGTAGGAGTGCTGGTAATCGGCAGACGCGCTGAGCAAAGCGCCCGCTTCGCGCAGGTCCGAACAGATCGGGCCTTCGGGTGAGTTGAAGGGCTTGTTGATGACCGAGCGGCGGCGTTCCTTGCCGTCTTCGTCTTTGTCCTCTGCACCCAGCCAGAGCCAATCATCGCGATAGCGCCCATCGTCCATGACCGCAAAGACCGGGTTGATGCCGTGCGCCTTGCACAGCGCAAAGTCATCTTCACCGTGATCGGGCGACATATGGACAAGCCCGGTGCCTGAATCGGTCGTGACAAAATCGCCTTCGAGCAGCGGGCGAGGTGTCGCGTAGAACCCGCCGAGATGATGCATCGGGTGGCGGGCCTTGGCTCCGGCTAGGAGTGAACCATCGAACTTTCCGGCAACTGCGCAGATCAATCCCGTTCGCTCAACAAAAGCGGGGACCAAATCGCAAGCGACGATAACGCCAAATGAGACCTCTTGGCGCTCCTCGACGGACATATCCTCCAGCGGAAGGTCGCTTGGCGAGGCAACTAGAAGGTAATACTCAACATCCGGCCCATAAGCCAAAGCTTGGTTGACCGGGATCGTCCAAGGCGTCGTCGTCCAGATCACCGCATGCGCGCCGACCAGTTCGGGCGCGTTTGGCGCCTCAGTGATCTCAAACGCCACATCGATCTGCGGGCTGTCGGTGAGGTCTTCATATTCAACCTCCGCCTCGGCCAGCGCGGTTTTCTCCACCGGCGACCACATCACCGGCTTGGACCCGCGATAGAGGTTGCCCGCCTCAGCAAACTTGCAAAGCTCAGCAACAATCGTTGCCTCGGCCTGAAAGTCCATGGTGAGGTAGGGATTGTCCCAGTCGCCCATGATGCCCAGCCGCTTCAATTGCTCGCGCTGCGTGTCGACCCAACCTTGCGCGTAGGCGCGGCATTCGGCGCGGAATTCCTTTGGTGGAACCTCGTCCTTGTTCTTCTTTTTCTTGCGGTACTTTTCCTCAACCTTCCACTCGATCGGAAGGCCGTGGCAGTCCCAGCCCGGCACGTAGGGCGCGTCCTTGCCCATCAGGTTCTGCGTGCGGCAGACCGTGTCTTTCAGGATGTGGTTCAGCGCATGGCCCACATGAATGTTGCCGTTCGCATAAGGCGGACCGTCATGTAGAATGAACTGCTAACGACCCTTCCTCGCCTCCCGCAGCTTGCGGTAAAGGTCCTGATCGAGCCAGCCCTTCAGAATGCCGGGCTCCTTCTGGGGAAGCCCCGCCTTCATGGGGAAATCGGTCTTCGGCAGGAAGACGGTCGGTCGGAAAT
>JBCBMN010000152.1:0-6775 GCA_039822745.1 Pseudomonadota bacterium | reverse complement strand
TGATGAGCTTGTCCAAGCACGTGGGCGGGCACTCGGACCTGATGATGGGTTCGTGCAGTTCGGACGAGCGTTGGTACAAGGCGCTGCGCCGGACATCGCAGGCAATGGGGCAAGTGGTCTCCCCCGACGATGCCGCTTTGGCTGCAAGGGGTTTGCGCACAATGGGCGTGCGGCTGGAGCGCTCCACCAAAAGCGCGCTCGAAATCGCCAACTGGCTCGCCAGAAAGCCGCAGGTCGCACAAGTCATGTGCCCGATGCGCCCCGGCGATGCGGGCCATGAGCTGTGGAGCCGCGATTTCACAGGCGGCTGCGGGCTGTTCAGCTTTGTGCTCGCCAGCGAGGACGCTGAAGCATCGGGACGGGTGGTCGATGCGCTGCGGCATTTCGGCATAGGCTATAGCTGGGGCGGGTTTGAGAGCCTTGCCCTGCCGATCTATCCGCACACCCATCGCGAAACCATGGCGTCACCCACAAGCAGCGAGGCTGGTACAAAACCCGCCATTCGCCTATCAATTGGTTTGGAAGACGCCGCAGACCTGATCGCTGACCTCGCGCAGGCGCTGAATACAATGGCTAAGGGATAAGCGGATAAGGGATGAGCGCGACAGCACCTGAAATTCTAACCTCTGATCCAGAGGCCACGCCGCCCGCACAGCCCACACCCGAGCCAACCGGACCGGGTCAGGCCTGGGACCTCGCAGAAGAGGCACCGCGCGCCAATGAGATCGAACTGGCAGGTGGCTCGAAAGAGGCGCTGGCGCAGCAGGGGGAGACGATCGGTGTCCTCGTGAAGGTGCTCGACGAATGGGCCGTCACAATCGGCTCGGTACGGATTTCGGCCTTTGACGTCGTGTTCCTTGCCGCATCGATAATGCTGGTGATCACCATAGCGTGGTTCGCCACAAGGCTCGCGCGGCGGGCAATGCGCAATGTGAACCGTTTTGACGGCGCCCAGTCTCTGCTCGCGGAAAAGCTGATCACGATCCTGATCTGGACCCTTGCGGGCTTTGTCACGATTGACCTCATCGGGATTGATCTGTCAGCGCTTGCTTTCTTTGGCGGCGCCTTTGGCCTCGCTGTCGGTTTCGGCATGCAGAAGACCTTCGGCAACCTCATTTCGGGCATTCTCCTGCTGCTCGACAAGTCGATCAAGCCGGGCGATGTGATCTCGGTCACCGATCAGGCGGGCAATGAAGCGGTCGGGCAAATCCGTAAGATTGGTATCCGCGCGATCTCCGTCATCACCCGCGACCAGACCGAGCATTTGATCCCGAACGAAAACCTGATGGTCAACCAGGTGGTCAACTGGTCCTATTCGTCCAAGGATGTGCGTGTGAAAGCGCCGGTGGGTGTCGCCTATGACAGCGATCTGAAACTGGTGAAGAAGCTGCTTGAGCGCGCCGTTGATGAAACCCCGCGCGTGCTCGCCCGGCCAGCACCGACAGTCAATCTGATGGGCTTTGGAGACAGTTCGGTCGATTTCGAAATCCGCTTTTGGATTCAGGACCCGGAAAGCGGCCTCGCCAACATCCGGTCATCGGTTTACATGCGCGTGTGGGAGCTGTTTCAGGAAAACGACATTGAAATCCCCTTCCCGCAGAGCGATTTGCACTTGCGTTCATCGGATCAGCTGGAGCGATTGATGGAGGCGCTCGGTCCGAAAAAGGTTGAGGGCTAGTGGTTTCACTTCGGCCCCAATAGCTTTGCTTACACACCCCCAATCCATTCTCGCTGGCACCAATTGGGCCGCTCGCCCATTTGACCAGCATGAGCCAGACAGGAACCATCTTTCTCGTCGGAGCAGGTCCGGGTGATCCCGACCTCCTAACCCTGCGCGCCGCGCGGCTGATCGAACGCGCTGAAGTGCTCGTGCATGATGGCTTGGTGAGCAAGGATATCCTCGCCATGGCCCCAGCTTCGGCCCGCCTCATCTCGGTCGCCAAGCAGCGCGCGCGCCACACTCTGCCGCAGGATGACATCAACGCACTGTTGATCCGCGAGGCCAAGGCTGGCCGCGATGTGGTGCGTCTGAAAGGCGGCGATCCGCTGATTTTCGGACGCGGTGGCGAGGAAGCCGAAGAGGCGCGCGCTGTGGGCGTTCGGGTTGAGATTGTCCCCGGCATCTCGGCTGCCAACGGAGCTGCGGCCGCCACGCAAATCGCTCTCACCCACCGCGATGCGGCAAGCATTGTCAGTTTTGTCGCTGGCCAGTGCAAAGGCCTGTCCGATCAGGACTGGTCGGGCCTTGCTGGCAAGGGCCGGACGCTGGTGATCTATATGGGCGTCAAGACGGCACCGCAGATCGCCGAGAAACTGATGGCAGACGGCCTTGCGCCTGACGTCCCTGTCGCCGTGATAGAAAACGCCGCGCGCGCTGAGATGCGCGTTGTTCGCGGGTTGCTGGCAGGATTGCCCGATCTGGTCGAAGTCCACGCCATCAAATCCCCCGCGCTCATCGTCATCGGCGATGTCACCGCCCGCGACGATATCACCCTCGCAAACACGGCTCACAAAGCCCAACACACACAGGCAGCGCAATGAAAGTTCTGACCGGAAACGACCTCAAGACCGGTGATGTCACCTGGTGGACCGGCACCGGCTGGTCTCGCCATGTCGATGACGCTGTTGATGTCGGCGAACATGGCGAGGAAATTCTCGCCACGGAAGAAGCCGCCCGGCGCGTCAACGTGCCGTACATCATTGACGCCACGCGCGAGGACGATGGCAGCGTGCGCCCCTCCCATATCAAGGACCGCGTCCGCGCGCTCGGCCCCACTGTGCGGCCCGACCTCACGCTTAAACCCAAAGACCCCGAAGCTCTGGACTGGATTATCTGATGTACCAGTATGACCAATATGATCAGGCGATGGTCGATGCGCGCGTGGAAGAATTCCGCGATCAGGCACGCCGCCGCCTCGAAGGCAAGCTGACCGAAGACCAGTTCAAGCCGCTGCGGCTGATGAACGGGCTGTACCTGCAGTTGCACGCTTATATGCTGCGCGTCGCCATCCCCTATGGCACGCTCAACAGCCGTCAGATGACAGCTTTGGGCGATATCACGGACAAATATGATCGCGGCTATGGCCACTTCACCACCCGCCAGAACATCCAGTACAACTGGATCAAGCTGGAAGACGCCGCCGATATTTTGGCCGACCTAGCCAAGGTCGAGATGCACGCCATCCAGACCTCGGGCAATTGCATCCGCAACATCTCTTCCGATCACTTTGCCGGAGCCAGCCATGACGAGCTGGTCGATCCGCGCCCCTATGCCGAACTGATGCGCCAATGGTCGAGCTTCCACCCGGAATTCACTTATCTGCCGCGTAAGTTCAAAATCGCTGTCATCGCTGCGGAGAAAGACCGCGCGGCAATGCGCCTTCACGATATCGGCATTCAGATTGTTGAGCAGGATGGCGCAATCGGCGCGCGCTTCTTCGTCGGCGGCGGCATGGGGCGCACCCCGATGGTGGCTCCGATGATCCGCGACTTTGTGCCGCTCGATCACCTCATCACCTATGCCGAGGCGTGTTTGCGGGTCTACAACCGTTACGGTCGGCGCGACAACAAGTACAAGGCGCGCATCAAGATCCTCGTCCACGAGCTGGGCAAGGAGGAATACACCCGCCAGGTCGAAGAAGAGTTCGCGCATCTGTTGGGGCAAGGCGTCGAGCCGCCGCTTGCCGAAATCGCGCGCATAGCTGAGCATTTCGCTGATCCCATTTTCGAGGACGGCGCGAAGACGGTTGACCACTCAGACCCCGACTTTGCCCTCTGGGTTGATCGCAACACGCATCGCCACAAGCATGACAGCTATGTCTCTGCGGTGATCTCCCTCAAGCCCGTCGGCGGCATTCCGGGCGATGCAACCGGAGAGCAAATCCGCATCATGGCGCGCCTCGCCAAGCAGTACAGCTTTGACGAACTGCGCATCATGCACACGCAGAACGTCGTCCTGCCGCATGTGAAGATCGAAGACCTGCACGCGCTGTGGACCGAGCTTGATGCAGCGGATCTCGGCGCGCCCAATATGGATACGATCGAGGACATGATCGCATGCCCCGGCCTTGATTATTGCGCGCTCGCCAATGCCCGCTCGATCCCGCTGGCTCAACGGATCAGCGAACGCTTCGACGCCTCGGGCAAAACCAAAAGGCTGGGCGAATTGAAGCTCAAAATTTCAGGCTGTATCAATGCCTGCGGGCACCACCATGCCGGTCACATCGGCATTCTGGGCGTCGATAAGAAGGGCGTTGAGAACTACCAGCTCTCGCTCGGCGGCTCTGAGGCAGAGGACGTCAGCCTCGCCAAGATCACCGGCCCCGGCTTCACCGAAGACGGCGTGATCGAAGCGGTCGAGACCGTCACCGATGTCTATCTCGCGCGTAAGGAGGGTGAGGAGCGCTTCCTCGACACCTACCGCCGGATTGGCATGGAGCCGTTCAAGGAGGCGTTGTATGGTTAGAGACGGCGTCAGGACCGGCGCGCTGATGGCGCTTGCGGTTCATTTCCAGTCACCGATTTCCAGCGGCCAAGCCCCGCAAGGAGGCCTCGATGGATAACCCCCTCGGCACGTCACCCGACGATGTGCAGTTCCGTTTCCGCGATGACGAAGTGGCAGATCACGCCACCGTGACAGTAGATGCGTGCTGCGATCAGACCAACGCCACCGCTGTCCGCATCGAACCGGGTGATGACGCGCGCGTCCTGCTGCCCTTCCTCGACCGGCTGGCGCTCGTTGAGGTCAATTTCCCGGCCTACGCCGATGGCCGTGGCTATTCCGCCGCCCGCATCCTGCGCGAGGCAGGCTATACCGGCGAATTGCGCGCAGTGGGCGATGTTCTGATCGACCAGTTGAGCCATATGCGCCGCTGCGGCTTTGACGCTTTTGCCCCGGCCACTCGGCTCGATGAAGAGGACGCGCATCGCGCCTTCGCGACCTGGGAAAACGTCTATCAGCACGCCTTCGACACGCATGGAGGCCGTCGCAAGACAATCGTGGAATTGCGCCATGAATAAACCTGTCCAAACGTCCGAAACCAAGGGCCACAAGGTTGACCGGCTCGATGTAGGCCCACGTTTCACCGACCATGACGCGGTGCGCCTCAACCGCATGTTCCGCGGGTCCTCGACCACCGAAATGCTCGAAGCGGTGATCAAGGGCAGTCTGGCAGGTGATGTCACCACAGTCTCCAGCTTTGGAGCAGATAGCGCGGTGCTGCTGCACCTGCTGGCTCAGATTGATCCCAACATCCCTGTGCTCTTCCTCGACACCGGCAAGCATTTCGCCGAGACGCTGGCCTATCGTGATGAATTGGTGGCCAAGATTGGCCTTACAAATCTGATCGTGCTTACGCCGGACGAAGCGGACCTCGCCAAAAAGGACGAAAGCGGCCTTCGCTGGTCCTACGATCCCGATGGTTGCTGCGAGATCCGCAAGGTGAAGCCGTTGGCAAAGGCCCTGGCAGACTACGATGCCAGTTTCACGGGCCGCAAAGCCTTCCAGTCGCAGACCCGCGCCAACCTGCCCCGTTTCGAGATCGACACGTCCGACGCGCAAGGGCGGCTGAAGATCAACCCGCTGATCGATTGGAGCGCGCAGGATATCGCGAACTACTTCGAAGAGCACGATCTACCGCGTCACCCGCTGGTGGCAGAAGGCTATCCGTCGATCGGCTGCGCGCCCTGCACCAACAAAGTGGCTGAGGGCGAAGACCCGCGTTCCGGGCGCTGGAGTGGCTGGGACAAGACCGAATGCGGCATTCACAAGCCGGGCGAGGAACCGTTCCTTTAGAGCGCTTGCGATCACGAGGCTATTGGTTAGTCTTACACAATGATCGAAGCTATCCTGCTCGCCGCCGCTCAGCCCTCGACCGTCCCGGATGGCCCGGCCGAACTCGACTGCTCCTACGATCTCGAAGCAATGCTCGAACTCGACCGGCAGGCGTTCGATCAGGATATTCCAGAGGGTGGCTGGCGGCGGCTCTCAAAGGCTAAATGCTACGCCGAAGCCGCTGAACTCATCCGCGCCTGGCGGCACGAAAAGCGCGATCATGCCTCGATCCTGTATTGGCACGAAGGCCAAATGCGCGCCTTTGCCGGTCAGACACAGGAGGCCATCGCGCTGTTCGATCTGACACGCAGCTCCCGGGATGATGACGCAAACTTTGGCTGGAACCACTACGTCGATGGCACAATCGCTTTTTTGCGCGGCTATCGCGAGGGTCTAGACGCGGCGATTGAGCGCCTCGCCGCTATTCCTGAGCCAGAGAACAACAGCTTCACCCGCGCTGATGGAACCGTTGTCCAGATGAACTGGCCACCCAATATGAAGGTGCTGGTAAAATTCAAGACGTGTTGGGGGCAATCCTACGCGGATAATTATGGCTCTTCTGATTGTTTGGCCGAGGAAAACTAGAGCCAGCCCTCGGCCTTGTACCATTCAGCCGTGGCCTTGAGGCCCTCTTCACTGTCGATCTTCGGCCCCCAAATCTCGCTCGGCACCGCCCGGTCAAAGCGCGCTATCCAATTGGGGTGGCACATATAGCCGACCCGGTCCGCGGTGAGCTTGGCCCGGTCGCCTCGGATCATCCGGTCGGAGCTCGCAGCGAGGCTCAGGATACCAGCGGGCAGGTTCGGCGCGAACACGCGGCCCCGACCAACAGCGCGGCCAATCGCCTGCGCCATTTCTGTGTGGCTCCACCCGCCCTCGCGGCCATCGTCGGGTTCGTAAGTCGTCTTGAGATTCGTCCGTACGGCCAAAGCCAACAGCAGG
>JBCBMN010000151.1:0-6778 GCA_039822745.1 Pseudomonadota bacterium | reverse complement strand
AATCAAGCACCAGTTCCACCCCGGCTGCTTTGGCGAGGCCAGCAAGATCGACCAGACCTTCTTCGCGTGTGTGCTCTCCAGAAATCCATCCCGGTACCATGCCCGAATATCGCAAGGCCGGCTCAGGCGTCAGCAGCACGGCACGGTTTGCAGGCAAACCCTCGCGCGCCCAATCCGCCAGCACCGCGACATGGCTATGCCCGCCCCCGATCAGCAGAATGTCAGCTATGGGATCGCTCAACTGCGCGCTTCACCTGCAATGGCCAGAGCTTCGCGGGCTAAACGCTCAATTTCAGCAGGCTCGGCACCCTTGGGCGTGAGCCAGCTCCCACCGCAGGCGACCACATGCGGCAGAACGAGGTAATCCGCCAGATTGCCGGGCGAAACTCCACCGGTCGGCATGAAGCGCATCTCGCGAAAGACGGAGCCAAACGCCTTGAGCATCGGCACGCCGCCAGCAAGGCTCGCGGGGAAGAACTTCACCGTGCGAAGACCCATGGCATAGGCCCGCTGGACCTCTCCGGCTGTCATCGTGCCAGGCAAGATCGGAACGCTGTCGGCAAGGCTGGCCTCAGCGATGTCATCAACAAGGCCGGGAGAGACGATAAACTGAGCGCCGGCATCCTTTGCCGCACGGTACTGATCCCGCGTCAGGACCGTGCCCGCACCAAGGATCGCGTCGCCGCATTGCTCAGCAATAGCGCCCAAACCGGCGAGCGCGTTATCACTACGCAAAACCACTTCGAGAACGGACAGCCCGCCCGAAATCAGCGCCTGTGCAATCTCAACCGCGCGTCCGGGATCGTCTTCTGCGATCAAGGGCACGACCGGTGCGAGGTTCAACCGCGCAAATAGCTCATCGTCGTTTTTATAGCTCATCGTCGTTTTTCATGCTTGTCCCGGGCCTCTCCAATCTCAAACCCCCTCGTGCGCGTGCCTGCGTTCAAGTTCAAGTCAGGTTTGTGATTGTATCCGCTGCGACCCGCCGAAACTCAGTCACTAAGCATGCATCTTCTTTCTTGCAGAATTTGCATGATAATCAGGAACCTTGCAGGATGTGCCGCGTTCTAACTCGGGTAAAGCAGGAGTGCGCGCTCATGGGATCGGCAAGCACTTAAACCACTGAATCGCAACGCTCACACTACGGCCCCCTAACCGTTGATTGGATCGTGACTGGCTATGGCCCCAAAGAATAGGACCCACGGAGATAGCATCTCGCTGCCGGATTTTTTCCGCACGTTTTTCAATATCCTGCGCCCTGAAGCTAACTTTTACTGGCTGGCCCTCGTCTATGGCGTGGGTATCAGCTTGCTCAGCCTTGCGACGCCGATCTCTGTCCAGATGCTGATCAACACAGTGGCCAACACCGCAATGACGACCCCGCTGGTGGTGCTGACGCTGACCTTGTTCGGCCTGCTTATGATGTTTGCACTGCTCTATGCCTTGCGGATTCATTTGATGGAGATGTTCTCCCGGCGCTTTTATGCCCGCATGATTTCGGAAATTTCGCTGCTATCGGTCTATGCCAAAAACCCGTTCTTTGGCGACGCGCGCAAATCCTCGCTGTTCAACCGCTATTTCGATGTCGTGAATGTCGAGAAAGCGATACCGATCCTGTTCGTTGGCGGCTTTACGGTGGTGCTACAGGTCTTCACCGGCTTTATCCTCGTATCGCTCTACCACCCCTATTTTCTGCTGTTCACGATTGTCACCTCAGCGGTGATCTGGGCGATCTGGGCAATCTGGGGCTCCAGAGCTGTGCGCACCGGGATTGATCTGAGCCATGCCAAGCACGGAACCGCCGCATGGCTGGAGACGATTGGGGAATCCAATGGCTTCTTCAAATCGCAGCGCCGGATCGACTACGCTTTTAAGCAAAGCAACACCCACACGGGCAATTACATAACCGAGCGCAAGCGGCATTTCCGCAACCACTTCGGCCAAACGATTGCCTTCCTTACGCTTTATGCGGCGGCCAGCGCAGCTCTGCTGGGCCTTGGTGGATGGCTCGTCATCAATAACGAGCTGACTCTGGGCCAACTCGTTGCTGCTGAGCTGGTGCTGTCGACGGCGTTCTTTGGTGTGGCGCAATTGGGCACGTACCTCACCTATTTCTACGATCTGTGCGCTGCGATTGAGGAAATCTCGCTATTCTACGATGTCGAGCAGGAAGAGCCTGCAGGCGACGATCCGATCAACGTGGAAGAACACACGCTGGTCTTCAACGGTGTTCGCGGCACGGCGCGCCATGAAGAGGCCGAATTCAGCTTCGAGATTCCAAGCGGCTCGATCGTCATGGCGAGCGCAAGCCATCATGGTGTGCAACGGCTCTTCACCAACATCCTCAAGATGCACGAGCTGCCCAAGGCTGGGTTTGCCACGGTGGGCGGTGTTGATTTCAAGGAAATCGAGGCGCACAATCTGCGCAAGGATGTCCATGTGCTAGACCGTGCCAGCTTTGTCGGCATGACAGTGCGCGAATATCTGGAATTGTCGTGCAAGAACACCGCGCCGCGCCGCATGGTGGGCGCGCTTGAAACGGTTGGCTTGACCGATACAATTTCAACTTTCGAACTGGGCCTCGATACGCCGATCGCCGCGACCGGCTGGCCTTTGTCTTCGGTGGAACTGCAACAGCTAAAGCTCGCCAACGCCCTGCTTGAACAGCCCCGCATTCTGGTGCTGAGCAAACTGTTTGACCTGCTTGACGAGGACAATCTGGCGGCGGCTGTCAATGAACTGCGCGAGCAGGCCTATTCGACGGTGATCTATTTCTCGAACCGCCGGATTGATCTTGGCTTTGATAAGTTCCTGCACCTTGAGGCCAAGCAGCAGCGTTTCTACGAGAATTTCGAGGACTTCTGCCTCGCTGCCAATAACAAGCCGCCGCGTATGCCCGGTGGACCTCGCCCGCTGTCATCAACTCTGGGAGCGGTAGGGCAGTAACCATGGCGAGCTACGAACAGGACATGGCGCATTTTACAGCGCTGCATGAGATCAAACTGCCGCGGATTTTCCGCACGACCTTTTTCCTGCTGCTGATCGCCTTCATCATAGCAGTCGCGTTTCTGATCTATGTGCCATGGGTGCAGAATGTGGGCGGGCGCGGCGTGATCACCACGCTCAATCCCAATGAGCGCCAGCAGGATATCAACGCACTGGTCTCTGGCCGGATAGAGGAATGGTTCGTGCGCGATGGCAGCGCGGTCAAGAAAGGCGATCCGATTGCGCGCATCGCCGATATTGACCCGCAACTGATCCAGCGGCTCGAAGCGGAACGCGCGCAGGTTGACGTGCAATTGCAAGCCGCCAAAAGCGCACAGGCCACCGCCGAGATTGACCTTCGCCGCATGCGCGAGCTGTTCGAAGCAGGGCTGGCCGCGCGGCGCGACTACGAACAGGCGCAAATCCGGGTCGATCAGATGCGCGGCAGCGTCGCCGAGGCGCAGGCCAATCTCGCGCGCACCAATGTCAGCCTCTCGCGCCAGTCAAACCAGTTGGTCGTGGCTCCACGCGATGGCTTCATCCAGTCGATCAATGGCGGCGATGCAGCGACCTATATCAATGCTGGCGCTATTCTTGCGACCTTCGTTCCGGAAAACTCCGAGCGCGTGATCGAAGTGTTCCTCGATGGTCGCGATGTAGGCCTTGTTCAGGCCGGCGCTCCGGCGCGTGTGCAGTTCGAAGGCTGGCCAGCGGTTCAGTTCAGCGGATGGCCCTCAGTTGCGGTGGGCACATTTGCGGGCGAAGTCATCGCGGTTGACCAATCCGCTCAGGTTGATGGGCGTTTTCGTGTGCTGATCAAAGAGCGGATCGTCGAAGGCGAAGAGCCGTGGCCCGCTGAACGCTATGTCCGCTTTGGGGCGGCAGGGCAGGCTTGGGTGCTCTTGGAAACCGTGCCGGTCGGCTACGAGATCTGGCGCCAGCTCAACAATTTCCCGCCTGAACTGCCCGGCCAGACCAGCAGCAGCAGCGGCACGTCCGCCAGCGCGTCAGGTGTAACCTCAACGAGCACTCAGAGCAGCTGAACGTGACCTATTCCGCCCCTAAAGGCGTCGTGACAGGGCTTCTCGGCGTCATAGCTCTCGCCCTCGCCGCTTTGCCCCAACCCGCAAGCGCGCAGAACATTGAACCCAATGAGCAACCGCTGGCAACGGCTCTGCGAGAGGGGCCCTTGCTTCCCGAAGAAGTGCTGCGATCCTCTGCGTTGACCTTTCCCAGCATCCTTGAAAGCTTTGAGCGTGAGGCCGCTGCCCGGTCCGATCAACTCGCGGCGGATGGAGCATTCGACCTGATCCTCGATGGCGAGTATTACGACCGCTATACCGGCACATTCTCGGGCGGATTTGCGCAAGGCAAGGTCACTCAGCCGATCGCTCCGTTTGGCGGTGAGGTCTTCGGAAGCTACCGCCTCTCTGACGGCGAATTTCCGATTTACGAGAATATCTACAACACCAACGAACTGGGCGAATTCAAAGTCGGTGCGCTGTTTTCGCTGCTGCGCAACCGCCGGATCGACCAACGCCGCTTTGCAGTGACTGACACCAGACTGGCTGCGAGCCAGGCGCGATTGGATGTCCTGCTGGTTCAACTCAACGTCCAGTTCGAGGCATTGCGCTCCTATTGGCGCTGGATCGCAGCGGGTAGCGAAGTCGAGGTGTATGAAGGGCTGCTGGAAATTGCCGAAGCGCGCGCAGTCGGACTTGCCCGGCAGGTAAAAGCAGGTGCGATACCCAGAATTGCCGTTACCGAGAACGAACAGAACCTGATCCGTCGCAAGAGCCTGCTGGCTGAGGCTGAGCGGAACTTTGAAACGGCGGCCAATTCACTGTCCTATTATCTGCGCGATGAGACCGGAGGATTGATTGTCCCGAGCCGTGAGCAATTGCCCGAGCTTTCGCAGCTTGCGCAGCTCCCTGACATGCAGTCTCTGCTCACCGTGGCGCGCAGCGACATCCTCGAACAGCGGCCTGAACTACGCAACTTTCAGCTTCAGCTTGAACGCGCGCGTAACAAGGTTGAACTGCGCCGCAATGATCTGAAACCCACGCTCGATGCGACGGTGGAACTCAGCCGCGACTTCGGGCCGATTGGCGATGGCGGGCCAACCTTTGATTCCACTGACACCGTGATCGGGCTGACCTTCAAAGTGCCTCTGCAACGCCGCACCGCGCGCGGTCAGGTGCAGCGCGCCGAAGCCGAACTGCGCGAGATTGAACTGCGCGAGCAGCGCACGGCTGACCGGATTGAGGTTGAGCTCGACAATATCCTGACAAACCTCAACGCCGCCTTGCGGCTGGCCAGTCTCGCTGATGATGAAGTGGAGCAGGCAACCACCATGGTAGAAGCAGAGCGCAAAAGGTTCGCGCTGGGTGCTGGTGATTTTTTCCTCGTCAACTTGCGTGAAGAACGCGCCGCTGACGCAGAAGTCCGCTCCATCCGCGCCAATCTGAACGGTCGCCTTGCGGCTGCAAGCTATTCAGCCGCGACCATGAATCTCGGCGAACTCGGCCTTGAATAGCCCTGTCCGAAAGTCGCATGCGACGATGGCCGCAGGCTGCGCTATAAGCGCCCCACGGCCAGCGAAATCAGCGAAATTGCCCGCTTCCTGAAAGGCACCGCGCCCTTTGACCGGCTCGAAGACGCTGAGCTTGCACCGCTGAGCTCGCTTCCACCACTTCGGCACCGCCCCACACTTTGGCCAAAGCATGGCCAAGCGCATTGCGGAACAGCGGGTGATCGTCGGCTATAATGACACGGATGACGCGGGCTCTCAGCGGTTTTGCCGCCCCTCAATCATTCGTTCGACCAGCGAGGGGTCAGCCAGCGTTGAGGTATCCCCCAAAGAGCCGAAATCATTCTCGGCCACCTTGCGCAAGATACGGCGCATGATTTTGCCTGATCGGGTCTTGGGCAGGCCGTCGGTGAACTGGATGTGATCGGGCGTTGCAATCGGACCGATCTCTTGCCGAACCCATGCGCGCAGCTCTTTGTAGAGCGCCTCATCGCCTTCCTCGCCCACGTTCAGAGTGACATAGCAATAGATGCCCTGCCCCTTGATATCATGCGGGTAGCCCACGACTGCCGCCTCGGCGACCTTGGCGTGAAGCACCAGCGCGCTCTCGACCTCAGCGGTGCCCATACGGTGGCCCGAGACATTGATGACGTCGTCGACGCGGCCCGTGATCCAGTAATAACCGTCCTCGTCACGCTTGCAGCCATCGCCGGTGAAGTATTTGCCTGTGTAGGTCGAAAAATAGGTCTGCTCGAAACGTTCGTGATCGCCATAGACGCTGCGCGCCTGACCCGGCCAGCTGGCCGTGATGCACAGATTGCCTTCCGCCGTGCCTTCCAGAACGCCACCTTCATTGTCGACCAGCTGAGGCTGAACGCCAAAGAAAGGCAGTCCGGCAGAGCCGGGCTTCATGTCATGCGCGGCAGGCAGAGTGGTGATCATGCAGCCGCCGGTTTCGGTCTGCCACCAGGTGTCAATGATTGGGCAACGGCCCTCACCCACCACTTCAAAATACCAGCGCCAGGCCTCTGGGTTGATCGGCTCGCCAACACTGCCGAGCAGACGCAGCGAGGACCGGTCATACTTCTTCACCCACTCATCGCCTTCCCTCATCAGCGCGCGAATTGCAGTGGGTGCGGTGTAGATGATGTTGACCTGATGCTTGTCCACCACGTCCCAGAAGCGGCCATGATCGGGATAGTTGGGCACGCCTTCAAACACGACTTCGGTCGCGCCGTTCATCAGTGGGCCGTAGACGATGTA
>JBCBMN010000150.1:0-6831 GCA_039822745.1 Pseudomonadota bacterium | reverse complement strand
CGGTCGTCCAAAAATTGAGTTTGATGTCTGAAATTGGGGGTCGAAGCGGACATTCGGTCGATTTTGGTTCTTGGCCGATGCTGGGCCGAATGCTGATTGTCCGCTCTCGGCGGTTCAGAGATCTAAAGCGGACCTTCGGCTATCGACCCATGTGCAGACTTTTCAGTCTGGCTGTTCCTCCTTACCGACACGGTTCATTCATCGACCGGCGTTCACGAGTAACAATGGCTTTAGGGCTAAGTTGGATGCTCAGAGGAATGCAGCGCACGCTTCCGAGCTTTTTTGCGCCTGATTGGCCTTGAGAAATGACACGGCCTTCTACCGCGCTCAGACCGACTCTTCCTCACAGATACCGCGAAATGCGGTAGGCAACCCCTTCTTTCGTGGCGCGACCTTGGCCGACAAAGAACGTGGTGTTGACCCAAGCGTATCGAGGATCGCCCGTCTCAAGCCTGGGATTGGAGTAGAAATAGTGGTCGCCATATTGGGTCTCGCCTCCTTGCGCGCGCGCATTCTGGAAAGCGGCGTTCATTTCGAGCAGGCCGGTGTATTGAAAGTAGATGATCGCCTCATCGTGCGTCACGATATGGGACCGCACATCAAGCCTGACAAAGCCGTCTGCGCCGATCAGGGCCCAATCCGCCCCTCCCACCAGTGTGCCGCGAATGCGATCGCCGGTGACCTCACCGTCTGACACCTGAAAGACTTGGCGCTGCCCGCCTTGCACGGCTCCAACGTTTAGCGGGGCCAGCAATTTGGCGTCGTAAGAGAATTCATGCTCGGTTTGCATAGTGTCTTGGCCTTTTGCGAGTTGGGAGCGGCATAATCAAAGTCCTGATCGACATGCAGCGTGCGGCGAGGGTCCAGCTTTCGATTATCAGGGGGCCTTCTTGGCCAGACTGGCCTTGATCGCCTCGCTCTGTTCGCCAAGCTTTGGCGCGGGATCGGGTGCCGGGTGCTCCCAATCCGAGAAGAGGCTTGGCTCGCGCATTTCGTAGATCGCGCCTTCGCTGGGGTGTTCGCGACTCTCAAAAAAGCCTGACTGCTGCAAATGCGGATCGTCCAGAATATCGTTGATGTCGCGCACGGCCATGCAGGGAAGGCGCGCAGCGCGCAGGATTTCAATCCATTCGCTGGTCGTTTTGGACGGGGTTTGCCGGGCGATCGCCTGGTAAAGCAAACGGATATTCGCCGAACGGTTCGTACGGGTGTTGAGCCTTTCATCCTCAAGCACTTCGGGATTGCCAAGGCATTCGAACAGGATCGGCCAGGACTGATCGGTGTAAGGAACAATCGAGATAAACCCGTCCGCGGTGGGAAAGGGTTGGCGATCAGGGTCCACTTGCCGCTCGTACAACAGGTCCCCCACAGGCGGATCGAAGGTCTTTCCAGCAAGGTGCTCCTTCAGCATGAAGCCGGTGAAGGCCTCAAACATGGGAACTTCGACGCGTTGGCCACCGCCACCTCTCAGCGTGTGAATGACGGCCGCCATCGTCGCGTAAGCGGCGTGGAGCCCGGCGACCTTATCCGCAATCAGCGAGGGGATGTAGCGAGGCTCCGGATTGCCATCGACACGGGAGGCGAGAGTGGTGGCTCCTGATGCCGCCTGGATCACATCGTCATAGGCCTGGAGCGAGGCGTAAGGCCCGCCTGAGCCAAAGCCCACGCAATGCACATAGATAAGATCAGGATTGAGGGCCTTGGTTTCCTCATATCCAAAGCCCAGCTTGGTGATCGCCTTGTCGCGGACATTGTGGATGAAGACATCGGTCTCGGCCACGAGCGAGCGCATCACGTCCGCGTCTTCGGGGTTCTTAAGGTCGAGCGTGATCGATTGCTTGCCGCGGTTGAGCGCCAGGTAGGACGGGCCCATGCCTGTGCTAGCCGCGCTCTTCCCAGCATAGCGCATCACGTCGCCAATCGGGGTTTCGACCTTGATCACCTCGGCCCCCAAATCCGCGAGAATCTGGGTTGCATATGGTCCAAACACAACGCTTGTCATGTCGAGCACCTTGATACCGGTGAGCATGGCCTGCTGGTCATGGATGGGCACGGTCTTCTCTCCCTTATGCTTTGCTGTGTCTTCGCTCTATCGGTCGCCCTCGCGCCTGGCCCGATCACAAAATGTAGTGGTCTCCTGAGGCGCGCACGGTGATATCGCTGACTGAGACGCCCTTGGGCTGGTTGATCGCGTGGATGATCTGGTCTGCGATATGTTCGGGATCGAGCACCGGATAATCCATGCGCGCAGGGTCAAGCTGATCGGCGCTGAGCGCGCCGCCACCATAGGCGGCCAGCGTTTCGAGATAGGCCGGCGCGTTTTGGCCGACGATGCCGATCACCGCTTCGCGGTTGACCACGCCGCTGCCCAGCTTGGTGCCGGGAACGCCGGTCGGCTTGACGGTGGTGACCTTGATTTTGCCGCGCGCCTCGACCCGCAGGGATTCCGAGAGGAAGTTCACCGCAGCCTTGGTCGCGCCATAGACCGCCGCGCCCAGCACCGGGAAATTTCCATAAATCGACGACAGATTGACAACATGTCCCTCACCGCGCGCGATCATGTGATCATAGACGGCGATGGTGCCGTTGAGCACGCCTTTGAAATTGATGTCGATACAGCGATGCCAGGGCTCAGCGCCCAGTTCGTGATCAGAGTACAGGCCCAGAGGCATAACGCCGGCATTGTTGATCATGACGTCGATTTGGCCATAGGCCTCGATCGCTCGAGCTGCAGCGGCTTTCATCCCAGCCAGATCGGTGACATCGGCCGTGACGGCCTGCGCGGCGCCGCCTGCTGATCCAATCTGTGCAACACAGGCGCCGAGCGCCTCCTCGTCAACATCAATGCATGTGATCCTGGCGCCCAGCGCCGCCGCCTTCTGGCTGATGAGTTGGCCAAACCCGCCCGCTGCGCCGGTGATGACAATTGATTTTCCCTCAATATGTTCGCTCATGCCTTGCTCCCTTGTAATAGCGCCGCTCGGTTATCCGGCGTGCGTTGTTCTTGATTGTGTTGTTGGGCTGTCATTGGCCGCTTTGAGGATGGCGTTGATCTCCTCGGGCGACTGACGCATGCCAGATTGGGCCCAGGCGAGCAGCACTCCCTTCATGCCCCAGTGTCGAAACACCCTCAAAAGCGGATCAATCTGGCTGTGCGCCAGGTTTGCGCTCACCATCTTGTCCATCATACGATCCATCTCGGAAAAGATGACGCCCTGAACCGACGGTTTGGCGGTGAGGATGAAGAAATCCCTGTGAGCTTTCCATACCCGCAGCGTCTCCAGATTGACGAATTCCACGTCCCATGATGCGCTCTCTTCGGTCTGAAGAGAGGTCAAATACTCGTCGAAAATGCCCTGCATGCGCGAGCGGATGACATCCTCTTTGTCGGCATAATGGCGGTAAAAGGTCTGGCGCCCGACGCCGGCTACCTCGCATAGGTTGATGACAGAAATCTCAAGCAGGTCTTGCTCTTGGAGAAGGGCGAAAAGCGCGGCTTCGATCTGTTGACGCGTGCGACTGATCTGACCGGCTTTGCGGCTCGTCTGAAGCACGCTCCCTACCCCCTGTTTGGTCTTGTTTGCAGGCTGGTTTCAGCACTGGCTCAAGGCTCAATATGGGACACATGTCTCATATTGAGTGATTCGAGGCAAGGCGGCGTCGCCACCGGCGACGGCTAGTAGCGCGCGGTCAGCCTCATCGGCGGGGCCTGCGAACTCACGCGTTTTTCGCCATCTTGAGGAGCATGTTTTTCCCGTATTCGTAAATATCGGGAATGACCGGCGCCAATTGCGGGCTCTCTTTCAGGTAAATCTCAAGCCCATCAATCGCCGCGGACATGAACGCGGCGCGTTGCTTGATCTCGATCTGCGAAGCGTCGGGAAGGAGCGGAGCCAGAAGTTGCGACAGCACGACCACATCGAGCGTGTAGACCTCCCGGCACGCCTCGGCGAAAATGTCCGATCCGCTCTGCGCCTCGCCGAGAAACATATAATAGCCCAATTGGTCACGAACGCGCACCAGGCTGAAATCGAGATAGGCCTCGAACCGCTCCAGAGGTGTGGCATAGTCTGCGCCAATCACGCGCTGTTGCTGCGCCTCGTACTGGTAGGACACAAACTTGGCGATCGCGCGCAAGAGATCATCGCGGGTTGGAAAATAGAACTGCACCGCCGACAGGTTCACGCCCACAGTGTTAGCGACGCGTCGCATGGAAAAGTCGGAAAATCCCTCGACCAGCAGAAGGTCGATCGCGACCTTAAGGATCGCCTTGACCCTTTTCTGCCCCTTGTCGTGAACGCCCGAGCCGCTCTTATTGCCGAACCTTTGCAGGGCGAACATTTCCAGTGGCTCTTCAAAGGCATCGCTCGGATTCAGGTTCTGCAATTCGCGCCTTTCTGAGTGAAGGGGGACCCGCCATGGCGCCCTGCGCGCCGACTTTCAAGCGAGAGGGCATTTATTGGTCACTTGACCTATAGTTCGATTTTCGTCATCCTCTGCCTCATTCGCAGGTTTGTGGCCGTGCGCATTGGCAAGGTCATGATTGAAAGTGAGGCGGGGTGCTTGGGTTCATGACAAGGCGGTCGATCCTCTTTGGCGCGGTGTTCCTGCTCGTCCTTGCAGGTATCGGGTGGCTCTTCCTGTCCCCCGGCAGCAGCGATGAGACGCGCGAGAGCCCCTTCCCTGAGACGGCCTTTGTCGAGACATTGGAAGATGCCGACCCCGGTGAGCGGTTCTGGGTCTATGGCCTTGGCGCGCCCGATTTTGTTGATGGACGCGCCTATCTGTTCGACATCGAAGGCAAACGGCTCGGCCAGATCTCAACCGGATATTGGCACACCAATCTGCTGCCGCTGTATGGACGCGATGAGATTGTTTCGGTCGAAACCTATTTCAGCCGGGGCACGCGCGGAGAGCGGACCGATGTCGTCGTCGCCTATGACACCACCACGCTCAAACCACTCTATGAAATCGTTATCCCGTCAAAGCGCATGATGGGGATCACCAACAACTTCCTCGTCAGCTCGACGCAAGATGAGCAGTTTCTGGCGGTCACCAATTACACGCCGGCGCAGACGCTGACGATTGTCGATCTTGAGAGCAAAGCGTTTGTGGAAGAGGTCGAGACACCGGGCTGCATGATCCCGCATGCCGGCGGCGAGCGCAGCTTCTTTCTAATCTGCAGCAACGGCGCATTCATGCACATCAAGTTGGGCCCCGACGGCGCGGCGCAGAGCGTCGAGCGCACGCCGGTGCTGTTTGATGCGATCGAGGACCCGCTGACCGCTGCGCCCAGCAAGATCGGCGACACATGGTACTTCATGACCCGTGAGGCCAATGTGCGCGCTTTCACCGTTTCCGATGACGCTATCACCGCGCGCGATGAATGGTCCCTCCTCACCGACAGCGAGCGCAGTTCTGGCTGGACGATCGCTGGTTTTGGCCATTCGGCAGCGCATGAAAAGACCGGACGCCTTTACGCGCTGGTTCGCAAGGGCGAGCCGCATCAGTTTGAAGATCCGGGCGAGGAAGTCTGGGTTTTCGACACCGAGACCCAAAAGCGTATCCAACGGATCACGATGAAGGATCTCACGATCTCAATCGACGTGACGCAAACCGACGAGCCCAAACTGCTTACGCAGGATGTCCACATCCCGCTCTCATTCCTTGAGCAAATGCGAATCTTCGCATCGCAAGGCCAGAGGGGCTTTGATGGCCTCACCCAGGCACGGGTCAATGTCTACGATGCGACCAGCGGAGATCACATCGTGCGCAGCGAGATTGCGCCAAGCGGCACCTATCTGAATGTGAAAGCGTGGTGATCGCAGTGGCCCTTGATCCGCTTTTTGCCCAGATCTTGGCGCTTGTGATGGCTTTGCTGTATGCATCAGCCGCGCTGCATAAGCTGAGGGATTACCGTGCCTTTCAGGGCGTTCTTAGCGCCTATCGCTTGATGGATGCGCGCGCTGTCAAACTTGCGGCACCCCTGGTCATCGCGCTGGAAGTTTCGGCGGCGGCGCTGTTGCTGGTTGGTGCGCATGCGATGGGCGCGGCCCTCGCCATTGCCTTGCTGGTCGGTTACGCTGGCGGGATCGCTCTGAACCTCAAAAGAGGGCACACCCAGATCGATTGCGGGTGCCATTTTGGCCGCGCCAGCGGGCGGATTTCGTCTGCGCTTGTCCTTCGCAATCTCGGCTTGTGTGCGCTGGCCGCCACATTGCGCCTTCCCGTCGCGCCGCGCGATTGGGGGGGCTTGGACACAGCTGCCGCAATCTTCGGCGTTGCCGCGCTGGTCGTGCTTTACCTCGCGCTGGAGGCGCTCATCCGAAATCAACAGACCTGGTCGGAGATTGTATCATGATGGAGGCGCTGATTGCCGCTGTGGCCCTCTCCTGGGTGGTCATCCTCGCGCTGTGCGTTGTCGTCTATGCGATGGTGCGCCAAATCGGTTTGCTGCATGATCGGATAAAGCCCGTGGGCGCGCTATCCCTTGGGGACGCGATCCAGGTGGGGGATGAGGCGCCCGCCTTTGATGCGCCCTCGCTGACCGGCTCCTCGGTCCAGATCGGAGGCGCGCGCGCGCAAGGCCGGGCCACGTTGCTGTTCTTCTTGTCGAGCACCTGCCCGGTTTGCAAAGAGCTCTTGCCCGCGCTCAAGAGCATTGCTGACCATGAAAGCGATCGTCTGCGGCTTGTTTTTGCAAGCGACGGGGATGAGGCGGACCATCGCGCCTTTATCGCCCAATACGGGCTCTCGGCCTTCCCCTATGTTCTGTCCGCCGACGTAGGGCTGGCCTACCGGGTCAGCAAACTACCCTACGGCGTGGTCATT
>JBCBMN010000149.1:0-6887 GCA_039822745.1 Pseudomonadota bacterium | reverse complement strand
AGCGCGTCAGCCGTGGTCGCATCAGGCGGCGTGTCAGAGAAGCGCACGCGGGCGGTGTATTCCTCGTCACGCTCCACCTGCAAAGCGATACGGTGCATCATCGCGACCGATTCCTCGGGCCATTCGCCAGCCGCACTTTCCGCCGAGAGCATCACTGCGTCTGCCCCATCATAGACCGCATTGGCCACATCGGAGACTTCGGCCCGGGTGGGCGAGGGGCTTTCGATCATGCTTTCGAGCATTTGCGTCGCCACGATCACCGGCTTACCCGCATTGCGGCTGGCCGCAACGATCCGCTTTTGCAGCGGCGGCACTTCATGCGGCTCCAGTTCCACACCCAGATCACCGCGCGCGACCATGATCGCATCCGACAGCTCGATGATTTCCGACAGGCGCTCCACCGCTTTGGGCTTTTCGATCTTGGCGCACAGAGCCGGGCCTTGGCCCGATTGCGTTGCTTTGATCAGACGGCGCGCCTCGGCCATGTCCTCTGGGCGCTGGACAAAGCTGAGCGCGATCCAATCGACGCCTTGCTCGACAGCGAAGGCCAGGTCTTTGCGATCCTTGTCCGTCAGCGCGGGGATCGGCACTTCGGCGTCAGGCACGTTGACGCCCTTGCGGTCCGAAATCACCCCGCCAACTTCGGCAGAGCAGCGGATGCGGGTCTCATCGGCCTCGCGCACAACCAGACGGATTTTCCCGTCATTGATCACCAGCCGCTGACCGCGTTCCAGAATACCGAACAGTTCAGGGTGAGGCAGGCAGACACGGCTGTCATCGCCCGGCGCGGGATCATGGTCGAGGTTGAAGTGCCCACCATGGCGAATAACTGCGCGCCCGCCGACAAATTCGCCAACGCGCAGTTTTGGCCCTTGCAGGTCTGCGAGGATCGCGATGGGGCGGGCAAATTCCTTCTCAAGCGCCCTGATTGTCGCAATCGCTTTGGCGTGATCGTCCTGCGTGCCGTGGCTCATATTGACGCGGAAAGCGTCCGCGCCCGCGCGAAACAGGCGGCGCAGCATTTCCGGTGAGCGACTGGCAGGGCCGATAGTGGCAAGAATTTTGACCTTGCGCCCGCGCGGGTCGATCTTCGTGCGGCTGCGGTCGCTTTCGGAAACTGAAGTCTGTTTGTCCAATGATCCCTCCCAAGACGTGTAACGCTATGGCATAGGCGTCTTGCAACACAACGACATAAACGAAGGAATGACAGGATAATGAGCGACGACAAGGATATGTTGGAGGCACTTGACGATGCGGTCGCGGCTGCAGCGTTTCGCAGGCTGGTGCGACATCTGCGTCATCGTCATGATGCGCAGAACATCGATTTGATGGGTCTTTCCGGCTTCTGTCGCAATTGCCTTGCCGACTGGATCCGCGATGCCGGGTTTGAAGGCGACAAGGCGCGCGCGCGCGAGCTTATCCACGGCATGCCGCAAGAGGAATGGAAGGCGACGCGCCAAAGCCCGGCTACCGAAGAGCAATTGGCTCGGATGGAAGCGAGCATCGCGAAGAACTGATCGGACTAACGGATCAACGGCATTCGATCTGGCCGGCCTGGGGCTGCTCGAATGTGCATTCGGCCCCGCCGACAACCTCGACTTTGCCAGCCCCTCCAACGCCGATCTCGGCGCTCTCGCTGACATCGGCATAGATCGATCCCGATCCGCCGATACCGATTTGTGCCGTGGCAACGCGCAAGCGCTTTGCATCGACAATGCCAGATCCGCCCACACCATAAGAGGCGTTGGTCGCGGTGCCCTGCGCGCTCACCGATCCCGAGCCGCCAACGCCCAATTCGACATTGTCAGCCTCCAACCCGGTGATAGTGATCGACCCTGAACCGCCGGTCCCCGCTTCGAAGCTGGCTGCTTTCGCTCCGTAAACCTTGATGCTCCCCGAACCTTGGAGCGCGACGGAATTAAGCGAAGGGAGGTTCACCAGCGCATGCATGCCCGCTCCTGTGTTCCAGCTCCACTCAGCGCCCTCGACAAAGCGGATTGAGACAGTGCTCTCTTGCACTTCAACCAGCGTATCGGCGATCATTTCTGGCGGTCCCATCAATGTCACCTCTGGCGCGTCGGCAGTACCAAACACAGTCACTTTGAAGGGGCCGCGCACAGCAACTGCCTCAGCTGCTTCAATCGGCAAATTCTTGGTCTCGTAGAAGGTTTCGCCCGGCGCACGTTCAACGGGGGGCGTGCCTGAACACGCAGCGGCCATTGCGCTAGCGACACATAAAGTAAGGACCTTCTTCAACGTAGCCTCCCTCTGGATCATGGGACACTGTTAACCGGCGCCGCGCCACCCCGCTAGCGGCCCGTTCGGCAATCGGCATCAACGCAATTGTGGACGCTGCTCTTCAACCTGCTGCATCTCAGGGCTAGGCGTAGCGGCAACGAATCGATTCCCGAATGGAGACCAAACACGATGGCTGAAGCCACTGACGACCGCCTGCGCCTGCTGATTGAGCGGATTGAGCGCCTCGAAGAAGAGAAGAAGGGTATCGCAGACGACATTCGCGACGTTTACGCCGAGGCAAAGGCGGTGGGGTATGACACCAAGATCATGCGTCAGGTCATCAAGCTGCGCAAAATGAAGCCCGACGAGCGCTCTGAACAGGACATGGTCCTTGAAACCTATAAGGCCGCGCTTGGTATGGGCTAAAGCTGCAAGGTTTTGGATGTGCAACGGATTTCTCTAGTGTATTCTCCCTCTTCAGTTGCTGTTTTGGAGGGATCGTATGCAGAGCCGGAGAATCTTTTCCCGCGTACTTGGACTGGTAGCTATTGCTACGCTTGCGCAGGCTCCCGCGTTAGGGCGTGAGCGAACACCCGTTATATTTGAAGAGGGCGCTCCTTACCTCCACCCCCACACCGGCATTAGTGTGCCTGCGGTGCTGGGCGGTATAGATAAGCGTAAGGGAACGAATTTCTCAACCGACGCTCTCAATGTCGGCCTGTCCTATGATGCTCCCGGGTCGACCGAAGCCGTGTCAGTGTACATTTACCGTGTGACTTCGGGCAGTCTGCCGGTTTGGTTTGCGCAAGCCCGCTCTTCGATTGCCGCGCGACCGGCCTATAACTCGCCTAAGCTTGCATATACAGTGGAAGCGATAACGCCGCCGGGGCAAGGCGCTGGCACAGGATTGCAGGCGATCTACGACACGCCTGATAGCCAGTATTTCATCAGCACTGGCGTTGCGATGTTCGCGATTGATGGTTGGTATGTGAAGATCCGTGCGAGCTCTTCCACTAGAGATGCCGAAGCCTTGCGTGCCTGGATGAACGAGGTGGTTGCATCCCTAACCTTGCCGCAGGGCAACGCTCCCGCGGTTGCTCCCATCGAGGATTGCGCCAGTCGCCTAAAGTTCAAAGGGACATCAAAGGATGTCGAAGCCAGCGCCGCGAGTGGCATGCTTGGCGGGCTCATCTCAGGTATTGTGATGGACAAGGCAGCCAAAGAGCGCGAGGCGGCTGAGAGCGGTGACACCAATTCTGAAGGCAAGGCCGCTACGCCCGTAATCTTTTGTCGGGATCACGAGATCGAGCCGGGCCGGGCGATCTATCGCGCCAATGAGAGTGAGGACTCTTTCCTTTTCGCGCTCACCGATAGCGGCGTTGGTGTCAGTGTGGGTCGTGATCGTTTGGGTCAGTTTCTCTCAGATCAAGAGGATAGCGAGCCGCAATACTCCGTCACTCTCCATCTGGAGGATATCAACGTCAGTTACACCCCACAGAACCAACTACCCAATCCCGAGCGCGTGCTTGAAATTCTCGACGAAAATCGCGTCACGGGGACGGTCTCGACCTGGGGCGATCGGACGAGGATGACAATCGGAGCGGGCGAACCCTGATATTGATCGATGTGTGCTTGTAAGGCTAAGTGTGCTACCTATATAACACACCCATTCTGATCGTTGGAGGAGCCCCCGATGCCAGGACCTTGGAAAGACGCGCGCGGAATTATCGTCACCACTACACCGACCATCGAAGGACGACCCATTCAGGACTATGGTGGCATTGTCGTGGGTGAGGTGATTGTCGGCGCCAATCTGTTCCGCGATATGTTTGCCAATATCCGCGATATCGTGGGTGGGCGTTCGGGATCTTATGAGCGCATCCTGCAAAAGGCGCGCGATGAAGCGATTGAGGAATTGCAGGCCGAAGCCGCCTCGCGCGGGTGCAATGCGGTTGTCGGGGTTGATCTCGATTACGAGGTGATCGGTGACACCGGATCTATGCTAATGGTCAGCGCCAGCGGGACAGCAGTTAAGATTTAACTCAACGCAGCAGCTGAGCCAGCATCCTCTGCCAGCTTGCCGAGGAGGGCGAGGCTGAACAACAGACCATTATGCATTGCATGCATCGCGATCGCTGCGATCAGTCCGTGATGGACCCGGATGTAACCGAGCATCGTGCCCAAAACCAATTGCGGCAGGATAAGCGGCAGCAAAATCCAGAGTGCGCCTTCGGTGTAATTCGCGAGATGAACCATCGCGAAGGCTAGCGAGCTGAGCCAGAAAAACACCGGGAACAGGCGCTTATAGAAACCGGGCACTGGTTTCTTGAGTAGGACGACCGCCGAAACGGGAGCAGCGACCAGCGCAATTGCCGGGCCGATGATCAGCAGCGCAGGCATAGTGCCTTCGGGATCAATCAGGGTCGCCACTAGCGCTCCCCCGCCAAACCCGACCACGCAGATTGCGATGGCTGCCATGATCGGCGGATGGCCTGCAAGCCAGCTGCGGAAGAACAGTTCTTCCATCAGGGGGGCGAGGACAACGACGAGCACGACCGCGAATAGGTTTGGCCCCAGCGAATTGTTCACGTTCTCCGGCAGTTCAAAGCCCGCTGCGCTTGCTGCACCCAGCGCGGCAATCAGTATAGCCATGACCGAAAGATCAAGCAGCAGAATGCGCAAAGTCGCAAGGACGGCGCTGCCACGCGCTTGTGTCCCTGTCGGGAGAGCTGGGCTGCGCATGAATGCACCAAACCGCTTCCACTCCTCAACCACATTGGCGGGCGCGGGCGCAGACTGGGCTATGTCCAGATCGTCGCTCAAAACCGGGTCTTGCCCGGTCGTTTCCGATGGGCCTGTAGATGGGCTTGTCGATGGGGCGGTCATAGGTCTAATGCGTCTTTCATTGATCGGATGCCCATAGCATCCCCCATCCTAAACAAAGAGTTCCCGCAAGGACGATCCATGGCAGGCCATTCCAAATTCAAGAATATCATGCACCGTAAAGGTGCGCAGGACAAAAAGCGTTCCAATTTGTTTTCCAAGCTCAGCCGCGAAATCACGGTTGCCGCCAAAATGGGTGCGCCTGATCCCGATATGAATCCGCGCCTGCGACTGGCGATCAACACCGCCAAGGGGCAGTCCATGCCCAAGGACAATATCCAGCGCGCGATTGACAAGGCCAACGCCGCGGATGGCGAGAATTACGAAGAGGTCCGCTATGAAGGCTATGGCCCTGGCGGCAGCGCGATTATCGTCGAAGCTCTGACCGACAACCGCAATCGCACGGCAACCGCTGTACGCACTGCGTTCAGCAAGAATGGCGGCAATTTGGGCACCGAAGGCTCGGTTGCACACGGGTTCGAACGGCTTGGCCTGATCGAATATGGCCCCGAGGCGGGCGATGAGGAAAAAGTGCTAGAAGCCGCACTGGAAGCGGGCGCAGAGGATATCGAAAGCTCCGAAGACGGGCACACGATCTGGACCGCAGCCGAAGATCTGCACGAAGTGTCATCCTCGCTCGAAAAAGCTCTGGGCGAGGCCAAGGAAGTCAAGCTTGCATGGAAACCCAACCTTACCGTTGAGATGGACGAAAAGGGCGCGAGCACGCTGCTCAAGCTGATCGACACACTCGATGATGATGACGATGTGCAGACCGTTTGGGGCAATTACGAAATCCCCGATGCGGTGATGGAGACGCTGGGCTGAGCTGGTCCGCATGGGCCTTGGCTTCGGCTTTGGGGGTTGCCCTTCTGATAGCTTTCCTTTGGCGGCTGGGCTTCATGGTGGGGTTGTGATCTGGAGATGATCATACTTGGCCTTGACCCATCTCTCAGCTGCACCGGCTGGGGAGTGGTGCGCAGCGAAGGCTCGCAGCTGTCGCATATCGCCAACGGGCAGATCCCGACCGATGCGAAGGCTCCGATGACACAGCGACTGGCGGTGCTGCAGACGCAGCTTGCCGATGTGATCGCAGCGCATTCGCCGGATCGCGCCGCTTGCGAAGAGGTATTCCTCAACAAGAACCCGCAATCCACGCTCAAACTGGCGCAGGCGCGCGGCGCGGTGCTGGCCGCTTGCGGGGCGGCGGGTCTGGGTGTCAACGAACATGCTGCGCGGCTTGTCAAGAAAGCGGTGGTGGGCACAGGCGGGGCGGACAAGGCGCAGGTTCAAGCGATGCTCAAAGTGTTGCTGCCGGGCGCTGAGATCGCAGGGGCCGATGCAGCGGACGCTTTGGCGGTGGCGATTGCCGATGCGCATCTGTCCTACAGCCCTCTTACCCGCTAAGGCCCCTGCCATGTTTGACCGCGCACCCGATTGCGAGACGCTGACGGCCTGTGGCTTTAAGCCCAAGAATTGGCTGCGAAAGCTTCGCCCCTGGACAGTGTTCCATGTGTTCCATCCTGTAGGACTTCAGCAATGACCATCCACCTCTATGGCATCCCCAATTGCGACACGGTCAAGAAGGCCCGGCGCTGGCTTGATGCCAACGGCCTTGATTACGCCTTCCACGATTACAAGAAGCTTGGCGCGGACCCCCAAAAGCTTGAGGCGTGGATCGCGGATAAGGGCCTTGATGTGGTGCTCAACACCCGCGCGACGACCTATCGCAAGCTGAACGTACTTTGCCAGCTCCTTCTCAGCATCGG
>JBCBMN010000148.1:0-6888 GCA_039822745.1 Pseudomonadota bacterium | reverse complement strand
GGGAGCACTATCGCACGCGGCCAGAGACACAGCAGCAAGCAGAATAACGGGCGACAAACGGATCATGACAGGCTCCAACTCCAAGACCGCGAACCAGATGTGGGGCGGGCGGTTCGCCGGTGGACCTAGCGCGATCATGCGCGAAATCAATGCCTCGATCCCGTTTGACAAGGCGCTGTGGCGGCAAGACATCCTCGCCAGCGAAGCCCATGTCGCGATGCTCGCAGCACAAGGGATCATCAGCAAAGAAGACGCAGCGGCCATCACCGAAGGTCTCGCCCGCATTGCCGGGGAATACGAAGCCGACGGCGTGCCCGAGGATTGGGACCTTGAAGACATCCACATGACGACCGAGAGCCGCCTCACCGAATTGATCGGAGCGGCGGCCGGACGTTTGCACACAGCGCGCAGCCGCAATGATCAGGTGGCGACCGATTTCCGCCTGTGGGTGCGCGTCGCGATCGACCAGATGGATGCAGGTCTCGCCGATCTGCAAGCCGCTTTGGTAACGCGCGCTGATGAGCATGCGGCCAGCATCATGCCCGGCTTCACCCACCTGCAAACCGCGCAGCCCGTGACACTCGGCCACCACCTGATGGCCTATTTCGAGATGTTTGCCCGCGATCGCTCGCGGCTGGCGAGTGCGCGGGAGCGGCTCAATGAATGCCCGCTCGGTTCCGCCGCGCTGGCGGGCACGGGCTTCCCGATTGACCGCGACATGACGGCAATCGCGCTCGATTTCACCCGGCCCAGCGCCAATTCGCTGGATGCTGTGTCAGATCGCGACTTTGCGCTCGATTACCTCCACACCGCCAGCATCACCGCGATCCACCTCTCGCGCCTTGCCGAGGAATTGATCATCTGGGCAAGCCAGCCCTTCGGTTTTATCCGCATGCCCGATCAGCTTTCGACCGGCTCTTCGATCATGCCGCAAAAAAAGAACCCGGATGCCGCCGAGCTGGTACGCGGCCATGCGGGCCGAGTGATCGGGTGTGCAACCGCGCTGACCATCACGATGAAGGGTCTGCCGCTCGCCTATTCCAAGGACATGCAGGACGACAAGCCGCCTGTCTTCGAAGCCGCTGGCCTGATAGAACTCAGCATCGCCGCCACCACCGGCATGATTGCCGAAGCGACCTTCCACACGCACCGCATGCGCGAGGCGGCGGAGCTTGGCTATGCCACCGCAACCGACCTTGCCGATTGGCTGGTGCGCGAGGCAGACATCCCGTTTCGCGAGGCGCATCACATCACTGGCGCTGCCGTGAAGCTGGCCGAACAGCGAGGCGTTGCGCTTGATGCGCTGCCTTTGGCGGACCTTCAGGAGATTGATACACGCGTTGATGAACGGGTGTTTTCCGCCCTCAGCGTCGATGCGTCGGTCGCCGCGCGTTCTTCCTATGGCGGAACCGCGCCGGAACAGGTACGTACTCAAGTGGCGCGCGCAAAGGCCGCGCTGGGAATGCGCGAGGGAGCGGACACATGATGCGAATGGCATTGGCCCTGACAGCTCTGACAGCACTGGCTGGTCTGACCGCTTGCGGGGCCAGCGCGCCGCTCACCCCGCCCGAAAGCGCGAGCCTGCCGGTTGCTCCGTATGGTGCACCCGAGGGTGAGGAAAACGCGCCCAATGCCGAACAATTGCTCGAACCCGATGCGCTGGCTGCGCCCGAACGCAGCGTCGAACTGCGCCGCCGCTCAGAAGAGCGCGAGGACGACCCCTTCGATCTTCCCCCTGAAAACAGCTCAAACTGAAAACAGCTCAAAACACTAAGCTCCATGGACCATTTTGAATATCGTGACGGCGTGATGCACGCCGAGGACGTACCCCTGCCCCGGATTGCCGAGGACGTGGGCACTCCCGTCTATGTCTATTCGCGCGCCACTCTGGAGCGTCACGCGATCGTTTTTCGCGAAGGGCTGGCGGGGGTGGAGGACAAGCTCATTGCCTTTGCGGTCAAGTCCAACCCCAATTTGGCCGTGCTGCGCGTGCTCGCCAATCAGGGATATGGCGCGGATTGCGTCTCCATCGGCGAAGTGCGCCGGGCGATGGCGGCGGGCGTTGATCCGGCCAAGATCGTGTTTTCAGGCGTGGGCAAGACTCATGCGGAACTGATCGCCGGGCTTGAGGCGGGCATTGGCCAGTTCAACATTGAAAGCGAGGAAGAAGGCCTCGAACTCGCTGAAATTGCCGCCGAGATGGGCATGGTCGCGCAATGCGCCCTGCGGATCAATCCGGATGTTGATGCGGGCACGCATGACAAGATTTCCACCGGCAAGGCGGATAACAAATTCGGTGTGCCGATTGATCAGGCGGGGCAGATTTTCGGCAAACTCGCGAGCCAGCCGGGCGTAAACCTGCGCGGTGTTGCGGTGCATATCGGGTCGCAATTGGGTGACCTTACACCGCTGGAGCGCGCGTTTGAGAAGCTCGGCGCGCTCGTCACATCCTTGCGCGGCGCGGGCCATGCGGTGACGCATGTCGATCTGGGCGGCGGTCTGGGAGTGCCTTACAAAGCGGGCGATGTGATGCCCAGCCCGGCTGAATATGGCGCAATGGTCGCTCGTGTGACGAAACATTGGGGCGTCAAGCTGATCTTTGAACCGGGCCGTGTGATTGCTGGCAATGCCGGCGTGTTGCTGACCCGCGTGGTGCGGGTCAAGCGCGGGATCAACGATCCCTTCGTGATTGTCGATGCGGCGATGAACGACCTTGCGCGCCCGGCACTTTATGGCGCGTATCACGATTTTGTCGCGGTGCAGCCTCGCGGCGCTGAGATGACCGCCAATATTGTCGGCCCGATTTGCGAGACGGGGGACACCTTCGCCATGGGCCGCCTGACCGACAAACTTGAGAGCGGCGATCTCGCGGTGTTCCGCACGGCCGGCGCTTATTGCGCGACCATGGCATCCAGCTACAATTCCCGCGGCTTCGTTCCCGAAGTTCTGGTCGATGGCGACAAGTTCGCAGTGGTCGCGGACCGGATTGAGGCTGGCGCGATTATGGATGCCGAGCGCGTGCCCGAATGGCTGGCATAAACGCGCTGTGATGCCCGAAATTGCCAGCCTTCCCCTGTTTCACCAGATCACCGGCCAAAGTGTGCTGGTGGTGGGTGACGGCGAGGCTGCGGAGCCCAAACGGCGCTTGGTTGAGCGTGCAGGTGGGATCATCATCGACGATCAGGCCAAGGCGATTGATGAAGGGGTGCGGATCGCTTTCGTCGCATTCGATGATGCCAAGGCCTGCGAAGTTGCCGCGATCAATCTGCGCTGTGCGGGGATGCTGGTGAATGTCGTTGATCGCCCTGACCTGTGTGATTTCACAACGCCGAGCATTCTTGACCGCGACCCACTGCTGATCGCGGTGGGCACTGGCGGGGCTTCCGCAGGATTGGCCAAGCATATCCGCCTGCGGCTGGAGCGAATTTTGCCAGAGAGCCTCGGCAAGCTTGCGATGGCGCTCAAAGCGGCGCGGCCCGCTCTGCGCAAGCGTCTGCCCGAAGGGGCGGAGCGGCGGCGCGCCATTGATACGGCTTTGCGTGAAGGCGGCGCGCTTGATCCGCTGGATGGCGCTTCACATGCGCGGGTTGAGGATTGGGCGAGCGGCGAGCCCTCGCCTGAGGAAGCCGCGACTTATCTCTTCTCCCTTACCAGCTATGATCCCGAGGACCTGACCTTGCGCCAAGCGCGTTTGCTGGGCGAGGCGGATCATGTCTGCGCGCAAGGCGCTGTTCCTGCCAACATCATGGCCCGCGCAAGAGCGGATGCAGCGCGCATTACGTGCGACAACACCGACTGCCCCATGCGCTCACTCATGCCCGGTGACGATAGTGCGCAATGCCCAAAGGTCGCTGCTCAAGGCGAACCTAGCCTCACCGTCATATTGAGAGCAGCGGCGGCGGAGCAGACTTAGTTGAGCCCACCTTAGGCGGACACCGCCTCAAGCGGCCTTGGCGAGTGGGATATCAATCGCTGAAAAGTAGCGCGCCATTGCATCAAGGCTTGTCTCGCTCAGCTCGATAAAGGCACGGCGACGATCATCGGGGTCTGCGACGCGGACAAAGATCCCGCTCTCAACCATCTGCTTGAGCCAGCGCAGCGCCGTCGTTGCCGGGACACCCGCAGCAATGCACAGAGAAGTGACCGAGACCCGAGCCTTCTCACCATGCGCCGCGACCAAGTCGAGCATCATGTCCCAAGCCGGATCAGCAAACAGTTCGGCATCGAAGAAGCGCGCGCGCGCATGGCGTGCGGCGATCATCTGGCGCACGTCGCGCGGATCGGGCAGAGCGGGCCGTGCCGATGGTTTGTTGACGTCCAGCAACGCGATTGAACCGCCTGATGCGGCTGAATATTCCCGACTGAAATCGTCCGCCCCACTCGGAGCATCGCTACCGAAGGATGAAATCCGGTCCAGTTCCTGTGCGATCGAGTCCACCTGCTCCGAAAGGCGCAAAAGCGTCATCCGATCATTCTCGCTCATCTCGCGCACTCGGCCATTGGAAACCCCGGTCAGGACCCGTCCCACGGCCACAACCCGATCCGCGCGCGACGGCTTTACGAGAATCTGCGCCTGCGATTGATCAAGCGTGGCAAAGACATCGTCCAGTGCCTCAAAAGATGTCGACACGATCAATTGCGCGCCGGACTGCGCAATCCGCATATCCAGCCGCGAGAGAGCCGCCAGAGAGCGCGCATCCAGGCCCCCTCCCGATCCGGCAAAGCAATCGATCATCACCACATCGCCAAGGCTGGTTATCGGGCCTTCGATAAGGTCAACCACCTGCCCGCCATCCACCGAGCGGAAGCCAGCGCCCAATAGGTCTTCCCCGATCTCGCTTCGCAGTCTTTCATCATCGGCAAAGATCGTCACACGCGCAGGCAGGCCAGCCGCATCGCGCGCCGTGTCATAAGAGAAGTCGGTGAGAGTACCGTGTGCCTGAACCATCGAATCGCCTCCATCCTTGTTGGAATAAAAGTAGAACAAAAAGGGTATATGTCAAGAATAGGCGGTTTTTCGCTTCGTTTTTGACAGGCGATTGAACCAATTGACCGCTAACGCAGACTACCATTGTGATGATCAAGCCCGCCTCTTCCACCCGGCCGCAATCCGATGCGCTGTTCGACGAATTGCTCGTCATGACAGCGCAAACAGGGGACCGGCGCGCCTTTGAACGGTTGCATACGCGCTGGAACGCGCGGCTCGCTCGCGCGGCCTTGCGCTATACCGGCAATCCGGAAAGCGCGCGCGACTTGTCACAGGAATGCTGGCTGGCGGTCTGGAAAGGGATTGGACGGCTGCGCGATCCCAAACGCTTTCGCGCCTACGCCTTTGGCATTCTCCACCGGCGCGGCGCCGATTACATCCGCGCTGCTATGACGGCCCGAGCGCGGGCCACCGAAGCAGACCCCACCTCCCAACTCAGCCAGCAACCGCCACAGGATGAACGCAGCGCGCTTAACCAAGCCTTTTCCGCGCTTCCGCCTGAACAACGCCTCGCTGCGCATCTGCACTTTGTCGAAGGGCTGACCCTGCCCGAAATCGCCGAAGCGCAATCTATCCCCACAGGCACCGCCAAGAGCCGCCTGTTCCATGCTCGCCGCAAGTTGAAAGCGGCGCTTACCGACACACCCCAAGGAGACGACACATGACAGACACACCTGACGACCGCATCACGCAAGCTCTGAGCGACGATGATCGCGCATTCCTCGACAGCCTCGACGCTGAACGCGGGCTTTTCACTCAGATCGGCGACACATGGAAGGGCCCGATGGGTGGTTGGGCCAAGCTGCTCTTTGGCTCTACGGTTGTAATGGGATTGCTGTTCCTCTTCGTGATTTGGCAAGCGGCGCATACCACTCACAACCCTATTGCGCATACGCTCTGGGCGATTTGCGGCGTTGCGCTGCTGGTGATGATCGGCTTTGCCAAGGAATGGATGTTCGCCCGGATGAACATGCTGACGATCCTGCGCGAAGTGAAGCGCGTGCAGTTGGAAGTGGTGGCCCTTCGCGAGGAACTCGCAGAGCGGGACAGCGAGTAACCGCCTAAGGGCGAATGTCGATGACAGTCCCGTTGGGAACCAGCTGCCACAGCTCCTCAATTTCTGCATTGGAGAGCGCGATGCACCCATCGGTCCAGTCCCCCGGCATTCGCCCCAAAGGCAGTTGGTTGGGCTGACCATGAATGAAGATGTCCCCACCCGGCGAACGTCCGCGCTGCACCGCATAGGCACGGTCGGCAGCGTTCGGATAGGAGATGCGCAAGGACAGATGGAAACGGCTCTGCGGATTGCGCCAGTCGATTGTGTAGCGCCCCTCTGGGGTGCGCTCATCGCCCTGGAATTGTTTGTGGCCTTGTGGCTCGTCACCGAACTGGATGCTGCGATAGGCGCGGATCGGCCTGCCTGCGCGATAGGCGATGAGCAAACGCTCCGACTTATCGACCAGCAGATAATCCGCCACCAATGGCCCGCCGGGTGTCTCAATCGAGCGGTCGGCGATCGAGCTATCGGGCCTTTCGGTCAGCACAACGCCTTCGCCGGGTGACTCCACCACTGCCTCAGGCGGGCCGGAACAGGCCGCAAGGGCAAGGGTCACGCAAAGGAGAGCAAAACGCTTCATCGCCGCCCCTCTTACGCCTTTGCGCCTCGCCTGACCATTACGCGCATGCACCGCTGTCTCAGCTAGGGACTGGTGCCTAGTCGACGAACGGATCGCGCATCAGGATCGTGTCATCGCGCTCGGGACTGGTGGAGACCAGAGCGACCGGGCACTCAATCAGCTCCTGCACGCGCTGGATGTACTTGATCGCATTGGCAGGCAGATCGGCATAGCTGCGCGCGCCTGCCGTGCTTTCGCTCCAGCCTTCCATTTCCTCATAGATCG
>JBCBMN010000147.1:0-6905 GCA_039822745.1 Pseudomonadota bacterium | reverse complement strand
AAACAGGCCGCGAGTCTCCCACCGGATATTCATAAGATGGAGGTGTGAATGGCGGTTCTGAGGGTAAGTTTGTTTGGTGAGTTGAAATTAAGTGAACTTAATTCACATCTAGATTTATGCCCTAACTTCCCTCGTGGAACCTTTACTTACATCGGTGTAAACGCAGGAGTGGTCCTCAGTCGCCAGCAAGTGGCCGATGGATTATGGCCGAACTCCGATCCGGCTAAGGCTCGAAAGGCGCTCAACACGGCGATTTGGCGCATGCGGCAAGTGCCAGCGATTTCTGACCGCCTGGAGACGCCTTCGAGGGACACCATCCTGTTTGCATCGGATTGCCGGACGTGGATCGATACGGCGGCGTTTGTAAGAAAGTGCGACCGGGCCTTCACTCTGGCGGGCCGTAAACCTTCGAAAGCCCGCCGGGTGATCAAGCAGGCCTTGGCTTTGTACCAGCCTCGTATTCTGGGGGACTGCCACGGAGACTGGGCCTTGGTTGAGCGGACCAGACTGGAGAACCGTTGGCTTGATGCAACCATGCTTGCGGCTAGACTCGCGTTCGAAGCGAAGGACTATGGGGAAGCGGAGTACTTCGCAAAGGTCACCTTGGAATATGAGAGTTTTCGCGAAGAGGCGCACGTCATTGCGATCCAGTCTGTCGCGCTCCAGGGTGACCGGCTGAAAGCGCAAAAGCTCTACGCCGATTTCCGCAATGTGCTGATGCGCGAACTGGATGCCGAGCCCGCGTTCACAATCGAACAGTTGATCAGTTCGAATGGGCGCTCTGATGATAGTGCGGCCAGTCAGACACCGTACCTCTGCTCGATAGACCACACTCAGGTTTTGCGCCGGAATCTTCGCACCCTGCGAAGCTCTCTTGACCGGTTTGAGGAGATGCTCGGCACTTCGTTAAGCCAGCGCTGAAGGCTGGCGCAAGCGCGCGTGCCCGCGGGCATTTGCCTCGCGACCTGCCCTTGTGTCTCCAAGTTCAGGCCTAGGACTGGGGCGGAGTAGCTCAGGTGGTTAGAGCAGCGGAATCATAATCCGCGTGTCGGGGGTTCGAGTCCCTCCTCCGCTACCAAACATTTCAATCACTTATCAAATTTGTCTAAGACGCGTTGGGCATAGTTGGGCGCCCAGTTGGGACAATTTGTCCTATTTGTTGTCTCGTTGCTGCTCAAGTTGGCTTTCTAGTTGGCCGGCAGGTAGCCTCCAATCTCTCTAGGCCAACCTCTCATGGGCGAAGAAGGATCGAGGCTGAGAGTCCGCTGAGCGCCTCAATCGAAGACGTAGCGACCTAAGATCTTAGTCCCTGAAAGCGGACGTTCTCCCTGGCCATTCTGGCCAAGGAGATTGAATATGACTTACTCACACTTTGATCCGGCAGCTCAGAATCGGGTGCCATGGAACTTCGGCGCAAAGATCGGTCCAAAACGACCTTTCAATCAGAAGCAGATCTGGGCGATGCGCTTCTTCCTAGATCGCGAAGAACGCATTCGAGACCGGGCGCTGTTCGACTTAGCGATTGATAGCAAGCTGAGAGGCTGTGATCTCGTCGAGCTCAAAATCGGCGATTTGGTCAGCGGTCCCGAAATCCGAACGCGAGCGACAATCACGCAACGCAAAACAGGACGCCCTGTCCAATTCGAAATCGCAGCTGACGCCCGAGCGAGTCTGTTTGCATGGCTCGAGCTCAGAGGTGGTGATATCGAGGACTTCGTATTTCCAAGCCGAGTTGCTCCTGATCGCCACCTAAGCACGCGACAATACGCACGGCTAGTTGATGAATGGGTTGCTGCTATCGGCTTGCGACCGGAGGAGTACGGCACACACTCGCTGCGCCGAACCAAGGCTTCGATCATCTACAAAGCCACCGGCAACATTCGGGCGATCCAGATACTACTCGGCCATTCGAAGATTGAGAACACGGTTCGATACCTTGGTGTCGACATTGAAGACGCTCTTACACTTGCTGAGAAGACTGATATCTGACTGGAGTTGGACGCTGGCCTAGATTGGGCCAGCGTCCGCTTATGGTAGGTGGAAGCAGACGCCGTTAAAGGTTCGACTATCAGCGCAACAGGGCGCGCAAAGCTGCTCTGCTAATTGGCGACTGGGATATGGTCTGAGCGGTTGAGCAGTTCCCGCATCAATATGCCATCTCGCTTTTGGTTAATCTCCTGGCTGTCAAATGAGAATGCAGCACGAGCGCGGCTCGGTGAGATCCCGAAATACTCTTTAAAGAGCTTCGCAAAGTAGCTTTGGTGTGTGAAGCCGAGCGAGTTCGCAACCTCCCCAATTGGAATCTCAGCTTCGTCGAAGACTAGTTTGCTGAGCGCGCGTTCAAGGCGCCTTCTTGAAATGTAGCGCGCTATCCCGCTTTCGTCCTCAAAGGCTCGGTAAACAACCGCACGCGAGGTGGCGAAGGCGTCCACCAGATGATCAACACCAAGGTCGGGATCAGAGAGGTTTTCCTCGATGAACTGAAGCATCGGCTTCTTGTCATCGCGCGCCCGAGCTGATGAGTTCCCTGTCCCGGGAAGGATGCTATCCAGCTGACGCTCCACAACCGCACGCATCAAAAGGGCTAGACGTTCCCCGGCTGCGCTATCGCAAGTCTCCAGTTCGTTGATAAAGGCTCGCATCGACGCGGCAATAAGTGCGGCCTCCGGATTTTCACGTGGGATGATATGATACGTCAGATCACCTATCCTCTCATGCCCGATTTCACCCGATGATATGCCGACGACGTCACACCCAAAGTCTTCGAGATCGAGCGAAAAGCTGATGTTGCTCGCCTCAATCACAACATCGCCTGGACGCAGGGATACGACTTCGCCCTCTGCAACACCGTTTATGCGTCCTGAGGTAATCACTCGGCATCTTACGGTGTCGGCGAGCGATCTCTCGCAGCGACGCTGAAGTCTGGCGTTGATGTTGAAGTCCTCGGCCGCGGAGATGTTACCAAGGACCCACAAGTTCCCTCCTCCTCCAATTTTGGGTGGATCGCCAGGCAGTGGCGAGGATCGAAACTCATTGCCCAGATAGGCATGAGCCATCGCGATGGTTTGCTCGGTCGTCATCGCCGAGGTGTCAATCCGCATAACTTGTGGCTTTTGGGATGTATCGTTCATGTGGGAAATCTTGGCGCTTAATATGTGACCTCGGCAGCGATCACTGTTCACAGTGGATTGGCAGCCTTTCTCGACGCGATGCGTGCGGCCTTCATCGTCTCTGCCGTGCCCGAATGGCTGTCGATTGTAACTTCTGTCTCTGACTTTTGTAACAGGCGTCTCAATCTGAAGGGAAGCCATCACGGGCAGATTTTCCCTTAACGATTGAATTCGTAGCCCCTCTCACTGCGCGCAGATGACCGCTGCGCTCTGAGAACAAATCAGGGGTTAGGGACCATGAAAACCAGATATCTTCTTTCGACCGCCATTGCCTTTGGCGTTGTTGGCGTCACCGCAACTCTGCCTAGCGCAGCGCGGGCGGAGGCGTGCCTGCTGGATACGACAGGGGATGGAAACGCGGATGATGACCGCGACACTGTGGGCGGAGCGGTAGACGATAGCGGAAGCGACGACAGTCTGGCTTGCGGCTTCCTCTCTGAAGCGACCGGCGGCGGGTCAACGGCCATTGGCGCGCGCTCTGATGCAACCGGTGATGATGCAACTGCTCTTGGCAATTCGGCCCAAGCGACGGGCGGGGGTTCGACTGCAATTGGGCGGCTATCCAACGCATCAGGCAATGGAAGCACCGCAATCGGTATCAGCGCCAATGCTTCGCAAACATCGGCCACCGCGCTTGGGGCCGGCGCAGTTGCGAGCGCAGCTGGGTCTGTGGCTCTTGGAGCAGGCTCGGTTGCAGATTTGGCCAACACCGTCTCGGTCGGCACGAACAGCCTTGGTCGACGCATCGTCAACGTGGCCGATGGCACCGCTGACACCGACGCTGCGACCGTGGGTCAGCTCAACACTGCCGTTAGCGCGGCTGAATTTGCCTCAAGCGATTTCTTTGTGGTCAACTCTACCGGCTCGGTGGCCAGCGCCACAGGCACCGATGGCCTGGCTGCGGGCACCGGTGCAACGGCAAGCGGAGAAGCCGCAACCGCCGTTGGACAATCCATCATTAATGGGCAAACGGTCGATTCCTTTGGCGCGATTGTCGATACGCGGACGTCAAATTTGGCCGCAGCCGAGCGGTCGGTCGCGGTGGGTGCCGGGGCGCAGGTCTCGAACACAGGGGCAGACGGCGTTGCCTTGGGATCGCTCGCCACTACGTCCGCCGTAGGCGCCATCGCCATCGGAGCCGATGGTGACGATGTTGACGAAGCCTGCGAGTTTGTTCTGAATGGCTCGTGCATCAATCCGTTCCCAGCCCCCGCCACCGGCGCACAAGCGAGCGGCGAGTACGCGGTCGCCTTGGGAGCTGATTCAAATGCGAGCGGAGCCAGATCGGTCGCTATCGGTGAGGGCGCAAGGGTAACCGCCGACAACGCGATTGCTCTGGGCGCAGGATCGTTAGCAGATACGGACGGCACCGTCTCGGTCGGTGCGGCAGGCTCAGAGCGCCGCATCGTCAACGTCGCCAACGGCACCGCCGACACCGATGCGGCCACCGTCGGGCAACTCAACAGCGCCGTCGGCGCGGCGAGCTTCGCCGATAGCGATTACTTCGCCGCGAATTCGATCGGCACAGCCGCCAGTGCAACGGGTGTCGACGCTATTGCTATCGGCCAAAGTTCCACAGCCAGCTCCTCGGAAACGATTGCGATCGGCGACGGCTCTATGGCTACCGATAGCGGAGCGACCGTGGTTGGCGGCGCGGCGACAGCCAGCGGCGAGTTCTCCTCTGCCTTTGGCCTTCTCAGCAGCGCAACGGGAGAAAGCTCAACTGCAATTGGCGCGGCTTCAACAGCAAGCGGCGAAAACGCTGTGTCGGTCGGCGGCAGCGCGGGAGCATCGGGCGCGACAGCTCTGGGAGCTTCGGCCAACGCCAGCGCGGATAACGCAGTCGCTCTTGGCGTCGGTTCCATTGCCAACGTCGCCAACACCGTCTCGGTCGGCGCGGCGGGTTCGGAGCGCCGTATCGTCAACGTCGCCGATGCGACGGGTGACACCGATGCGGTCAATCTGGGCCAGCTTAACGCCGCAATCAGCGGGGTGAGCGGCGGCTCCAGCTTTGCAAGCGCTGATTATGTCGTGGTCAACACAAGCGGCGTCGCAGCCATTGCGGATTCGGATGCGATCGCGATTGGCGAAGCTGCTTCAGCTCTGGGTGTTGAATCCATCGCCATGGGTGATGAAGCGTCCACCAATGGCGAAGCCGCCACCGCAATCGGCAGGCTCGCCAACGCACAGCAGGAATCCGCGATTGCTTTTGGTACAGAGGCCTCAGCCAATGGCGAAGACGCGGTTGCGATCGGCGGTTTGGCCAGCTCGACCGCTCAAGGAGCTTTGGCTGTCGGCAGCGAAGCGCAATCCTCGGGTGTCCGCTCCGTAGCGCTCGGTTTTGACGCCGTAAGCACGGGAGCAAGCTCGGTCGCCATTGGTGACGATGCGGGTGCAGGCGGGCAAGGCGCGACGGCCATTGGCGGGAATATCGGCTCGGGTCCCGAGGGCGCGCTCGCTCTTGGTGATGGCAGCAGCGCATTCGGCGCCAACGCTTTGGCCGAAGGAAACAACTCCAGCGCATTCGGCGCCTTGGCCGAAGCGACGGGCGAAGGCTCGGTGGCCATTGGCAGCTTTCGCGATAACGGACTTCTGGGCAGCACTTCTGCAGGGGCGCAGGCGGATGAGGATTGGGCCATTGCGATTGGCGCCAATGCTCTCGCCGGCGGTCAATTCGCGGTCGTGGTCGGTACCGATGCAGGGGCGTCGCGTGAGTTTGGTGTAGCCCTCGGAACAAACGCTAGTGCCACCGGTCAGCGCGCCACCGCAGCTGGCGCGAGCGCCAATGCGGAGGGTAGCGAGACAGCCGCTTTCGGCTCTTCCTCGAGGGCGGAAGGCTCAAACGCAACGGCGGTTGGTGCTGGTTCAACCGCTCTTGGTGTCGAGGCCACAGCCTTGGGAAGCAGCAGCAACGCCACCGGCACAAATACTTTAGCGCTCGGCTCCGGAGCCAACGCCAGCGACACCGCCGCAATCGCGATCGGCAACTTGGCTTTCTCCACTCAAGCCAACGCGGTCGCGCTCGGTGACAACGCAAACGCAAGCGCCGCTGGTGCCGTCGCCTTGGGCAGCAATTCCGTCGCCGATGAGGCCAACACCGTCTCGGTGGGCTCTTCTGGCTCCGAACGCCGTATCGTCAATGTTGCGGACGCAACAGGAGACACCGACGCCGTCAATCTAGGCCAGCTCAACAGCGCAGTCAGCGCGGCGAGCTTTGCGAGCGGTGACTTTGTTGTGGTCAACACCGCGAATGGGGCGGCGACAGCGAGCGGATCGGACTCCATTGCCATAGGAGGCGATGCCGTCGCTAGCCAGGCGGATTCGGCCGCATTGGGCGATGGAGCCGAGGCTAGCGGTGTCCAGTCGCTGGCACTGGGCGCCAGTACTGTGGCGACTGGCGGGGGTTCCACCGCCATCGGCTTTGGTGCCGATGCCACCGCCAGCGATGCGACCGCGCTTGGTAACGGGTCGGGCGCGGCTGGAGCCGACTCAACGGCCGTTGGCGCTGGCGCTTTTGCGGTTGCTGATGGCGTGGCTACCGGTTCCGGCGCTCTGGCAGCAAACGAGCGCGCTGTTGCCGTTGGACGCACCGTAATCGCCAGCGGGGAAGGAGCGATCGCGATCGGAAGCGATGGCGCCGACGTGGACGACCCGAGCGATTCTTCAATCCGTGTGGGCGCGCAGGCGGTTGGCAACTTCGCTGTGGCTCTTGGAGCAGACGCCTCTGCCACAGCC
>JBCBMN010000146.1:0-7031 GCA_039822745.1 Pseudomonadota bacterium | reverse complement strand
CAGCCGATCGGGCAAACGGGAGCGGGTTGAGAGCTATCTAGCTGCGCTCCATCACGAGATGACATAGTGCGCGGGTCCAGCTCGATCGAATAGTTGCAATCGGTCAGGCCGAAACGATGGGTCAGAGCTTCAACGAGTTCAAGAAACTCGGTGGGTAGGATTGCGTTTGGACTGCCACCTCCAAAGGCAACGCGCCGCACTCGCGCTGATCCTGGCAAAAGCCGGGCCACCGTCTCGATCTCGTGATGGAGCGCAGCTAGATAGCTCTCAACCCGCTCCCGTTTGCCCGATCGGCTGGTGTTGCAGCCGCAATAGAAACAGATCTCTTCACAAAACGGAATGTGCAAATAGAGCGAGATATCGCCCGATGTCTGCTCAATAGCACGTTCAAGGGCAAAGGGTTCAAGCGGGCCGAAATCGGCAGCGGTCGGATAGCTCGTGTAACGCGGAACCGGGACTTCGAGCAGGTCAGGAAAATAGGGCCACATATAGGCCTATCAGCAGCTTCCGGTGTTCCCGTCTTTGCGCAAGATCAAATTGGAAGCTGCGCTTTGAGCTTCTGTTTCTCGCGGCAGGTGCCCGCATGGCAGCCCTTTTGATGACAGTCGCGATCCGGCTTGTCACGATCGCGCCCTAGTCCAATTGTGATGGTGCCACCGTTGCACAGTGACACTGTGATCGCGTCGTCGTCAGGCGCGTCGTGCGCGGAAGTTCCCGCGACCAGCGGAACGAGCGCTAGAAAGGCGAGAGCGAAACTGTTCACCGTTCGGCCTCTTCTTCATCGTCGATAAGGATGCGATTGGCGGCGCCTTCCATGTCTTCGTATTGGCCGCTCTTCATTGTCCAGAAGAACGCAAGAAGACCCAGCAGACCCATGCCCAACGCGATCGGTATGAGGAACGCTAGGCCGGTCATACGGCCACATCCTTTCCGGCGGCCCCGGCCAAGCGGAGCGAGTTGGCGACCACGATAAGCGAACTCAAAGACATGGCAATCGCCGCGATGAGCGGGGTTACGTAACCGAACAGCGCAAGTGGAACGGCGAGCGCGTTATACCCGACCGCGAGCGCAAAATTCTGTCGCACCACATTCATGGTTTTGCGCGCCACCTCAATAGCGAGCGCCACAGGCGCTAATCCGCGCCCAATAAACACCGCATCCGCCGCTTGCTGGCTGGCGTCGCTAGCGGTGCCCGGAGCGATCGAGGCGTGTGCGGCGGCAAGGGCTGGTCCATCGTTCAGGCCATCGCCCACCATAAGCGGCTTTGAGCCTTTGGCTTTGAGCGCTTCGAGCGCCTCGAGCTTTTCTGCCGGGCTGGCTTCGGCGCGTGCGGGCAAACCCAGGTTGTTCGCAACCTGTTGGACAGCCTCTTGTCGATCTCCGGACAGCACGCTGCTTGAAATTCCATGCCGGGCTAGCCGCCCTATGGTTTCTGCCGTGTCGACGCGCATCTGGTCGCTGAAAATGATCGTTTTTGATCGATTGCCAACACGCAGTTGTGAGGCCAGTTCGTCAGCGCCGCTTGCTGAACGTTCAAGCGCGACCTCAAGGCCATTCCAGGTTCCGCTCAAACCCTCACCAACGCGTTCGATCACATCGTCAATCTTCGCGGGCTGGACACCCTCTTCGCGGAGACCCTGCGCCAAGCCTTGGCTCAGGGGATGCCGACTGTGTTGCGCCAAGCCCAAAGACACGGCGCGGGCTTCGTCATCTAAGGATGCGGTTACCGGCCTGGGTTCGCCGAGTGTGAGCGTTCCCGTCTTGTCAAACAGGGCTATGTCGACTTCGGCTAGGCGTTCGAGCGCGCTTCCGTCCTTGACCAGCAATCCTCGCTTCAACAACGCGCCGCTTGCGACGACTTGCGCCGTCGGAACCGCAAGGCCCATGGCGCATGGACAGGTGATGATTAGGACAGCAATCGCGATCACGAGCGATTGATGCCATCCTGCGCCCGCCACCATCCATCCGAAGAAAGCGAGTGCGGCGAGCGTGTGCACCACCGGCGCGTAGGCGCGGCTGGCTCGGTCTGCGATGCGCACGTAGTGGCTGCGTGACTGGCCAGCCTCATCCATCAGGCGCGCGATCTCGGCAATCGCTGTGTCCTCGGCGGTCCGTGTCAATCGGACCCGTATGGGCGCGGTAACGTTGATCGCCCCGGCGTGCACGATGTCTCCCGTCCGGATGGTTTCCGGCGCGCTCTCACCGGTCAGCATCGAATTGTCGATGGCGCTTTGACCGTCTTCAACTTCCCCATCAGCCGCCAAAGCTTCTCCGGCGGCAACGAGGACAAGCATTCCGGGCTCGAGCTCTTCTGCATCCATCCGAGAGGTCGATCCGTCGCCGGCGATGACACTCGCGCTCTTGCCCATTCGGCCCAGCAAAGCGCCAATGCCGTCACGTGTGCGATCGCGCATCACCGCATCAAGGGCACGGCCCGCGAGCAGGAAAAAGAGCAGCATCACCGCGCTTTCAAAGTAGGCATGCTCCCCACCGGTCACGGTTTCATAGAGGCTGAGCGCCGTTGCCAAGATCACGCCGATGGAGATCGGCACATCCATATTTGTCCGCCGATACTTCAGCGCCATCCAAGCGCTGGCGAAGAACGGACGCCCCGAATACGCGATAACGGGCAGAGCGATCAGCGCCGAAAGCCAGTGGAATAGTTCTCTGGTCGCCCCTTCAGCGCCCGACCAAACGCTGACGGACAGGAGCATGATGTTCATCATGCCAAATCCGGCAACGCCCAGAGCGCGCATCAAGGTACTGCGCTCCTTGGTCTCGGTGCCCATGGGATTGTCAGCCACGCGCTGCGCTTCAAACCCCAGCGAAAGCAGCGCCTCGGTTAACTCGCTTTCGTCCAGCCTCGCATCGTGTTGGATGGCAACACGTTTGGCCGAGAAGTTGACCCGTGCGCTGGCGATCCCTTTAAGCTTAGGTAGTTCTCGCTCAATCTTGCCGATGCAGCCTGCACATTTGATCCCAGGCACCGTAAAGCGCGTGTCTGCGTAATGGCTTGCGGCTGTCGAAGCCACATCAAAGGGAAGGGCAGGGGCGTTCACGGCAGAGCGCTCTCCTGCGCCCAGTTTTCTCCGTTCGCTTCAATGGTAAGCCGGATCGTCCAACGTCCATCTCCGACGGGTTCCAGTGATCGGAATTGCCCGTTGCCCAACGGCGCAAATGTTAAATCGGCAAATTGCTTTGTGCCTATTGGGCGACGCAATTCGGCCGTAAGGACTGCGCTGTCGGGTAAACCCAAGGTCCCAATCAGAATATGTCCGTCTTCTGAGCGGGTCGCTCTCGCTTCCCACCCCAAGGCTTCCATTCGGTCCGCCTCGTCAATCCATTCATTGAACTTCTGGCTGGCGACGTACGAATTCTCGACCACGATGCCGTGAAAACCTCCAACCGCGAGGCTGGCCATGTAGAAATTGACCGCAGCGACCACGCCAAACCCGCCGACCATGATCCACACCATGTGCTTGCCGGTGAAACGGCCTTTTCTTTGAGCGCTCACCTAGAAGTCTCCCGGCATGGCAAATGTGGTTTCCTGTGCGTCCTGCTCGGCCTGCTCATCAAGCGACGTGAGCTGAAAGCTGAATTCCTCGGCGCTCGTCCCTTCCGGGATCACAACGTAGGCGCGTACGATCTTTGTCTCGTTAGCGGGAACATCAACGGTCTGCATTGGCGCTGCTGCGTCAAAGCCGATGGTATCGGTCCACATTCTCGCGCCCTCGGGCAGCCCAACGAGCTCAATCTCCATCTCTCGCGGCCGCGCTTCCATATTCCGCAGGCGCAAAGTGTAGGAATTTCGCACCGATCCGTCTTTCATCAGCATGTAAGGTGGGTTGCGATCGGGCGAGACGGTGATGTCGGTGTGGGTGCGCGTCCCAACAGCAAACAGCATGGCAAGCCCAATGGCGCCCCAGACGCCAAAATAGATAAAGGTCCGCGGCCGGAGCAGAGCTTTCCACGCTGGCTGGGCGGGAGCGCCCGAGCTTTCGGCTTGGCACTGCTCCAACGTCGCATAGTCAATCAGGCCGCGCGGTCGACCGATGTCTTTCATCACGCGGTCGCACGCGTCGATACACAAAGCGCAGGTGATGCAGCCTATCTGTTGGCCTTCGCGGATGTCGATCCCGGTTGGGCACACCGCGACGCATTCCTTACAGTCGATGCAGTCGCCGTACCGATCGGGTTCACGTTCAGCCTTTTTCAGGCTTCCGCGTTCCTCGCCCCGCCAGTCCTTGTAGGTGACGATCAGCGATTTTTCATCGAGCATCGCCGCCTGAATACGCGGCCAGGGGCACATATAGATGCACACTTGTTCGCGCATAAAGCCGCCCAGCCAGAATGTGGTGCCGGTCAGAATCGCGACGGTGGCGTAGGCGACGAAATCGGCCTGGCCTTTGAAAAAGTCGACAAAGAGCGTGGGAGCGTCGGCAAAATAGAGAATCCACGCACCGCCCGTAACCATTGAGATCAGCAGGTAGACCGTCCACTTACTGGTTCGCCGCGCGACCTTGCCCGGGCCCCACGGGGCCTTGTCCAAACGCATGCGAGCGTTGCGGTCTCCATCGAAGAAGCGGTCAACGTGCTGAAACAGATCAGTCCAAACGGTCTGCGGGCAGGCGTACCCGCACCAAGCGCGTCCCACGGCGCTAGTCACAAGGAAAAGACCGATGCCAGCCATAATCAGCATGCCGGCCACGAAATAGAATTCGTGCGGCCAGATCTCGATATCGAACATGTAGAAGCGTCGATGTGCGAGGTCGATCAGGACGGCTTGGTCCGGCGCAAAGGGACCACGGTCCCAGCGTAGCCAAGGCGTGACATAGTAGATGGTGAGCGTCACCAGCATCACGAACCATTTGAAGCGACGGAAGGATCCGTCGATACGCTTGTTATGTACGCTCTTGCGTTTCTCGTAGAGTTCAAGGTGGGGCGGCGCGGGCTTTGGGGACAGACCACGCGCCGCCGCCTTAGGCGATGGGGAGGATTGCGTTAGCGCAGCTCCCCAATCGCGTCCGTCTGACTTACCATCGGACGGTTTGTCGAGAGTGTCAGGATTGACCATCGTCTCCGGCTTCAGCGGCGCTGGCTATCTCCTGAGTGTCCGTTTCGGCGATGTCGTCAACAGGCGCCTCAATCTCTTCCCCGCCACCGCGCGAATGAACATAAGCTGCAAGCATCTTGATCGTCACCGGATCCAGGCGGTCCTGCCAGCCGGGCATGACACCGTGGCGCGGCGCTTTGATCTGTTGACGGATGTTCGCGATGTCCCCGCCATAGAGCCAAATTGCGTCGTTGAGGGCGGGCGCTCCTTGAATGGGATCTCCTGCACCGTTGGGCTGATGGCACGCGGCGCAATTCTGAGCGTAAAGCTCAGCGCCGGTGGTGCTGCTTTCCGCCTTGCCGCTGAGGGAGAGAACATGATTGGCGAGGGCATCGACTTGGTCACGATCGAAAATGCCTTCAAAGGCAGGCATATAGGCAAGGCGCGTCTCATTCGAGCCATCCCACCGAATGCCGTGGTTCAGCGTGTATTCGATCTCATTCAAGTCGCCGCCCCATATCCAATCGTCATCGTTGAGGTTGGGGTAGCCGTATTGCTCGTAGCCCGCCGCACCCGCGCCGTGGCACTGGACGCAGTTGACTTTGAAAGCGGCCGCACCGCCGGCGACGGCCTGCTGCATAAGCGCCGGATTGTCGGGGAGACTGGCAAGCTCGATAGCTGCGATCTGGTCGAACACTTCCTGGCGCGAGGCTTCGGCGGATTGGATGTCTTTTGCGAGTTCCCCGCGGCTTGACCATCCAAGCACGCCCTGCGTTGCGCTGCTGACAAGGGGCCATGCCGGATAGAGAACGACATAAACGAGGCTCCAAGCGATCGTCGCGTAGAACGTCCACAGCCACCAGCGAGGCAGAGGTGTGTTCAATTCTTCGATGCCGTCCCATTCGTGGCCGACAAATTCGGTCCCCGTGGCTTCATCGATATTGGGTTTCTGTTGGTCAGACATTGTCGTCCTCCCTGAAAATGCTGGTCTTTGCCTGCTCGACGCCGTCTTTGGTGCGCGGCAGGAAGTGCCAACCGCACAACAGCAAATAGAGCCCGAAAATCATGAGCAGAAACCAGCTGTCGGCAAAGTGGCGTAGGATTTCGTAGAAGCTCATCGTCCCGCCTCCTCAGCCAGCTCTTCCTGTGCCTTGACGCTGTCGACGTCGACGAGCGTGCCCAGCATCTGCATGTACGCAATGATCGCGTCCATCTCTGTTACGCGCGTCGGGTCGCCGTCAAAGTCGCGGACCTGCGCTTTGGGATAACGTTCCAAGAGGTCGCCCTCGTCCACATCTGGGTCAGCCTGCGCCATCAGATCGGTCTCGGCCATTTCGATGTCGATCTGGGAATAAGGCACGCCCACCCGGTTCAAAGCGACGAGGTTGGCCGAAACGTCCGCAATCTCGAGCGGCGTGTCCGCCAGAAAGCTGTAGCCTGGCATGATCGAGCGCGGGACCACGCTTTGCGGGTTTTTCAAGTGCTGGACATGCCATTCGTCCGAATAACGGCCGCCGACGCGAGCCAGATCAGGGCCGGTGCGTTTCGAACCCCATTGGAAGGGGTGGTCGTACATGCTTTCCGCAGCGAGCGAATAGTGCCCATACCGCTCCACTTCGTCACGAAACGGCCGGATCATTTGGCTGTGGCAGGTGTAGCACCCTTCGCGGATATAGATGTCGCGCCCCGCTAGTTCGAGCGGCGTGTAGGGCCGCATGCCTTCCACCTTCTCGATCGTGTTGTCGATCCAGAATAAAGGGGCGATCTCGACGATGCCGCCGATGGCGACCGTTACGAATGTGGCCGCCGCCAGCAGTGTTACGTTCTTTTCAAGCTTCTTGTGGCCTTCGAAGGCACCTTGATCAGGAGTGTTCTTGCTCATGTCAGTGATCCCTTATTCGGCCGGCTGGGGAAGCGGTTGAGCGCCATCAGCTGCGCCGGAGCCCTGACTGGCCGGCACGATTGGCCGGTCAGCAAC
>JBCBMN010000145.1:0-7130 GCA_039822745.1 Pseudomonadota bacterium | reverse complement strand
GTGATGACGATCTCGGCGTTGCCAAAGCCAAGGGCGACGATGAGGACGAGGACACCTGATCAATAGGCAGGGCAGAGCGCGGCTGATCCGGGGCGCGCTCCTCCCGCTTTGCGTGACCGCGGCCCGGTTTGCTTTGATCCAGCCTGAAATGGGTTGATTTACGCTGCCGATGGTCTTAAGCGGCGCGCTCTCTTGCGTGGAGGGCACGGCGTGCTTACTTCGCGCAAGGTCAGACTTGATGGACCCAAGCAAATTGGGGGGCCTTAGCTCAGCTGGGAGAGCGCAACACTGGCAGTGTTGAGGTCAGCGGTTCGATCCCGCTAGGCTCCACCATCGAGTAAGACATTAGGGGTTTGTTTTTCGGCAAACACCACACGCTGGCCGACGAGGTTTCGTCCGCCGGCGTTTTTCGCGTTTATCTCAGATTGGCGTCTGAGAGGGAGTTTTCCAGAAAAAGTGGGCACCACTTTTTCGGTTCGGGAAGCGACCAGACAAGAGCAGCGCAGGCGTATGCCTGAGCGAGGAGTTAAAGACGATGTTTGACAATTTGTCCGACCGCTTGGGTGGCGTCTTTGACAAGCTCAAAGGCCGCGGAGCATTGCCAGAAAAAGTGGGTGCCACTTTTTCGGTTCGGCAAGGCGGCCAACACGGATCAGCGGCCCGCAACGTGAAAGGCCTGGTTTATGTTTGACAATCTGTCCGACCGCTTGGGCGGCGTCTTTGACAAGCTCAAAGGCCGCGGCGCGCTGAAAGAGCAAGACGTCCGCGATGCGATGCGCGAAGTGCGCGTTGCTCTGCTTGAGGCGGACGTCGCGCTGCCAGTTGCGCGCCGGTTCATCGATGCGGTCACCGAAAAGGCCGTTGGTCAGGACGTGCTCAAATCGGTCACGCCGGGCCAGCAGGTCGTCAAGATCGTTCATGACGAACTGGTCGCGATGCTGGGCGGTGATCCTGAGGAAGGCCAGTCAGCGCATGCGGGCGAAGGGCTGAAGCTTGATGCCAAGCCACCGGTCGTCATCATGATGGTCGGTCTGCAAGGCTCGGGTAAGACGACCACCACGGCCAAGCTGGGCAAGCTGATCCGCGAAAAGCACGGCAAGAAGGCCATGATGGCCTCGCTCGACGTCAACCGTCCGGCCGCGCAGGAACAGCTCAAAGTGCTGGGCGAACAGGCCGATGTCGCGAGCTTGCCGATCGTCGCGGGCCAGCAGCCGGTCGATATTGCCCGCCGGGCCATGGAAGCGGCGCGTTTGCAGAATTTCGACGTGCTGCTGCTCGACACGGCGGGCCGCTTGCACGTTGACGAAGCGCTTATGGCCGAGATGAAGGCGGTCGCCAGCGTCTCCGCGCCGACAGAGGTGCTGCTGGTGGTCGACTCGCTGACGGGTCAGGACGCTGTCAATGTCGCGCAGAGCTTTAGCGGCGAGGTACCGCTGACCGGTGTGGTCCTCACCCGGATGGACGGCGATGCGCGCGGCGGTGCGGCGCTTTCGATGCGCGCCGTCACGGGCAAACCGATCAAGTTTGCGGGTACCGGCGAAAAGCTTGACCAGATCGAACCGTTCCGCCCGGGCTCTGTCGCGGACCGCATTCTGGGCATGGGCGACGTTGTCAGCCTGGTCGAGAAAGCCGCTGCCACAATCAAAGAAGAAGAGGCCGAGCAACTCGCCCGCAACTTCGAGAAGGGCAAGTTCGACCTCAACGATCTGCGCATGCAGTTGAAACAGATGCAGAATATGGGCGGGATCGGAATGCTGGCGGGCATGATTCCCGGCATGAAAAAGGCCAAGGCCGCGATGGCGGCGTCGAACATGGACGACAAGGTTCTGATCCATATGGACGCCATCATTGGTTCGATGACGCCCAAGGAACGCTCCAACCCCGCTTTGATGAATGCCAAGCGCAAGAAGCGCGTCGCAGCAGGCAGCGGCACCAATGTTCAGACAGTCAACAAGCTTCTGAAAATGCACCAGGAAATGGCGCGTGCGATGAAGCAGATCAAGAAGATGGGCGGTCTCAAGGGGCTTGCAGCCATGTTCGGGGGCGGCGGCATGCCCGGAATGCCTCCCGGAATGGGTGGCGGCGCTGGCGGAGGCCTTCCCGGCCTCGGCGGACCCGGTGGCGGTATGGGCGGCGGAGGACTTCCGCCCGGTCTCCCCGGCCTTGGCGGACCCAAGAAATAGTTTTCAGTTCAAAGAATACAGACAGTTAAATTCGAAAGGTAACTCATAATGGCAATTGCACTTCGTCTCTCGCGCGGCGGCGCCAAGAAGCGTCCATACTACCGCATCGTGGCAGCGGACTCGCGCTCACCGCGTGACGGCAAGTATCTGGAACAGGTCGGCACCTATAATCCGCTGCTGGCGAAAGACTCGCCCGAGCGCGTCAAGCTCAACGAAGATCGTGTGCGCTACTGGCTCGGCGTTGGCGCTCAGCCTTCGGACCGTGTGCTGCGCTTCCTCGATGGCGCTGGCATCCTTGAGCGTGCTGAGCGCAACAACCCGCAAAAGGCTGAGCCGGGCGAGAAGGCCAAGGAACGCGCCGAGGAAAAGGCTGAGAAGCTGAAGGAAGCTGAAGAGGCTGCTAAGGCAGCTGAGGAAGAGGCAAAGGCAGCAGCAGCAGAAGCCGCAGCAGCACCTGCCGAAGAGGCTCCTGCTGAAGAAGCACCGGCTGAAGAAGCTGCCACTGAAGAAGCGCCTGCTGAGGAAAGCAGCGAGGGTTAATCCCCTTTCGCTCCCTCTCACCCCAAAGCGCGCCCGGATATGGAAAAGCCGATTGAACTGGCCGCCATTACCGGCGCGCATGGGGTGAATGGAGAAGTGCGTTTGAAGCTGTTTGGGGAGGGCGTCGAGGCGCTCTCCAGCCACAAGAGCTTTACCGCCGCTGATGGCCGCACATTCACGCTCAAGAAAATCCGCTCCGACAATAAGGGAGGGGCGGTCGCACGGTTGGCCGAAGCCACCAATCGGACCGAAGCGGAACGGCTGCGCGGCACTGTCCTTTGTGTGGCGCGCGAGGCTCTGCCCGCGCTGGACGACGGCGAATACTATCACACCGATCTGATCGGCCTTGCGGCGGTGACCGATGCTGGCGAAGCGGTCGGCACGGTGGTCGCGGTGCAGAATTACGGCGCCACCGACATCCTCGAAATCGAGAAAGACCCGGCGCCAGCAAAGGGCATGGCAACATTTATGGTCCCGATGACTGAGCAAGCGGTTGTCGAATGGGACGAGCAAAGACTTGTGATCGCGAGTGATTTCGCGGAAGACTAACGCTCCCCCAATTGAGGGCAATGCGAAAGGCGCGGGCTTGCAAGACTATCCGATGTTGCTGATTGTCGGCGTAACAGGCGCGATCATGTACGCCTTGTCAGGAATGGGGAGCGGCGCCTTGGCCTTTCTCTGGTTTCCCCTGCTTCCGCGATTGGCCGCTGCTTTGGGAGCCAGTTTGGTGGCACCGTTTATATTGGCCTGCGCCATATTGATTACCGCAGGTTTGGACGAGGGTGGCTCTCCTGGTCCAGGACCGGTGTTCTTTGGGCTCCTCATTTTGTGCGCCCCCGGCGTGATAGTCGGTTGGCCGTGCGCCTTCTTGGCCGTCCGAGCACTCCACCGCCGGATAGAGCGCGCAGGAGTAACCGCTCAAGAGATGTTTGAATGACTTTGGACGATCCTGCCCTTTGGGACCGGATTGACCGCCATCATATCGGCCCGCCCGACGCCTCGCTAACCTTCACCGCCCGGCTGGCGCGCGAGAACCGCTGGACACCCGAGCATGCAGGCCGCGTCATCCTCGAATACAAGCGCTTCTGCTACCTTGCGCGCACCGCCGCGCCCGGCGAACAGGTCACGCCCAGCGATGCTGTCGATCAGGCGTGGCACCTGCATCTCACCTACAGCCGCGATTACTGGGAGGAGTTCTGTCCCACTGTCCTGGGCGCAGACCTCCATCATGGCCCCACGGCAGGAGGCTCGGTCGAACGCACGCGCTATTACGACCAATATGCAGCGACGCTCAGCGCCTATGAAGAGGCGTTTGGCGAGCCTCCCCCTGCCGACATCTGGCCTGATGCCAAACGGCGTTTTCAGGTCGATCCGCATGCTTTTCGCGTTAACCCTGCTGATGCTATGATCGTCGCGCGACCAAAGGCTGTGACAATGCTGCTGATCGTGGCAGTGCTTGGCGGACTTTTGGGCGTGCTTTTGGGATGGCTGCTGAGAGGGATGTTCTGATGCAATTGTTCGAAACCTGGACCGGCCCTGATTTTCTGGCCTTTTATGTCGTCATGCTGGTCACCTGTATTGGGATCGGCCTGTGGCTGCCCGCCTTGATGCGGCCCGAGGGCAGAGGTGCACGGGTCGAGGATCCGGAGGAACTGGCGCTCTTGGCAGGCGGACCGCAGCGCCACGCGCTTGCCGTTCTGGCAGATCTCTATGTGCAGGGAGCGCTCGATAAGGCGCAGAAAACCAAGCTTTCCGTGGCGCGCGAGGGTGTTGCCCGAAGCTCTGCCGGAGCAGCCGTCTTGAGAAAGGTCGGGGCCTTCTCGCTTAGCGAGGCGATGCGCACCCTAAAGGATCACGCCAAGGATATCGAACAGCGGCTGGTGAAGCGCAATCTGCTGCTTAGTTCGGGTGAGGCGACCAAGATGAAGCTGCTTTCAGTCCTGCCCTACGCGGCACTGATCGCGCTGGGCCTCTATCGCTGGAATGCTGGTGAGGAGCTTGGTGAGCCGACGGGGTATCTCTTGCTCCTGATCGGCGTCACCATACTGTGCATGGTGGCTCGCTTTGCCACGGGCAATGCGCGCACGCAGAGCGGCAATGCAGTGCTGAAGAAATGGAAAGAGCGCTCCTCGCGTCTCAAGCGAGCGCCAAAGGGGGAAGAAGTCAGCCTTGCGGTGGGCCTGTTCGGAGCCGGTGTGCTGGCTGGTACGCCCTATTCGCATCTATTGGCGATGAAGCAGGCCGCTTCGGCAGGCGATGCCGGTTCGGGCGGTGACGGCGGCGATGGCGGAGGCGGTTGCGGAGGCGGCTGCGGCGGTTGCGGCGGTTGCGGGGGATGACCCGAGTGCGTAAGCGGCGCTTATGACCCATTTGAAAGTCGCCATCTGCCAGGCCGCTCCGATCCCGCTTGATTTCGATGGCGGGATTGAGAAAGCCACTCGCCTTGCGGGCGAAGCGATTGAGGGCGGGGCGCAATTGGTCGCTTTTGGGGAGACCTTTCTGGGCGGCTATCCTTTGTGGCTGGATGAAGCACCGGGCGCGGCCTTGTGGGACCATCCGGGGACCAAGGCGTGCCATGCGATCATACTCGACAACGCGATTGTAGCTGGCGACGAGCGTCTGCTGCCCTTGCAGGAATTGTGCGACGAAAGCGGCGCGTGCATCTCGATCGGCGCGCATGAGCGGGTGCGCTCCAGCCTTTACAACAACCAGCTTATGTTTCGCCCCGGCCAAGACCCGCTGGACCACCGCAAGCTGGTGCCCACCCATGGTGAACGGCTGATCTGGATGCGCGGCGATGGCTCGACTTTGGGCGTGCATGAGGCCGAATGGGGCCGGGCGGGCAATCTCATCTGCTGGGAGCACTGGATGCCCTTGACGCGCGCGGCGATGCACAATCTGGGCGAGAGCGTGCATGTCGCCGCCTGGCCGACCGTGCGCGAGGAATACGCGCTCGCCAGCCGCCATTACGCGATGGAGGGGCGCTGCTTCGTGCTGGCGGCGGGGCTGGTGCAGAGCAAGGCCGATCTGTTTGAGGGACTGATGCGGGTGGGCGCCTCACCCGAAGCCCGCGAATTGTTCGAAGCTATCGATGGCGATACCCTCAATCGCGGCGGCTCAATGATTATCGCCCCCGATGCGCGCGTGGTGGCGCAAGCGGGCGAGGGTGAGGAAATCCTCTTCGCCGAGCTGGACCTAACCGAGCGCGGCCACAACCTCACAAGTTTGGACACCGATGGTCACTATTCGCGGCCCGATGTGTTTGAACTCAATGTCGATACGGAGCCCAAGAATGGGGTGAATTGGAGTGAGTGAAGCGCCGGTCAAGGCCCCTCAAAATCGGTTCGGCTGCATTGACTGCGAGCTACCCACCTATCAGGATGATGCCCTCTTTTGGCTCGCCATTGTCGCGCCCTTCGTTCTTACCATAATTACGGGCATTATCCTTGTGCTCCGCGCTGAAAAGCCGCTCGGTGTCCTACAACTGATGGCCATCAGCGTCCCTGGGGGCCTTCCCCCAGCCATGGGTGTTGCCCTTTCGATCGATGGAAGCATCGCCGACAAAGTGGGCTTCGCATTATTGCTCGTTTTCATCTGGGCAAGCACATTCGGACCGTTGATGGTGTTCTTCACGCAGTGGATTTACGTTAATTACCGCGCCATGCGGAAGAGTTTTGAGAAATGACCTTCGCCGCCACCATCCTCACGCTCTATCCTGAGATGTTTCCCGGACCGCTGGGCGTCAGCCTTGCGGGCCGCTCGCTCGAACGCGGGGATTGGTCGTGCGAGACGGTGAACCCGCGCGACTTCACCACCGACAAGCACCGCACCGTGGACGACACGCCGGCGGGCGGTGGGGCAGGGATGGTGCTTAAGGCCGATGTGCTTGGCGCGGCGCTTGATAGCGTTGCGGACACACGGCCCATCCTCGCCATGACCCCGCGCGGGGAACCCATCACGCAAGAGCGCATCCGCGCAATCGCATCCGGCCCTGGAGTGACGCTGATTTGCGGTCGTTTTGAAGGATTTGACGAACGGTTCTTCGACGCGCGCCCTCAGATTGAGCAGGTCAGCCTAGCCGATATCGTCCTGTCCGGTGGTGAGCCTGCCGCGCTGGCCATACTCGATGCTTGCATTCGGCTGCTTCCCGGAGTAATGGGCGCGGCCTCTAGCGGGACAGAAGAGTCGTTTGAGGACGGCCTTCTGGAATACCCGCAATACACCCGACCTCAGGAATGGGAAGGGCGCACGATCCCGCAAGTGCTGCGATCGGGGGATCATGCGAAGATCGCGGCTTGGCGTAAGGCAAGAAGCGAAGACGATACTCGGTTACGCAGGCCGGACCTTTGGGAGCGTCACGAGGGCGCTCGGGTTCAGTCTGCCTCTGGCGCGCGGCGAAAGAACAAG
>JBCBMN010000144.1:0-7193 GCA_039822745.1 Pseudomonadota bacterium | reverse complement strand
CTGAGCGAGAGTGTTCGAGGCTCTAGTATCTATCGCCAACGACGCTGAGCGTACCTTTATGGTCGGTCAGAGCTAAACACATCGCAGTCGGCAACGCCGGTGGCGGGATTGGTTTGATATAGTCCCGTCAGGTCGCGCGAATCGCGAACATTAAACGCGGCGGTGTAAGTGATCTGCTCACCGTCAAGCCAGTCAAACGGCGTTAGGGATTCGTAGTCATAGGCGACTTCGACAAACATCACTGCTGTGCCAGCGCTTGCCGTGATTTCCCTGCCAGTCTCGCCCATGCCTGCGAACGAAGTGCCAGTCTCCCCATTGCCTTCCACGCCATAGGATGAGGTATAGACTTTGGCCCCGCGGCAACGCTGCCATGCGATCCACTGTCCGCCATCGGCATTCTGTTGCAGGCTGGAGATGATCACTCGACCCTGCTCGAAGATACCGAAGGTTTCTCCGGCTTTCTCCGCGCCCACGAGCGAGCTATTGATGTCGTCCTCGTAAACCTTGCGGGCCTGAAGCACGTCTGTTTCGCCCACACGCGATGCGTTATCAGCCACTTGCATGGCGATCTGACTGACCTGCATGTGCGTGATTGTGTAATAGGCGGTTTCGCTGCCCATCAGCCCCATCGACAGGAAGATGGGTGCCACGAAGGCAAATTCAGTCAACGCCAGACCAGACTGGGCCTTCCCAAGCGCTCTAGAGAAGCGCTTGAAGCCGAGAACCGAGCCGTTCTCGGCCGCGTCACACTCGTTCAGAAGGGCCGGGTCGGCACAAGTGCCGCTCAGAGCTTTCTTGAAGATCATGGGCAGTTTCCTGTTTCGATCACCAGGTCTTGTTCGTCATAGGGCTGGTTGCGAAGTACCGTCGAGGCGCGCAGCGTTACCGCTTGTGGCATGCCAGCAAGTCCATACATCGGAAAAAGGCGATCGTAGCTTACGATGGCTGTATAAAGCACCGCGTCGCGTGCGCCGCCGATGCCTTCTTCGCCGCGGTTCGGGTCCCACTGGCCATTGCCATTCGCGTCAGCGAACACCTCGTTATTATTGCAAACGCCATCCCCGTTTTCATCATCATACTCTTCTTGTTCACCAATATCGCTGAACTCAAAGTGTGACAGCTTCTCAAGTTGGATGCTCGCATTGGCAGGCACGACAGTGCGCACGCGGTCGATCACAGCCTGATCGATCGTCGATTCCTGGCTGCCTGCGCTCTCCAGCGTCAGATCACGACCTGCTGACTGCATTGCACCGTTCATCATCCCATTCGTGTATTGGGTGTGTGCGATATCAAAGATACCCATGATCATGAGGATAAAGACCGGCGCAACGAGGCCGAACTCGACGAGCGTTGCGCCGTTCTGATTCCCGCGCAGACTTTGCATGCAAAACTTCCTGATCATTGGGTGAGCCTCAGTGCGGCGATTTGCTGAGCGATTTCCTTGAAGGTATCGGCCAGTTCCTGGGAATCGTCCGCCACGAAAGCCCGGCCCGGTGTCGCGCAGTCCGAAAGGTTGTCTGACAGCTCCGTTCCGAAGGCGACCACCCATACAGAGATGTTCTCCTGGCGGGCGAGGCGACACGCGGCCTGGAAACGCTCAGCGTGTGCGTCTTGGAGCGTGCCGTTGTCCGCGTTGCCGCTCACCCGGCGCGACCACCACTCAACACCATAGGTGCCGTAGACTTCGCGGTTTGGCGCGAGGATACCATCGGTCATAAAGACGATATGGCGGGCAATGGCATCACCGTTCGGCGCTGAAGCGTTATCGCCGGCGAAAATGCCATTGGGTGAGATGAAACGCGCACCCCACAGCATGCCGATATCGTGATAGGTGTTGCTGCGGCCTTGCAAAGAGTCCACGTATGACTGCAGGTCGCTGCGCGAGATTTCGGTCAGACGGAAGGCTGCCTTCGGGCACGAGTAACTTGGGCGCGCCTGGTTGACCGTCACACCATTAGCATTGACGCGTTCGTCGTCGGCCACGGCTGATGTGGTTCGATTGCCGCCGTTTGTGGAGGTGCTGGTGGAACCCGAGATGCCATCACCGTTACGGCGTTCCCACGCGATATTCTTGATCACTGGCTTCCAGCGTTCCGCCTCGTTCGAAGGCACAAGATTGATGTTCATGTCGAGCGCACCGGCAGGGATCGGGTCGAAATTGGTTGTGGCAACCGTATCAGCCTCTTCGATGCAACCGTCCCAAGTAAGGTTGGTGTCGCCACCATCTGAGCCCAGAGGCACTGTCACTTTGTACGATCCGCTGTAGGCCGTTGTGATATCGACATTGGCCCAGCCCGCTGGGCTGCCGGCCGGGTTCGACCCACCCGGAGGATTGGCGGTGTCGAGTTCGTCGTAGATCCACTGAGCGAAGGTAATGGCACCATCGGGCTGAAGCTCTTCAATTATTTCGAAGGTCACATCGGCGTAGTATTCATAAATGAACCAGCCGGTTACGCAATAATCGCTGCTGCCATCATAATACCAGCCCGGCGCACCACGCCAAAGCGTCTCATTGTCATCGTCATATTCGGTGTAGCGGAGGTTTCCCTCGACGTACTGGCTGTTCTGCCCCTGGTGCGTACCCAAGTCCGTCTGAACCTGATCAGTAAAAGGTTCAGGAATAAGGTCATAACACTCGCCCTCGGTCACGCCCGTGGTTTCGACGTCGAAGAGAACGCCAATGTACTCTTCTTCCGTGCGGTCATCGATTTCGGTGGTTTGCTGGCCAATCTCGACCCAGTCTTCGCCCTGTTCATATTCGGCCCAGCGCGACTGGAAGACCGCGTCGTTGGCCATCCAGCTCGCGTTAGCGGCGACGATCGCCTTTCCCACATTCACGTTGGAGGCGTAGGGCATCATGCCATACCGCACTTGCGCCTGCGGCGAGGTGGAGGCTTCGACGGTGTCATAAAAGATCATGACGGCCTCACGCAGACCGATCATCTTGGCGTTGACGTCTTCGCTGTTGCTGCAGGAACCACCGTTGGGGTTGTCCGGCGCGCAGTTCATCGAACCGGTGACGTCGACGACAAACATAACGTCCGTGTTTGAGATGTTGATGTCAGCGGTGCAAGCCACTGACAAGTTGAACTCTCCATAGCCGAAGATGCCCATCAGACTTGTCGGCAGAATACCGCTTGCGGTGCCGTTTACTTCGCCATCTGAGCCCGACGTATAGGCGCGGGATTGATTGTTGACACCGAACATGCCGTTTTCAAAGTTCTGGTCGAAGAAGTTTTCTCCGATCGTCCGGTGTTCAGCGGTAAATGTGTCATCCGCCATCGCTCGGCGAGCGGCCAGCGCGCCAGCGTCGCACGCGGCCTGGAGACGGGTTTCCGCCATGTAGAAACGGCTTGCATCAACGGCGCCGCCCACCATTGCGAGAAGAGGAACAAGCGCGGCTGCACCGATGGCGATCGTGTTTGCTCGTGCATCTCTAAGAAGTGCCCGGAGAAAACCGCCCTCAAAACGCTCTTGCTGGCTCATGCAAAAATGTCCTCTTGCCCCATTCCGCAGCGAGATAGCGCGGAACACAAAACTACAGGGCCAATCGCATAGACGATGGCTGGTAAGCGCAATCCGAATGGACGTGGTTAAAGCTCTCCTAACCGCAAGTTTCGGTGGGCTGCGTGCTAGAGGTACTCCGAATGACTTGGAACGGCTTGACAAGAACCGCCAAGCCAAGGCTATCGGCGGGTTTGATGGCGAACAAACAAACTGAAATTCTGCCTGACGAGGCCATGCTGGCACTCGCCTACACGCCTCCAAGTATGAGGGACGCGTTAAGGATATTCCTTGAGTTCGATGCGCGTCTCGCTCGCATTGTTTCTGCAACAACCGAGCCAATGTTGGGGCAAATCAGGCTGGCTTGGTGGCGCGATGCGTTAGGCATGGCTGTGAGCGATAGACCGGCAGGGGATCAGGTCCTCGATGCCATCGGAACGCATTGGGCTGGCGCGGAAGAGCCTTTCGTTGCGCTGGTTGATGCTTGGGAAGAGATGCTGAGCGAACCACCGCTGTCAAAGGAAGCTGCGATTGCGTTCGCTAAGGGTAGGGGAGCAGGGTTGGCCGGAATTTCTCTTCTCGCAGAGGCAAAAGATAACATTCAGGCGGAAGTCCAGAAAGCGGGGCAAGTCTGGGCGCTAGCTGATGCACTCAGCCATATCGCCGAGGCGAGTGAGCGAGACATGCTGCTGGGACTGGCGCGTGAATTGCCCGCTCCGGGCCGGCTTCCAAACCCATATCGTGGGATCGCAGTTTTAGGGTCGTTGTCCCTCAGAGCGCTCAAGACGGACGGGGCGCCGCTCATGGAGGGACGCGGAGCAGCGCTTACGGCAATGCGCGCTGGCTTGTTAGGACGCTGAAACCCGCTATGTTTTTGCTCGTGATCCCACGTGAAAGGGGCAAAAGCGATGCGACAGACTATCTTGGGAGTATTCGTTGGGCTGATTCTAGCAGGCGTCGGCGTATTCTGGTGGCAAGGCCGCGCTCAGGTCGAAGAACTTGCCCCGCCGCCACCCGAACCGATCGAAGCAGCGCCCGCGCCGGACCAATTGCCAATCGCTGATCCGGCTGATCTGGAAGGTCCTGCCCCTCCTGAAGCCAGCGAGCTGACCCGCGAGGAAAAGCGTTTCTTTCGCTATGATAGAGATCGGGACCGTATCATCACTCGGACCGAAATGCTCTCCACTCGCTCGGATGCTTTCCGCAAGCTTGATGTTGACGGCAACAACCTCCTGACTTTCGAAGAGTGGGCGGTCACAACGGTGAAGCGCTTTGAAGGTGCGGACAGCGATGGTGATGACAAGCTCACACCGGTTGAGTTCGCAACGACTGCACCCAAACCAAGAGAGAAAAAGCCCGCCTGCAAGTGCTGAGCAGGCACCTTGATCAGGCTGGGACAGCCTCGCGCGCGGATTTGATCCACTCAGCAAGGTCAGCTTTCGCACGCGAAGTGTAGGCTTCCTTACGCTGTTTTTTCTTTACGTCTTGAAGCGGCGGGAAGAGGCCGAAATTGACGTTCATCGGCTGAAAGTTCGCCGCATCAGCATCGCCGGTGATGTGACTGAGCAAAGCTCCCAGCGCGGTCGATGCGGGAAGGGGCTGCCAATCGCTCCCCTCCAACTCGTTTGCCGTCATCATTCCTGCAACCAGCCCGATGGCTGCGCTTTCGACGTAACCTTCGCACCCCGTCACTTGCCCAGCAAAGCGGATGTGCGGTGCGGCTTTGAGGCGCAATTGACGGTCGAGCACTTCAGGCGAATTCAGGAATGTGTTGCGGTGCAAGCCGCCAAGCCGGGCAAACTCGGCATTCTCAAGCCCTGGAATGGTGCGGAACAGTTCCACTTGCGCGCCATATTTGAGCTTGGTCTGAAAGCCGACCATGTTCCACAGCGTCCCCAGCTTATTGTCCTGGCGCAGCTGCACCACCGCATAGGGCCAGCGCCCTTGGGGATGTTCTTCAGTGGTGTCATAGGGATTATCGAGTCCGACGCCCTTCATCGGTCCATAACGCAGGGTTTCGACCCCGCGCTCGGCCATCACCTCGATCGGCATGCAGCCGTCAAAATAGGGCGTATCCTTTTCCCAATCCTTGAACTCGCCTTTCTCGCCTTCGATCAGGCCCTTGTGGAATGCGACATACTGCTCCTTCGTCATCGGGCAATTGATGTAATCGCCATCTTCGTTCGAAGCCTCGGTCGTCTTGTTCCAGCGCGACTGGATCCAGCATTTTGACATGTCGATGCTGTCGCGGTGGACGATTGGGGCGATGGCATCGAAGAAGGCAAGGCGTTCCTCGCCAGTCGCTTGCACGATGCTTTGAGCAAGGCTCGCCGCGGTAAGTGGGCCGGTTGCAACAATTGCCATGCCAGAGGCGGGCAGAGCATCCACCCGTTCGCGCACAATCTCGATATTGGGATGCTGTGCCAGCGCCTTTTGCACTTCATCACTGAACACATCGCGGTCCACGGCCATAGCGCTGCCCGCAGGCACCCGAGCAACTTCGCCTGCGCGCATCACAATGCTGTCCAGAGCGCGCATTTCATGGTGGAGCAGGCCGACCGCATTCTTGGTGTCGTCATCCGAGCGGAAGGAATTGGAGCACACCAGCTCCGCCAGCCCATCGGTCTGGTGGGCTGGGGTCATTTCTCCTGATCCACGCATTTCAGAAAGGCGCACTTTGACCCCGCGCTGAGCGAGTTGCCAAGCGGCTTCGGAACCGGCGAGCCCGCCGCCAATAATGTGAACATCGTGTTGCATGATGGCGCGTGACGTAATTGCGTGATAGCCCGCTGACAAGGGTTTGGGGTTTTGCGGCATGAGGGGAGGGATCAAACCATGCCTAAGCGTGCATTGATCGAGCATCGACCGTGGCTGCTCGCCAGTCTCATCGCTGGGATCGCCTATTACTTTTTGTGGAACAACCCGATTGGGGAAGTCTGGTTGATTCTTCTAAAAGGCGCTGGGGTCGGGTTTCTGGCGGTATATGCCCTGCGCCGCACATCCGGAATTGACGGGGCAATACTGACACTGGTGCTTGCCCTGTGCGCGGCGGCGGACATGGCGCTTGAGATCGAGTTCATTGTGGGCGGGGTCGTTTTCTTCGCATCGCACCTTGTCGCGATTGGACTGTATGTGCGCAATGTCAGGCCACAACCGACTGGAAGCCAAATAGGATGCGCCATCGCTCTTATGATCGGGACACCTGTCGTTTCGTATCTGTTGAGCGAACTTCTCGAAATTGCGCTCTATTCCTGCGCATTGGGAGCCATGGCGGGCGCAGCGTGGTTGAGCCGCTTTCCGCGATATCGTGTCGGGCTGGGGACAATCCTTTTCATCATCAGCGATTGGCTGATCTTTAGCCGGATGGGCACTTTCAGGTTGGCACCCCTTCCTGAATTACTCATCTGGCCAACCTACTATGCGGCCCAATTTATGATAGCGACCGGAGTGGTGCAGACCCTTAGAGCGGAGCGCAATACAGGCGAGAACTTGCCCTAAGCCTCGCTTGCTTCGCCTTTGACCGCCTCTTCAGCCTCGGGAGCCTCTGTATCCTCGGTCTCCTCGATCCGAGCAACGCTAACGATCTGTTCGTCCTTAGCCACGTTGAACAGCCGATTTCCCGAGGAACCGCGGCCATAAATAGCCCAGCCCTTGAGCTCGGTGAAGCCGTCATCTGGTTGATGACGGCT
>JBCBMN010000143.1:0-7195 GCA_039822745.1 Pseudomonadota bacterium | reverse complement strand
CTGGTCGCTTCATTGCCGTCCGAATGCGCGGCGACGCCGGGGGAGGGATAGTCGCCAAGGTGAGAGTGGATGTCGATAATGCCGGGCGTGACGAACTTCCCGCTCGCATCGATCACCGTGTACCCCTCGGTCGAGAGCGAGGCATCGCCCACCGCGACAACCTTGCTGTCACGGAACAGGACCGTGCCATTTTCGATTTTGCCGCCTGTGCCATCAAACACGGTCGCTCCGACAAGCGCTGTCGCGACTCCAGGATAGGGGCGATAGGTAGAAGGGAAAGGCCCCTCGGCCTCCGTCATGGCGGCGAATTGCGGAGCGTCTTCAGCGTCTTCGAAGTCATCGGAGGCGAGATCAGCAGACCCCGTGGTCGCACAGGCTGCCAGCGCAAGTGCCGCGGCCAGTGGCGAAAGCTTTTTGCCAAGGGCGGGGAACATGCCCCCGGTCCCGATGATATAATGTCTCTTGTAAGTCACGGATAACGCCCCTTTTTCCGGCCATGCACTTGGTAGGCTGGAAAAAGGGGGCGTGTCCAGTTCGTTGGACGATTCAGGTGTCCGAATCTGCTTTCGCGAGATTACTCGGCGGGTTTGGTAGCAGGGAGAACACCGGCAGCCTGAGGCTCACCCACTTCGCTCTGACCCAGCAGATCGTCGTCCACGTTATCATCAGTCAGCGTGTCGAGATGCATGAGCATTTTGACCAGCGGGCTGACGATCATGACGATTACACCGATGATGACTGCATAGATGCCCACCGTTTGATAGACCTCAAGCACAATTTGCTTTCCGGATTCGTCACCGAGACCCTCGGCCCCCGTAGCTTCGGCAATTTTGCCAGCGACAAAGTTGCCGGTGGCCGATGCGAAGAACCAAGTTCCCATTATAAGCGATGCAATTTGTGCTGGGGCAAGCCGGTTCATTGCTGAAAGGCCAACCGGTGAAAGGCAAAGCTCTCCAGTCGTATGCAATAAGTAAATGAGGAAGATGAAGATGACAGGCGTGGCTGCTTCCACTCCCACGCTGCTTGCACCCCAGACCAGAACAAGGAAGCCAAGGCCAACCTGAACTACGCCCAGACCGAACTTCATCGGCGCTGATGGCTCGACGCCTTTGCGGCCCATTGCAGTCCATGCGGCTGCGAAGAGCGGTGCAAGCAAGAAGATGAAACCTGCATTGACCGACTGGAACGTTGAAGCCGGCACTTCAAAACCCAACAGGTTTCGATCAACATGTCGGTCGGTAAACAGGTTGAGCGAAGATCCAGCCTGTTCGAACAGAGCCCAGAATATGATCGAGACAATTATCAGGAACAGTGCTGCAACAATCCGGTCGCGCGAATGATCCCTCTTTCGGATCATCTCAATGATCAGGATGGTCACAACTCCATTAAAACCGAACAAGGCGGGCAGCATCCATTGCGGTCCGCCAAATTGTGTAATCGCTGCGATCAAGGCGCCCAGACCACGCCCTCCGCTCATCGCAGTGTCGGGATCGGTTTCGCCAACCGAAAGAAAGAACATTGAACTCACGAGCAGTGCACTTAATCCAACAAACGACCAAAGCGCTGGTTTTGGCGCTTTGCCAAAGCTGCCATACGGCAGTTGGAATGTTGCCACCGCAATCACGTAGCAGACCAGCGCCGCACCAAAGGTGCCAAGGAACACGCCAACCGCGTCCTGGTATTGAATGGCTATCCAGCAGAGGCCGACCAGCGCGATTCCAAAGCCGTACACGCTATACTCGTTGGCCTTGCTGGGAGGGGTCGCGGGTTCGCCCCGGCCCAAGAGCATCGGGGTGCCCCAAATGAAAACGACGAGACCGGCCAACATACCAAAGCCTGCCAATCCAAATCCGTAAGCCCACCCGTACAATTCGCCAATTGCGCCGCACAGTATCGAACCGAAGAAGGCACCGATGTTAATACCCATGTAGAAGATCGTGTACGCGCCATCCCGGCGCACGTCGGTCCGAGGGTAGAGCTGCCCAACAATCACCGAGATATTGGCTTTCAGAAAGCCGGATCCGACAATGATCAGCGCAAGCGCTAACCAGAAGACGTAAATGACCGGGTTATCGGTGTTTCCGGCGCCCGGTGTACCTTCAAACGCCATGAAAAAGTGGCCAAGTGTCAGGAGTATAGCTCCAAATAGCACAGCCTTTCGTTGGCCGATAAATTTGTCAGCGAGATAGCCGCCGACAACCGGAGTGATGTAGACCAAAGCCGTATAGGCACCATAGATGACCCCTGCTTCGCCATCTCCAAACAGCCAGTGCTTCGTAAGGTAGAAGATCAGAAGCGCCCGCATCCCGTAATAGGAAAAGCGCTCCCACATCTCTGCGAAGAACAGGACGAACAACCCTTTTGGATGTCCAAGAAACGTGCCCGCGCTGTCACCATGCGGAAGAGCCTGTGATGCCATAGTGTGTCGATTATCCCAGATTAGCTGTGCGCGGTTACTGCGCGTCCCCGAATGCCATCGCACCCTAACGAGCAAATCTGGTCTGTGAAGCCTCTGTTACAGTTTGAATTGCGCTTTTTGTGCGTTTTGGCGGTGGACTGTCACTCGAACCAATGGCCTTTGCGCAGGGGCGACTTGGCGCATCAGGACCCACCAGCCTTGACGCGCGTGGCTGTATTATGGCACTGCATCACCTGATCGAGGACTGAAAATATGAGCCAATCTTCCAAGAGCCAGGCCCGCCCTGTCTATCTTAAGCTGCGCGATCAGATCGCCGCCGCTATCATCGAAGGCGTTTATCCCGAAGGCGCCATGCTGCCATCGGTGCGCGCGCTCGCGGCGGAGCAAGGGGCCAATCCCCTTACCGTGGCCAAAGCCTATCAGCAGTTTCAGAATGATGGCCTCGTCGAAGTTCAGCGTGGTGTCGGCATGTATGTCGTCAAAGGCGCGGCCGATATTCTGCGCGCGCGCGAACGGGCCGAGTTTCTGAGCGAGGAATGGCCTGAAATTCGCAACCGTATGGCACGGCTCGGGCTTGAACCCGCAGACCTGCTCGAGCGCACCTGATCGCCACTCACTCCCTAAGTTGCTGAGCCGCGTGTACAATCGTACGCGGTCGCTTGCTCATTTTGCATCCTTCTGGCAAAACATCCTCATAATGCTGCTCTTCGGGTCAGGGCGCACACAATCTAAGGGGGCCTCGCTCAAGAGAAGGCCTCGCGTTTGAGCTGGGCTGCATGCGCCAAGGGGAAGGTGCATGCTGCCAAACCGGGGATGATACATGATAAGATCCGAATTGCTTGCTGAACTGCACAAAGACAATCCGGAGCTTCGCGCAGAGGAGATCGAGCAGGTTGTCGATATCTTCTTCGATGAAATTGCAAAGCGTTTGGCTGAGGGAGGCCGGGTTGAGCTTCGCGGCTTTGGGGCGTTCTCAACGCGCGAGCGCGAAGCCCGCACAGGCCGCAATCCGCGCACCGGCGAAGCGGTCAGCGTGCCGTCCAAGCGCGTGCCTTATTTCAAGGCGGGCAAGGAAATTCGTGAGCGTTTGAACGGCGACTAATCTGGCCGCACAGGCCGTTCAGCGCTGCGATGCCTTAAGCATATTCGAGCGCGAGCTCTTCATCCTTGGCAAGGTTCGGGACAGGCAGGCGACGCTGTTTGCCGAGCGCTGCGAACACTGCCTCGATAATCTTTTCGGCGCCACCCGAAGTGCTCATGTCAACAGGGACCATGCCGAGCGCGTCGAACTCTTCGATCTCGTTGGCGCTGGGTACAGCGAGGATGCGCGTGACATCGGGCAGGCGCTCATCCACCAACGGCGTAAGTTCGCGGGAAATTTCGACATTTCCGGTCGCAATGACCAGGACTTCGCGTTTCTCCATGCCCAGCGCCTCCCAGCTGCGCGGGTCTGCCGGGTTGGCCTGAAGCACGTGATATCCATCTGCGAGCGCGGTCTCAAAGGCGGCTGAACTGCTCTCAAGGCCGACATAATCGACCTCGCTATAGGTGAGCGCATCGGCCACCGCGCGGCCCGTCTCTCCCAAGCCAATGATGACGACCGGCGCATTGTCTCCGGCAAGCTTTTCATCAGGCGGTCCGCGACGCAATTTGCCGGCGAGCTTGCGACCCATGTTGGAAACCAGCGGCGTGACAGCGAGGCTGATCGCGATGGCGGTGACGAGGATCGAGATAAGGCGCGGTTCAACCAAACCGGCCAGCGCAGGAAGCGCGAACAGGACCAGCGCAAATTCGCTCCCCTGACCCAAAAGGAAACCCAGTTGGATAGAGCCCGGAACCGACCAGCGATTGGCCAGTCCGGCGAGCACGTTGAAGCCGCATTTCAGCACAATCAGCGCAACCGCGGCGAGGATCACCAGCAGCCAGTTCTCAGCCAACAAGACAGGATCAATGCTCAGCCCAACCGAGATGAAAAAGAAGCTTAGGAACAGCCCGCGAAAGGCGTCAATTTCGGTCTGGACCATAATGCGATAGCGCGAATCGGCCACCGCCATGCCGCCCAAAAACGCGCCGAGGGTGAGCGACAAACCAGCAATTCCCGTCGCCCAGCCCGCTGCCAGCGCGATGAAAAGAGCGGTCGCGGTGTATACCTCGCTGCTGCCGGCCTGCGCGATCAGGCGGAAGATCGCGCCGGTGAGATAACGCGCAAACAACACCGCAACGGCGAATGCGGCCAGCGCCTTCAAGCCCGCTATGCCCAGTGCAGGCGCAATCGCTCCGCCTTCTGCCAGCGCGCCAGCCGCCACCAGCAAGAGGATCGCAGCGATATCCTGAAAGATCAGGATCGATTGAGCAGCGCGGCCAACAGGGCAGTCTTCCTGGTGCCTTTCGCGCACCAGTCCAATCACAACGGCGGTTGATGAAAGGCCCATCGCAAAGCCGCCAATTATTGCAAAGGCCGTGGGCAGTCCGATGGCGAGAAAGAGCAGGGTGAAGGCACCACCCGCGACAAGCATCTGCAAGCTGCCAAACCCGAAAATGTTGCCTTTCTCGGCCCAGATTCGCCCGAGCGAGAAGTGCAGGCCAAGATTGAATAACAGGAACATCACGCCCGCTTCGGCCATGGTGGCGACGACTGGCCCGCTAAAGTCCTGTTTGAACCCCAGCACGGAAAGGCCCAGTCCCAGCACAAGATAGCCGACGATCGGGTTCAGCCTGCAAGCCCGGCTCAACAGAGCAGAGCCAATGCCAAGGCCGAGCAAGGTAATGGCCGGCTGGATTGTCTCGAGGATCTCGCCCGCGCTTTCGCCTGCCATGATGCCACCCTTTAAATCTTACGCTTCGGCGGTGCAAATGGAGTGCCTGAGCCAAACTGGCAAGGGGAGCGGTATTGGGAGCGCGCGATACTGGCGAGTTGTCGTGAGCACTTGCCGTGGCTATCGAAGGCACCAAGCGGGTGTGGCGGAATGGTAGACGCCGGGGACTTAAAATCCCCTGAGCTTTGCTCGTGCGGGTTCGAGTCCCGCCACCCGCACGCTGTTTTCCTCTCCTCGGTGCTACTCCCTCCGGCGAATCTTCGCCTTCGGGGCACCTCCGGGCGGCCTCTTGGCCTTGCGAATTCTGGTGAGTTCGAAGTGCTCCTTGTCAGACGAGTAGTGCGCTGTCCTGTCGCTTCCCTGCTTGAGGACGGGTTTTCCTTATTGCCGTTCTCTATGCAGTGAGGCGCATTGGGCTTTGGCTCATCTGCGGGTTTGATGTATCTTTCCGTTCAGGGAGACGAATCCATGCGGCAGATGACTTTGACAATGCTTGTGGCAGTCGCGGCAGGATTTCTGCCGGCACCTTTGCTGGCGCAGGATGAGGCAGCTCCTGAAGAAGGAGGCACCTCTATGGCACGTCAAAAAGCATTGGGAATTGGCGGTCTGTTCGTCCGCGCACAGGACCCTGCCGCGCTCTCACAATGGTATCACAAGCATCTGGGCATCAATCCGGTTCCCACGAGCTATGAGGACAAGCCTTGGGTACAGGAGGAAGGTCCGACGATCTTCTCACCCATGCCCGATTCTGCTGGCATGATCCCCGAAGGCAAGTCGTGGATGCTCAATCTGCGCGTAGCTGATCTCGATGCCTTTGCTGCGCAATTGAAGGCAGATGGTGTGGCGGTTGAAGTTGATCCGAAGACCTATCCCAATGGCCGGTTTGCAACGCTTGCCGATCCGGAAGGCAATCCGATCCAGCTGTGGGAACCCGCGCTGCCCTAACCACTCAAGTCTTCGGGGTGGTTCACATTCATCAGCGTGTGATCGAGCGTGATGCGCCTGGCGCATACGTATTCGGCAAAACCGTAAAGCGCGCGGCGATCCTGCGCGAGGAAGGCGCGAAGCTCGGTGGCGAGAGAAGCTGGCCACAATCCCACAACCGGCTGGCTTTCAATGATCGCTGCACCTTCGCCTGCGAGCCGTGCAACAAGATCATCCGGGAGGTTGGGCACGTCCACCCCAGCGCTTAGGACATGCGTATAACCTTCAGCCCCGGCATGTTCGAGTGCGGCAAGCAGCCCGCCCAGCGGCCCAATCCCCGCTTGAGGACGGTCAGGCAGGCAGGCAAATCCGGCTTCTTCCCGGCCGCACACCACGACACCATTGCATTGCGCCGTCATCGAATCAGCCACCCAGTCGAGCAGCTGCTTTCCGTCTTTCAACGCATGCGCCTTGTCGCTGCCGAACCGACGCGCGCTGCCTCCGGCAAGGATGGCGCCAAGGGTCTTCATGAGCGCTGACAGGCTTGGGGACGTGACTTCATCGCCTGCGGCTGTATCTAGGCCACCATGCACTTTCAACTGACCGATGAGCAGCGCGAGCTGCAGGAAACCGCCCGCAAATTTGCCCGCGCAGAGCTGCCCGCGCTTGCCCGCGACATGGAGGCAAAGGACTATCCGGTCCCGCACGACATGCTCAAAGCCTATGGCGAAATGGGCTTTCTTGGCGTCAATCTGCCTGAGGAATATGGCGGTCTGGGCCTGGGCCATCTCGAAGCCTTGCTGGTGCTCGAAGAGTTCGCGCAGGTCTCGAACGCGGTCGCCTTCCCGGTGTTCGAAGCGCTCACCGGCCCGGTGCGCACCATCGACAAGTTCGGCTCGGACGAGATGAAAGCGCGCATATTGCCGGAAGTGATCAAGGGCGAAAAGATCGTCGCGGTCTCGATGTCCGAACCGAACTTGTCGATGGTGCGCACCGGGCCGGTGAGCGCTTCGAACACCGGGAAGGCGACCGCGTT
>JBCBMN010000142.1:0-7337 GCA_039822745.1 Pseudomonadota bacterium | reverse complement strand
TCGAGATCATCACCGGAACCTCGCGGCTGAGCTCTTGCTCCAGTTGCTTGACCGCCATGACGCCTGCCTTGGCGTTGAGCGTGTCGAACACCGTCTCGATCAGGATGAAGTCCACCCCGCCTTCGACCAGTGCCGCAGCCTGTTCCTTGTACACCGCGACCAGTTCATCAAAATCAATCTCGCGAAAACCGGGGTCTTCGACATCCGGGCTGAGCGAGAGGGTCTTGTTGGTCGGGCCTATGGCTCCGGCGACAAAGCGCGGACGCCCATCCTTGGCCTCATACTCATCCGCCAATTCGCGCGCGATCCTGCCGCTGGCGATATTGATGTCGGCCACGGTCTTTTCCGCAGCATAGTCTGCCTGACTGATGCGGTTGGCAGAGAAGGTGTTGGTTGAAACCACGTCCGATCCCGCGTCGAAATAGCTGCGCGTAATGTCTCGGATCACATCGGGCCGGGTCAGCGCGAGGATGTCATTATTGCCCTTCTGATCGGCGTTCAGAGCCAGGTCGCCCGCATAATCCTCTTCGGTCAGCTTGCGGTTCTGGATCTGCGTCCCGAAGGCACCGTCAAAAATGAGCACGCGCTCAGCGGCAGCGGCCTGAAGGGCAGCGCGAGCGGCGGAGGGCTGAAACGCAGGGTTTAGGCTCATGCGGCAGCCTCTTCGATTGCCACCGGCGCAACGGGGCGTTTCCCCAACATGTGGCAGATCGCATAAGCAAGATCGGGCCGGTTGAGCGTGTAGAAATGGAAGTCCCGCTCTCCGCCTGCATAAAGGCGGCGGCACAGTTCAGCGGCCACGGTTGCCGCAACGAGCTGACGCGCGGCGGGTTTTTCGTCCAGGCCTTCAAAAAGGCCGTCCATCCATGCCGGAATGTCCGCGCCGCATGCGCCTGCAAACTTTCTGGCCTGTGCGACATTGGTCACCGGAAGAATGCCCGGCAGGACCTTTTGCTCAATCCCGGTCGCGGCAAGCTTGTCACGGAACCGGAAGAATGTGTCTGCGGAGAAGAAGAACTGGCTGATCGCGCGGGTCGCGCCTGCATCAAGTTTGCGCTTCAAATGATCGATGTCAGCTTGGGCGCAATCGGCGTCGGGATGCGTTTCGGGATAAGCAGCAACCGAAATTTCGAAGTCACCGATTTCCTTGAGCCCTGCGACCAGTTCCGCCGCGCCTGCATAGCCATCGGGATGCGGCGTGAAGGGCGCGCCCGGCACACCCGCGTCACCGCGCAGGGCCACGATGTGCCGCACACCGGCTTCCCAGTAATGCTCGGCAACCTGACGAATTTCGGCCTTGCTTGCGCCGACACAGGTCAAGTGCGCAGCGGCAGGCAGTTTGGCTTCGGAAATGATGCGAGCGACGGTCGCATGCGTGCGCTCGCGCGTCGAGCCGCCTGCACCATAAGTGACCGAGACAAAGCTCGGCTCAAGCGGCGCAAGCTCAACCACGGCGTTCCACAACTGCGCTTCCATTTTCTCGCTTTTGGGTGGGAAAAATTCAAAGCTGACGTCAATATCGCCGGGGAGCCCAGAAAAGAGCGGCGTATCAAGCGCAGTGCGGTGTTCGCGCAATTCCTCGAAGGTCGGGTTCATGAAATCGCCTTTTGAGCGGTAGGAGGGGGTGAATTGGTCTCGGTCTGAGACGACAATGCAGGCTTGCGCTGACCGATCCAGATTTTCACGACGAGTTCACCACCCTCAAGCGCGATTGGCTCGCTGGCGCTGAAGCCTGAGCGGCGCAGCAGGTTGGCCATCTGCCGGTCGGAAAAGCCAAGCCGCAAATGCTGGTGCCGGCTGCGCAATTCCTCGCGATCATGCGCGGCAAAGTCGACGATGGCGATGCAGCCTTGTGGACGGGTCACACGCGCGGCTTCTAGCAAAGCCTGTTCGGGATCGGGCGCAAAATGCAGCACCTGATGAAGCAGCACGGTGTCAAATGTCGCTGCGTCGAATGGCAGGTTGGCAAAATCGCCTTGCACCAGATCAACTTGCGCTGCGGGGAAATGCTGCAGCTTGGCCCGTGCCACGCGAAGCATCTCAAGACTCTTGTCCAGCGCGACAATCCGGGCAGCATCGCCAGCAAAGAGCTCCGCCATCCGCCCTGTCCCTGTGCCGATATCAAGCAAGGCGCCCAGATCATGGTCCGCAAGCGCCTCGGCAAGCTTTTGTTCCACCTCACCATCCGGGCTGTGCAATGCGCGCAGATCATCCCACTCACCGGCATGACGCGCGAAGTACTGGCTAGCGGCGTCCTCACGCGAATTGCGGATCGCCGCCAGCTTGCGCCGATCATCGTCGCACGCCTTTGCGAAAGCAGGGTCCTCAGCCTCGGCAATCGCAAGCACCCGGTCAAACGCAGCGATCATTGCGTTCGCTTCATCCAGCCCACCCGTGCCGCGCAAGAATACCCAGCTGCCTTCGCGGCGACGTTTGGCAAGGCCTGCATCGCAAAGAATGCTGACATGGCGCGAAACACGCGGCTGGCTTTGCCCCAGCACCTGCGCCAGTTCGCCAACCGCGAGCTCCATAGTCGCCAACAACCGAGCAATGCGCAGGCGCGTCGGATCAGCCAGGGCCTTGAACAAGGTGTCGATAGGGACAGAAGAGGCAGGTGCTGTCGGCATGCTGACCGGGAGCATATAAAGATATTTTTATATGTGTAAATGCCCTATGGGGCCCGGCGCCTACTCTGGTTCAGCGAGGTGTGATCTCTCGCGCACCGCCAACCATGCTATAGACGTCCGCGCTGGCAGGTATGTCTGCTGAAGCGTTATAGGTTCGCTCCACGGCATTCATGACCAGATCAACCGCAGATTTGCGGACAACGGCCACCACGCAGCCGCCAAAGCCTGCGCCGGTCATGCGCACGCCGCCCAGCGGGCCATCCTCTTTGGCGAGGGCTGCGCTGATTGTATCTACCAGACTATCCACCTGCGGGACGGTGACCTCGAAGTCATCGCGCAGCGAAACGTGGCTTGCCCGCATAACCTGAGCGAGAGCGGCTGTGTTGCCCTTTGCCAATGCGACAGCCGTTGGTTCGACTCTGGCGATCTCGCTGACCACGTGGCGTGCGCGTTTGAACAGCTTGGGATCAAGCCCCTCTCGCCCGGCCTCCAATGCCTCTGGAGAAAGATCGCGCAATGATGCCACTGAGTAATGCCGTGCGGCAGCCTCGCATTCGCGCCGTCGCTCATTAAACGCGCTTTTGGCCAATTGTCGGCGAATTCCGGAATCCGCAATCACCACGGCAAGGTCCATGTCGACCGGAATGGGCATATGCTGAAGGCTGCGGCAGTCGACCAACAGCGCCGATCCAATCGTCGCCGCCGCTGACGCCATCTGATCCATGATCCCGCATTCCGTGCCAAGGAATTCTGCCTCCGCGTCCCTCGCAATGCGCGCCAATGTCTCTGGCGAGAGGGGAATGCGGCTCAGCTGAGCCAGCGCAAGCGTGACCGCAACGGTAAATGACGCAGATGAGGACAGCCCTGCTCCGATAGGAATATCGCCTGCAATCGAAAGCCTCGCAGGTACAACCTCGTGGCCTCGCTGCTGCAAGAAGGCGACCGCTCCACGCACAAGGTTCTGCCAATTATTCTCACTACGCTTGATCGGCTCGTTGAGCGGTATCTTTTCGCGCGCCTGTCCCATGTCGATTGCGACGACTTCGACGAAGCCCTGCCCTCCCACTTCGGGGCCGGATGAAATCGCCACGACCGTCTCGCGGTTGATCGCGCAGGGCAGGACTAAGCCGTCATTATAGTCGACATGCTCGCCAATCAGATTGACCCTGCCGGGTGCCGCGAAGAAGCGGCGCGGTTCTGGCCCCTGCTGCCCAAAAGCGAGGCGATAGCCCTGGCGCGCGCGGGCAATCAGGCGGTCGCGCCGGTTCATGCCACCACTGCCTTTTTGGAGAGATAGTGGTCTGTCGGGCTCACCGCGCGCAACATGTCAGCAGCTCGCTCTGGTGTCAGATCCCGCTGCGGCTCGGCGAGCATTTCATAGCCAACCATGAATTTTCGCACCGAAGCAGAGCGCAAGAGCGGTGGGTAAAAATGGGCGTGAAGCTGGAAATGCGGCGCGTCGGTAAGACCGTTATCATCCTTCACAAACGGCGCCTGATGCCAGCCCATCGAATAGGGAAAGCTGGTCTTAAACAGATTGTCATAGCGCGTGGCCAACGCCTTGAAGAGCGACGCCAGATCATTGCGCTCGGCCTCGTTAAGATCTGTCAGACGGGATGCTTCAAAACGTGGGAGCACAAGGGTCTCAAACGGCCAGGCGGCCCAGAAAGGGACAATCGCCAGCCAATGCGCATTGGCCTCGACAACCCGATCTCCTTCACTCACCTCACGCTCGGCTAGATCAAGCAGCATCAGCCGACCATTGGCTTCAAGATAGTCCGCCTGCGATCGGTCTGCATCTGCCAATTCGTTGGGGACATGAGCGGTTGCCCAGACCTGCCCATGCGGATGCGGGTTGGAGCACCCCATCATCGCGCCCTTGTTCTCAAAGATCTGGACGTTGGTATGATTTTGGCCAAGCTCGCGCGTCTGCTCGGCCCAGACATCGACCACGCCTCGAATTTCGCTGGCATCAAGCAGAGGGAGCGTCTTTGAATGATCGGGAGAGAAGCAGATGACGCGGCACATACCGCTCGTCGCTTCGGCGCGTAAAAGCTCGTCGCCTGATTGCGCAATTGTCCCTTGCGTAAGCGCGGGGAAATCGTTTTCAAAGACATAAACGCCCTTGTAATCCGGATTGACCGCCCCCCCTTTGCGCGAGTTACCCGGACAAAGGTAGCACGCCGGATCATAGGACGGCGCGGGCTCTTCGGGCTCGCTTTCCTCACCCTGCCACGGCCGATCCAGCCGATGCGGCGATACCTGCACCCACTTTTGTGCGAGGGCATTCCAGCGCCGGTGCGGCTGCGTGAGATCCAGCGTCATCAGTCAACGCCCTCAGCGTTTTTGGGCCGCGCAAAGACTAACTCGGCACGATTGCCCATGGCGCGGTTGACGCTCAACGCAGCGAGCACGCTGGTCACCAAGGTTACCACCATAAAGTCGATGTAATGCGTCGTCACCATCCCGGCCGGCTGCCACACGAATGTGTATACTCCATATAACGCCACGCCCCAGATGACACCGGCAATCGCTGCTGGCGCGGCGACATTGCGGAAAAGCAGCCCGGCGACAAACGCGGACAGGATCGGCATCGACAACAGGCCATTCAACTGTTGCAGCAGATTGATGATGCTGAAATCTTCCGGGTCAGCGCTGGCAGCATCGATATAGACGGTGACCAACAGGATCGAACTGATCGTCAGCAGCACAGAAACAGCGGCGGCAAGTTTCCAGTGATCCTTAACCTCGCCAACAAACTGCTCGTGAAAATCAACCGAATAGAGCGCCACAGAGGAGTTGAGCACGGCGCTGAAGGTCGTGATGACCGCAGCGGCAACCATCGCTGCGAACGCACCCGAAAGCCATGGCGGCAGGACTGTTGCGATAAGCTGGCCATAGGCTGCATCACCGACATCTCCGAACAGCTTGTAAGCCACAATGCCGGGGATCACGACAATCGGCGGGACGATCAAGATACGGATGAAGGCGGCTGCCATTACCCCCTTTTGCGCCTCGCGGATCGAAGGTGCAGCCATGGCGCGCTGCGTGAGATTCTGATTGGTTGACCAATAGAATATCTGGATAAAGATCATGCCGGTAAACAGCGTATGGAAAGGGATCGGGCTGTCTTTGCCGCCAATCATGGTCAGACGCTCAGCTGGAACATCGGACAAATCGAAATTCACCGCTGCCAGCGCCAGGAACACGATGAGCAGCGCCAGCCCCAGAATGCCGACGCCTGAATAGGTGTCCATCACGGCCACTGCGCGAAGGCCGCCAAAGATGGTATACGCCGATGCGATCGCCGCAAGGATGGCAGCAAAGAACAGCACAGGCACCTGTTCACCGAACAAAGCCTGCATGAATGTCCCGCCAGAATAGAGCACTGCGGGAAGGTAGATCAGGGTATTGCCAAACAGGAACAGCGCCGAAATCAGCGTCCGGATCGAGCGCCCGCCATAGCGCTTTTCGAGCAGCTCAGTGACGGTGGTGCAATTGTTGCTATAGTAGATCGGCACAAACACAAAGGCCAGGATCAGCAGGCCGACAAAGCCGCAAATCTCCCACCAGGCAAGCAGCGCCATCTGGTTGCCGTTCATACCGACAAGCTGATCTGTCGAGAGATTTGTAAGCGTGATGGCCCCGGCGACGAACACCCAGTTCAGTCCGCCTCCTGCCAGAAACACGTCTTTCTTGGACCCATCATGCTTTGCCCGTCGGATGGTTAGCCACGTGGCAAGACCGACAGCTGCAGTCAGCCCGATCGCTACGGCAATCTGGATCGCATTACTGGTGGGAAGGTTTGCGAGCATTTTGGCTAGTCCAGTAAGAATTAGCCCGGTTAGAGACGATTGCCTTGTGCCTAGCAAGAGCGCATGGGGCGCTCTTCAACGGCGCAAATGACGGGAGGACGCCAGTTTGACAGCGACAGGCAACTATGTCCGGCTGGATGGCGGTGCAGTTTCGCTTGTTTTCAAGTTGGAGACCAACGGCGCGGCAGACCTGATCTATCTCGGCGAATTGCTACCGCAAGGCGAAGCCCTCGCAGCGCTGGCAACCTCGCAAGCACGCGCACCGCACGAAAGCCAGCCAGACACCCCGCCAGTGCCGGGCCTGCTGCCACAGCGCAAGGACGGCTGGATGGGCAGACCAGCCTTGGAGGCCTGGTCTTTGCAAGGCGGCACATTCGAGCCGCTGCCCACAGATTTGAGAGTTGCGGATTGGCAAACGGGCAAACGCGACCTTCTCATCCGATATTCGGACGCGGCATCGTCCATCCAGTTTGAACAAAACTGGTCGCTTGGCGCCAGCGATGCAATCACAGTCCATTCCCGCGTCAGCAATTTTGGAAAGGGCCCGGTTCGTATCGCCCATGCGGCCGCAATCACCCTGCCTATCCCAATGCGGTTTAGCCATGTGACACGCTATTCAGGGCGCTGGACCCATGAAATGCAGGACTATCGCGAACCGCTCGCGCCCGGCGGCATTGTGCAGACCTCGTCGCATGGCAAGCCCGGTTTTGGCGGCAACTGGCTGATACTTGACGATCCGCAAAGTGGTGCAGTTCTGGGCGCCCATCTCGCATGGAGCGGAGATTATGAAACCCGTGTCGATTGTGATCAGCCGGGTAACAGCGATGGGCGCGCGGTTCTGCAAGTCGCGGCGCAACTCAACTCCGGCGAAGTCGAACTGGCACCGGGTGAGGCC
>JBCBMN010000141.1:0-7360 GCA_039822745.1 Pseudomonadota bacterium | reverse complement strand
ATTGCCTCCCCGGTGTTGGGTGCGGTGTTATCTGGCCACGCAATTGAATAGGAAACACAGCTTTATGGCAAGCGAAGTCGTTACCCGATTTGCCCCATCGCCGACCGGCTTTCTCCATATCGGCGGCGCTCGGACAGCTCTGTTCAATTGGCTCTACGCCCGGCACCATGGCGGAAAGGCGCTGCTCCGGATCGAAGACACCGACAAGAAGCGCTCAACGCAAGATGCGATCGATGCTATTTTGGATGGGCTTGACTGGCTCGGGCTTGACTACGACGAGGCGCCAACCTTCCAATCACAACGCGCCGATCGGCACGCCGAAGTCGCCCAAAAACTCCTTGAGGCTGGCCATGCGTATAAGTGCTTTGCCACGCCCGAAGAACTGGAAGACATGCGCGCGCAGCAACGCGCGAACAAGCAACCTATGCGTTACGATGGCCGGTGGCGTGATCGCGATCCGTCGGAAGCTCCAGATGGCTCGCCTTACGCGGTGCGCTTAAAGACGCCGTTGGATGGCGAGACCACCATTCAGGACGAAGTTCAGGGCGAAGTCTGCGTCAACAACGCCGAGATCGACGACTACATCATTTTACGCGCGGACGGAACGCCGACCTACATGCTCGCCGTGGTGGTGGATGACCACGATATGGGTGTAACCCACGTCATCCGCGGCGATGACCATCTGAACAACGCCTTTCGCCAGCTTCCCATCTATCGAGCGATGGACGAGATCGAAGGCAATTGGTCCGATCCAATCTACGCGCATATCCCGCTGATCCACGGGCAAGACGGCGCTAAGCTTTCCAAGCGGCACGGCGCATTGGGGGTTGAAGCCTACCGGGACGAGATGGGCATCTTGTCCGATGCGCTTTTCAATTATCTTCTCCGTTTGGGCTGGGGCCATGGCGATCGTGAAGAAATCACCCGCGCCGAGGCGATTGAACTCTTCGACCTGTCCGGTGTCGGGAAAAGCCCGTCGCGCTTTGATATAAAGAAGCTCGAAAACCTAAACGGGCACTATATTCGCGAGGTCGACGATCAGACATTGGTCGAACAAGTTCTCCCTCGCTTGGACACAGAGGCCGATACGGGCTTGTTGCTCAAGGCGATGCCAGTCTTGAAACCGCGCGCTAAGAACCTGAACGAACTGGCTGAAACATCGGCATTTCTCTTCGCTGATCGACCCTTAGAAATGACAGAGAAAGCGGCAAAGTTGCTCGATGACGATGGTCGAACTCGATTGAGCCAAGTTTCTGCTGCACTTGCGAAGGAAAATGACTGGACAATTGAGGCTCTCGAAGCCACTACGAAAGCGCTGGCAGAGGCACAGGGATTGGGCCTCGGCAAGTTCGCGCAACCAATGCGCGCTGCATTGACTGGGACGACGACATCGCCCGGAATTTTCGACGTTTTGGTCTTGCTAGGCCGGGACGAGGCCCTCGCACGGCTCGACGCGCAATCGGCGTAAGAGCTCCCCTTGGCGAAGGGCACTTAGGGATAGGACAGGAGACACACTTTGGCAGACAAGCACGCGACGCTCGAATTTGATGGCAAGACCCACGAGTTCCCCGTCTTTTCCGGAAGCACCGGCCCGGATGTTGTCGATATTCGCAAGCTGTACGGTTCGACCGGCGCGTTCACGTTTGACCCAGGTTACAAGTCGACCGCGAGCTGCGAGAGCGCGCTCACCTATATCGATGGCAACGAAGGCATTCTGCTGCACCGCGGATACCCGATTGGTCAGTTGGCCGAGCATTCCAGCTTCATGGAAGTCGCCTATCTCTTGCTCAATGGGGAACTGCCGAGCCAGGAAGAGCATGACGACTTCGTCTACACGATCACCCGTCACACAATGCTCCACGAGCAGCTGCGGACGTTCTACACTGGCTTCCGTCGTGACGCGCACCCAATGGCAATCATGTGTGGTGTCGTAGGCGCGCTTTCGGCGTTCTATCACGACAGCACCGACATTTCCGACCCAGAGCACCGCAAGATCAGCTCGCACCGCTTGATCGCCAAGATGCCCACTATTGCAGCCATGGCGTACAAATACGCGGTGGGTCAGCCATTCATGCAGCCGGACAACAACCTCAGCTACACCGGCAACTTTCTTCGTATGACCTTCGGCGTTCCCGCTGAGGAATACGAAGTGATCCCGGCCGTTGAAAAAGCGATGGATCGCATCTTCATTCTTCACGCCGACCACGAGCAGAACGCCTCGACCTCGACGGTCCGTTTGGCCGGCTCCTCGGGCGCAAACCCCTTTGCCTGCATCGCCGCCGGCATCGCCTGCCTATGGGGACCCGCGCATGGCGGTGCCAATGAAGCGGCTCTCAACATGCTCCGCGAAATCGGCACACCCGACAAAATTCCGCACTACATTGAGCGCGCGAAGGACAAGAACGATCCGTTCCGTCTGATGGGCTTCGGCCACCGCGTGTACAAAAACTACGATCCGCGCGCGACCGTGATGCAATCAACCGTGCGCGAAGTGTTCGACGCGCTGAAGGTCAAGGATCCGGTCTTCGAAACCGCTCTCCAACTTGAGGAAATCGCGCTCAACGACGATTACTTCAAGGAGAAAAAACTGTTCCCGAATGTCGACTTCTATTCAGGCATCATCCTGTCAGCGATCGGCTTCCCGACAACGATGTTCACAGCGCTCTTCGCCCTGGCTCGCACTGTCGGATGGGTCGCGCAATACAATGAAATGATCGCCGATCCTGGCCAAGTAATCGGCCGTCCGCGTCAGCTTTACACTGGCCCGACCCAGCGCGATTACGTGCCTTTGAACCAACGCTAAGAGCGCAAAGGACCCCCAATTTAAAAGGCCATGATCGATGAAGCTGTTTGCGCGCATCATCGGCATGGCCTTCCTGGTTTTAGGGACCTTATGGGCGCTGCAGGGGCTCGGGATCCTCATGTGGCCGCCCCAAAGCTTCATGCTCGCTCAGCGAGAATGGGGTCTTTACGGCGCGGTTATGGCTGGTCTTGGGTTAGTGCTTCTAGTTGTTTCTGGCCGGATGGGCCCAAGGACTTAGGCCGCCTCGGCTGCCCATCCCGGCAAGGATAGTTCAAACAAGGCGCCTTGTTCACCAGGATTTGCAACTGTGAGAGCGCCCCCCATCGCTTCAGCGAGCCTCGAAGAAATGTAGAGGCCGAGTCCCGAACCGCCATCATTCTCCCGCCCAAGGCGCTCGAATTTATTGAAGACCCTAGCTGCTTGCTCCTCATCAATGCCGGGGCCGTCATCCAAAACTGTCACGCGCACCTTGCCCGTTGGCGGATGCGTTTCGACGGCGATCGTAACGACCGTGTTCTCCGGGGAGTAGTTGATCGCGTTGCCAATGAGATTGATCAGGATTTGAAGAACGCGCCTGCTTTCCCCCATCGCGACAGGGGCATCCGAGCGAATGGGCAACGCCAGTTCAATGTTCTTGCTCCTTGCTCGTACCCCCAAAATACCTGCGGCGCGGCGAGCCAAGTCGCCAAGATCAACGCGTTCACGTGCAGGGGTGAACTCTGGTGCCTCGACAATTTCAAGCTCGGCCAAGTCGTCCAGCAATCCGCTCAGATGCTGCGCCGCTGCCGAAATATTGCCGGCGTAATCACTGTATTCCTGGCGAAGCGGACCAGCCAACCGTCCCCGGATAGCTTCCGCGTTGTTCACGACGCGAGCAATGGGTTCGCGCAAGACCGGCGTAAGAGCGCTCCCAATAAGTTTAGCATGACCAGCCTTCTCTCTACCGCTCTCACTGCCAAATTGCGCGTCGCCCAAAGCCCTCTCGGCAATCAGCAAGAGCTCAAAACCGCGCGGAGCCACTCCCGCCTTGCTACTGCCCAACGGAAGAATGCGCACACGCCAGCTCCGCTCAGATCCAGGAATCCTGGCTGGTGAACCATCGAGCAATCGCCAGTGCATCGGTTGTTGGTGCGCAATACCCTGAACCTCGATGTAGTCCGTCCAAAGGCTGTTTGGTTTCTTGGCCACGAGTTCCTGCAAATCAGATGTGTCGGCGCCTGACGCTTGAAGCAGTTGAACGCGTTGCTGATCGTCGAGGCGCACCACGACCTCGGCGCAAGCTCGATCAATGGCGTCCAGCTTTTCGGCCGTTGCGCGTGTACTCGTCTCGGGTGCGCTGTAGGTTTGCCAATTCTCGACAAGGATTTCGCACCCCGGCCCTTCCTCGCCATCAAGTGGGCGTATGCGTGCATAACCCGACACCTGATCAACGCCATCATAAGCGCTGAAGTCACGAGCAATTTTCAGTTCCATGCGGCGGGCCTGCTGGACCAAGTCCAGAAGCTCGGGAACAGCTAGCACCCCAGGCAGAGTGCCGCCACAGCGGGCGTGCAGTTCGGCCAAGGGTTCGTCAGCCGACAACAAGCGATCACGCTCATCGGTCAGGCCGCGCGCGGCCAAAAGGCTTGTCTGACGTTCCATCAGACCAGGCGCTCGCCTATCCCAGTGCTGGAATTCTCGATCCGCGACGCGATTAGCAGTTCGCGCGCTTGCTCGGTGGATATGGCAATTACATCGTCGAAGAAACCACGGGTCGGTTCAAAGATGAGCAATTGCCGCTCAACCGCTGTGGCATCTAGACCCGCCGCCCTAAGGCTTATCGCCAAGCGCATCGCCTGATCCTGATGGCATGCTAGCACAGCCAGTTCGCGGGTTTGGCCTGAAGCCTGAGCTAGAGCTGTCACGAAAAGGGCCAACCCGGCATGCTCGATCTCGAGCGCGGCAATAACACCGGACCGCATCGCGCCAACCAGTCTCGAAATGAGTCCTATCCGCGTTTCAGCCTCATCGTAGTCCAGCTTGATCGCCCTCATCGCCGCCGAAACTTCGGGCTCGTTGTCGACTGAAGTGCCACGAACCCAAATCCTTAGCACTCGTTCCAGAATCTCGGCAGGCAGCTCTTCCAAAGGATGTTGCATGCGGCGTTGCGTCTGCAGGAAACGAGACTGAGAGGCCAACGCCTGCATTGCAGTTTCACCGGTCGGGACATCTTCCGACGCCACTAGCTCTTGCCAAAGGGGCGTCAAGACAGGGTCAACTGACGCCCTCAATTCCAGGCGCTCTGAAATGACCGACTCGTTGGCCGAGGCGTGAAGATAAGTGAGTATGGCTGCATCTTGGGCCAGCTGATCCGCAAGTTGATCGAATGCATCTTCCTGGACCGCCTCTGCCGACGGCGCGTCGTTAGGCAATCGAGAGATCAATTGATAAGCAAGGTTGTTCAGCATGCCGCGCACGCGCGCGACAATGGCGTCGCTCACAAGCGCATTGCCCGAATTGACCAGCATATGACCCAAAACTGGTGCAACACCGGCAAGGCCTCGGTATTCGCGCGTAAGCTCCGCGCGTATATCCGCCTCAACGGTGTCCAAGTTCTCAGTCACACTAGCGCCCGTCAACGCGCATTCCTTTTCCAAAGCCCAAAGGGCCGTAGGTTTTCCACCACGCTAGGCGGTAGCATTCCTTGGTTAAAGGCGGGTTAGCTGAATCATGCCGGGGTAAAGCACGGAGCTGCCAGTCCGGCAGATGATCGGTTTTTAGTGGCTTGAAAAGCGGGCCAACACAGCCTCGATACCGCGGATGCTTGCGGGCTCACCTGGCGCCGATTGCAACGCGCTCTCCGCCGCCTCGAGCAGATCCGCATCGTTAAAACTGGCGGCGAGCCCTTTCAGTCGCATAGCGGCCACATTCCAGTTTCCATCGCACCTTGAACGGCGCAGCAAATCCAGCTGCTTCTCCGCACTTTCGAGGAAGGCACCGCGCAATTCGAGAAGGAGCGCGGGGTCATCCCCGGCCGCCGCCGCTAAAGTCGCGTCAAGAGCTCCACTTTCGTACGCCATGCGGTGTGGAATAGAGGGTGGAAGGTTAAGGCGGGGTTTATCCAGTCTTTGGGTGTGGTATGCATAGGCCATGTCACAGAAAAATCAGAGCATCCGGGCCGTAGGCGGCGACAACGAACTGCTGGACGCAGAGGCGAACGAAGGATTCAAAGAGGGCCTCGCTACCGATGAGCAACCGGAAGAGCCCTACTTCGAAGATGCGGGTGATTATGAAGAGGAATCGGCGCTCCCTTCCCCATGGCCGGGCCGTTTTCTAACCGGGTTTGCGGTTGTTGCGGTGTTGGCTTGGACAGGCCTGTACGCATGGGCGATGCAGGATCAACTCCTTGCCGCTGCAAATTCAGCGCCAAGCCAATGGGTTCGTTGGATTATTGACTGGTCGGTTCCAGTTCTCCTCGTCTGTGTGGCTTGGATGCTCGCAATGCGAAGCTCAACACATCAAGCGAACCGTTTCGCAGCGACCGCCGCCAAGCTGAGCGCCGAGAGCGCCGAATTGGAAACCCGGCTAACCGTCGTCAATCGCGAACTCAGCCTTGCGCGCGAGTTTTTGGCCTCTCAATCGCGCGATCTGGAAACGCTCGGGCGTATGGCGGCTGAGCGTCTCTCTACCAACGCAGCCGAACTCCAAGAACTGGTCATCACGAATGGCAAGCAGGTCGAGGCAATTGGCACGGCCAGCGATACCGCTCTGGCGAATATGACGCGCCTGCGCGACGATTTGCCGGTGATCGCGAATTCCGCTCGGGACGTGAACAATCACGTGGGCACGACAGGGCGCACCGCGCGAGAACAACTCGAGAAGCTGATCGTAGGATTTGAGCGCCTCAACACCTTTGGGGCCGCGAGCGAGAAGCAAGTAAGCGCCTATGGACAGCAAGTTGGTGAAACGATGGAACGTTTTGAAGCCCAACTTGGCCGGATCGAGCAAACGCTCACGACGCGTTTTGCCGCGATTCAATCGCAGGCGGACGCGTATCGCGGTTCGATTACCGAGACGGAAAGCCAAGCGCTCGAAGCGATGAATGAGCGTATTGGCTTACTCCAATCTGAAGTGCGCGCCGTGTCCGCGCGTATGCGCGAAGCAGAAGCTGAATCGCTTGAGCAAATGCGGACGAGCAAAGAGACGTGGGAGCAAGAAGTCGGCGAGATGGTGAAGCGGCTCGAGCTGCTTGACCAGCAAGCCCTTGAAGCGTCACAAACCCGGATCAAACAGCTTCATGCCGAAGCCGGGCGGTTCGATGATCACCTGCATAAGCGCGACGAACGATTCTTGGCGGAATTGGCGCGTCGCCAATCCGAGTTTGAGAGCCGCGAAGCGCAGGCCGCGCAGAACCTCTCCAACAGCCTGGCCGCGTTCGACAATCTGCTTTCGGAGAAACGCGAAGCGCATCTGGCGGAAAACGAGAAGATTGTCGCTCAGAGCGAAGCGATGGGGGCGCAGCTCGACAAGCTGACGGCCATGATCGCGCGGGTCGAAGAGGTCGGAGCTTCCGCAAAG
>JBCBMN010000140.1:0-7484 GCA_039822745.1 Pseudomonadota bacterium | reverse complement strand
GCAAAGCGCATTGGCACGTCCTGCTGCGCGCTCGCGCAATCGAAGCCTCTGCATTCGTCATAGCAGCCGCGCAGGTTGGCAATCACGAGGACGGACGCGAGACCTACGGCCACAGCCTTGTGGTCGATCCATGGGGTGAAGTGCTGCTCGATATGGGTGGCGAGGAACCGGGTCTCGCTTTCTGCGATATAGATCTAGGCCGGATCGCCGAGGTCCGTTCGCAAATTCCGAGTCTTGCCAACAAGCGTGAAATACTCTGATACGCTGACGATGATTGTTTTTGACCTCCATTGCGAACATGGCCATCGCTTCGAAGGGTGGTTTGGCTCTTCCGAGGACTATGAAGGCCAGCTTGAACGGGGCATGATCGCCTGCCCTGAGTGCGGCACTCTTGTGGTGAGCAAAGCACCGATGGCGCCCGCCGTGCCCGCAAAGGGCAATTCGGGCAAAGATGTGCCCGCACCCATGCCTGCGACTTCAGAAGGTTCGCCAATGGCCAACCGGGAAATGCCTGCCGAAGTGCAGAAGGCGATAGAGAAGCTCGCCGAGGCTCAGTCAAAGGTGCTCAAGAACAGCACATGGGTTGGTGACGACTTCGCCAAGCAATCGCGCGAAATGCATTACGGTGAACGCGACGAAGCCCCGATCCACGGCAAGGCCAGCCTGAAAGAGGCCAAGGCGCTGGCCGAAGAGGGTGTGCCTGTCGCGCCGCTACCCTTTCCTGTGGCCGAGTCCAAAAAGCTCAATTGATTGGCAGGTTTGGGGTGGTATGACACCGCTCGTCGCCAAGAGAGTCCCCGTAGCTCAGGTGGATAGAGCGTCGGATTCCTAATCCGAAGGCCACAGGTTCGAATCCTGTCGGGGACACCACTTCTCTTTCCAACCCGATATGGCCTGACGTTGGGCAAGTTTTGCGGTTCCAGTTTGAGCCTTGGCCGGAATGGAAACCAAGTGAAGAGGTGGGAAGTCTCATCCCGCGGGGAAGAATTTATGCCGCCCGAACGGCTTGCGTCCCCCACACCTTCCAGGCGAGGCCAGACATCGCGGTCAGAACAAAACACGCACTCATGATCGCTATCGCCGATCCGTTCCAGCCATAGGCGTCGTAAATCATCGTGCCTGTCAAGCTGCCGATCCCGCCGCCAATGAACATCAGCACGATATAAATCGTGGTAAGCCGTGTGCGCACTTCCGGTTCGGAAGAGAGGAAGGTCATCCGGCTGCCGACATCGATGGCAGGGCCGACTGTATTGGTGATCAGGATTGGGATCATCAGCAGCCAGATATTGTCTCCGAAGGGCAGAAACAAAGCTGACCCCGCTGCCTGAACACAGCCATAGAAGAACCGCGCGCGCCTTGCTCCGATCCGGTCGGCAATCTGGCCAAAGAGTGGAGTTGTCAGCACGCTCAGGGCAGCAAACCCGGCAAGATACCCAACAACGTCGGTACCGTAACCCATGCTGTCTGAAGTCAAATGCAGCGCCAGACCCAACCACAAAGCGATGAACTGACCAAAGCCAATCCCCTGGATTGCGCCCGAAATGAGTATTTCGGGATGCGAGCGGATCAACGGAAAGACCGAGCCGACGAGTGCGAAATATCCCCCTCCGGACTTTTTGGGTCCGGCCACAGCGGCCTCTTGCGCAGGGACGATCAGCGGCATTGCGAATGTCACCAGCACCATCGCAATGCTCGCGCACCAATAGACCGCGTGCCAGCCATACAGATCAGCCACGACGCCAGCACCCACCCGCGCGACCAATATGCCGAACAAGACACCAGCCGTCAGTGTCGCAGTGACATAGCCGAGCCGTTCCGGCGCGACCCGCTTCGAAGCATAGGCTGGCAGGAGGTAGGGCGCGATGGTGAAGAAGCCGAGCCATGTCGATCCCGCTGTAAAGGTCACGATGTCGGGCGCGAACGTCATCGCCAGAATGCCCGCACACTGGCAGATGCTGAAAACAATCGTCAAATTGCGGTTCGAGTAACGATCGCCTAGCGGCAAGAGCAGCAGAATACCCAATGCGAGGGCAAGCTGGTTGAGAGCCGGTACAATCCCGATGTCCGCATCGCTCACGCCGAAATGCTTGGCAACCTCGCCGATGATCGGATGCAGGTAATAGGCGTTCGCCGTGACCACAGCGACAGCGAGCGCCAGCAGCAGCTCCTGTTGCCGCGTGAGATAGGTCGGGTTGGTTTGTATCAAGTCGGTTCGCTTACTTCAGAAAGCCTGCAAGTGCCGCCATATCGATAACACCTTTTGCAAGCTCGACCGGACGGTCTTCCTGACAAAAATGCCCGCAGGCAGAGAGTGTTCCGTGGGGCTGTCCCTTCGCGCCTGCAATCTGATCGTAGAGCTCAGGGCCGTTCTTGCCGAGCACCGGGTCGTCTTCTCCGAACAGGGTCAGGAACGGTCTGTCGAAAGCTGCAAGGCCCTTCCACGCAGCCTTATTCTGCTCGATGCCGTCCATGCCGTCTTCCACCGGGACCAATTGCGGGAAGGCACGCGCACCTGCCTTGCTGGCTTCATCGGGGAAGGGCGCGTCATAGGCTGCGACTTCTTCAGGCGTGAGCTCGGTCGCGGTTGACCGCTGGAGCAATTCGCCGATCTTGAACTCCTCAGAAGTCTTGGCGAATTCGCGCCAAAGGAGGAATGCAGGCGAGGGCACACCACCAGTTGGTAAGACTGTATTGCTGGCTACCACGCAGGTAAAACGTTCAGGCTCTTCGCCCACCATCCGAAGGCCCAGCAAGCCGCCCCAGTCCTGACAGAACAGCGCTGCGGGTTCGGGCGCAACGGCATCACGCCATTGCTTGAGCCAGCCTACATGGCGATCATAGCTGTAGAAGGCGACATCGTCAGGCGTGTCACTCTTGCCAAACCCGATGAGATCGGGCGCCAGACAGCGAAATCCGGCCTCGACCAGGATCGGGATCATCTTGCGATAGAGGAAGCTCCAGCTTGGCTCGCCATGGAACAGCAGGACGGGCGGTGCATCCCTTGGCCCTTCATCGAGATAATGCATGCGTCCCCGGTGGCCTTCACCCAGATCAATGTCGAGCCAGTTCTCGGCAAAGGGATAGTCCGGGATATTTGTAAATCGCGCGGGGTCATGTGCCATGATTTGCATGATTCTTATCTTCTCTCAATCGCTAGGATGGGTAGCACAGCGCAATCAATGAACCAGCCATGGACTCACGCAATTTTGCTTTGGACGGTCAAAGACTGGCTGTGGACTTGAGCGTGTCAGGAGGGCAAGCCAATCCACCGGAGAGAGGTAAGAACAGCCAAATGAAGAACGAATCTGAAGAACTGGCCGAAATCCGCCGTGCCGTTCGTGCATTGTGCGAGGGTTTCCCCGGTGAGTATTGGCGTGAGAAAGATGCAGCGCGAGAATATCCGGCGGAGTTTGTTGATGCACTGACAAAGGCGGGCTTCCTCGCCGCTCTGATCCCGACGGAATATGGCGGCAGTGGCCTCAGCCTTGATGCCGCCTGTGTCATCATGGAGGAAATTCAGGCGACCGGGTGCAATGGCAGTTCCGCTCACGCGCAAATGTACATCATGAACACGCTGCTGCGCTATGGCAGCGATGAGCAGAAGGCGAACTACCTGCCAAAGATCGCCGATGGAACGCTCCGTCTGCAGGCCTTTGGTGTGTCCGAGCCGACCAGCGGAACTGACACGCTCAGCCTGAAGACCCGCGCCGTGCGAGAGGGCGATGAATATGTGATCAACGGTCAGAAGATCTGGACCAGCCGCGCCGAGCATTCCGACCTCATGCTGCTGCTGGCACGCACCACGCCGCGCGAAGAGGTTGAGAAGAAGACCGAAGGCCTTTCCATGTTCCTTGTCGATATGCAGCAGGCGAGCGGGAATGGCATGGAGATCAAGCCAATTCGCACCATGATGAACCACTCATCGTGTGAGGTGTTTTTCGATGATCTGCGCATTCCGGCATCCGCGCTCGTTGGCGAGGAAGGGAAGGGTTTCCGCTATATCCTCTCAGGCATGAATGCCGAGCGTGTGCTGATTGCAGCTGAGTGCATCGGAGACGCCAAATGGTTCATCGAAAAGGCCAGCGACTATGCCAGTGACCGCAATGTGTTTGCCCGGCCCATAGGTCAGAACCAGGGCATCCAGTTCCCGATTGCGCGCTGCTATGCACAGATGCGCGCGGCTGAACTGATGGTGCACCACGCTGCGCATGTTTATGACGAAGGCGGCAATCCGGGCGAGGAAGCTAATATGGCCAAGCTGCTAGCGTCCGAGGCTAGCTGGGCGGCGGCGGATATGTGTGTGCAGACCCATGGAGGGTTCGGCTTTGCCGAGGAGTATGATGTCGAGCGCAAGTTTCGCGAGGCCCGACTATACACGGTAGCACCAATCTCGACCAATCTCATCTTGTCTTACTTGGCCGAGCATGTTCTGGGATTGCCACGATCCTATTGAGTCATTGAAGACTCTCTGCACGCAATAAATCGCGCCATTCGCCTCTTAGGGGTTGAACCGGAGGGTTAACTATGATTCTGTCTTTCAGATGCTTGGACGGGAACTCAACTTTGGACACGGCGTGCGCCAGCAAATTGCCATGCCGGGCGATCCTTTGAAGATGTGGTCTGCTCTGATGCTGCTTCTCGTGATGAGCGGTCTGGCCGTCGCTGGCCCTTGGGGCATCATGGCTTGGCATGAGAATTCAGCCGCGCTCGACACTCGCACTCATCAGATTGCATTGCTGGAGGAAGAGATCGCGGCGCTTGAAAACCGCGTCCATCTGCTTGACCCGAACAATGCGGATCCTGATCTGGCCGGCGAACTGGTCCGGCGGAACCTTGGCGTGCTGCACGAGGACGAAGTCGTCGTCACCCTGCCAAAACAGTAGGACATTTGTAATCACCCGTTGGTGAATGTTGCGCTGCTTTACGTTGCGTGACCCGTGCAGTTTTGCTTATAGCCCTGCATCAAGTGTTGCGTCGTCCTCCCCCGGCGCTCAAGGAGAAAGGGATCACAACCATGGCGAAGGCGCCTAAACCTGCGGCCAAAAGAGCTGCCCGCTCGGCAAATACAGCACCATCGGATGATCCCGATTTCATCCTCCATTCGCTCCAGGATGGATTTGAGAAAGCCAAAAGCTTCAACGCCAGCGAAGAGCAAATGATGGAATTCTATGAGCAAATGCTGCTCATTCGTCGCTTTGAAGAAAAGGCGGGTCAGCTCTACGGGCTTGGACTGATCGGCGGGTTTTGCCACCTTTACATCGGGCAGGAGGCAGTCGCGATCGGTCTGCAATCCGCGCTGGATGGAGACAAAGACAGCGTCATCACTGGCTATCGCGATCACGGCCATATGCTTGCCTATGGGATTGATCCCAAGGTGATCATGGCTGAATTGACGGGCCGCGAAGCGGGTATCTCCAAGGGTAAGGGCGGGTCGATGCACATGTTCTCGACCGAGCATAAGTTTTATGGCGGTCACGGCATTGTCGGCGCTCAAGTGGCGCTGGGTGGCGGACTCGCACTCGCGCATCAGTACAGCGAGGATGGCGGGCTCTGTCTCGCCTATTTCGGCGACGGCGCGGCGAACCAGGGGCAAGTCTATGAGACTTTCAACATGGCGGCGCTCTGGAACCTGCCCATCGTCTTCGTGGTCGAGGACAACCAGTATGCGATGGGCACGTCGAGCCAGCGCTCGTCTGCCGAAACCCGCTTCCATCGGCGCGGCACCGCGTTCCGCATTCCAGGGATGGAAGTGAACGGCATGGACGTGCTCGAAGTGCGCGCAGCAGCTGAGGTCGCGTTCAAACATGTGCGCGATGGCAAAGGTCCTGTGCTTATGGAGTGCAACACCTATCGCTATCGTGGCCACTCCATGTCGGATCCTGCCAAATACCGCACCCGCGAGGAGGTGCAGGATCAGCGCGATCATCACGACCCGATTGAAGGGCTGAAGAAGACCTTGATCGAGGGTGGCAAGACCGAAGAGGACCTCAAAGCCATCGACAAGGGGATCCGCGCGCGGGTGGCCGAAGCAGCTGACTTTGCCGAGAACTCGCCCGAGCCTGCACCGGAGGAACTCTACACAGATGTTCTGGTGGGGGAGTATTGATCCATGGCCATCGAACTCAAAATGCCAGCGCTCTCGCCGACGATGGAAGAGGGCACGCTTGCCAAGTGGCTCAAGGCTGAAGGCGATACGATTGAACCCGGTGATATCATTGCCGAGATCGAGACTGACAAAGCGACGATGGAATTTGAAGCCATCGATGAAGGGGTGCTCTCGAAAATCCTGATCGCGGAAGGAACGGAAAACGTGGCTGTCGGAACGGTCATTGCCATGATTGAAGGAGAGGGCGAGGAGAGCGCTCCCACACCGGCGCCTGCCCCCGCACCAAAGGCCGCGGCAGCTCCGGATCCAACGCCTGCACCCACCGTGACCAAACCGATCGCATCCACGCCCGCTAACGACCCGGAAATTCCCGCAGGCACCAGCTTCACCTCAGTCTCGGTTCGCGAAGCCTTGCGCGATGCCATGGCCGAAGAAATGCGCGCCGACCGCCGCGTCTTCGTAATGGGTGAGGAAGTTGCGGAATACCAGGGAGCCTACAAGGTCACGCAAGGTTTGCTCGACGAATTCGGGCCCAAGCGCGTTATCGACACGCCAATCACCGAATATGGCTTTGCCGGAATCGGATCAGGCGCAGCGATGGGCGGGCTCAAGCCGATTGTCGAATTCATGACCTTCAACTTCGCGATGCAGGCGATAGATCACATCATCAACTCGGCGGCCAAGACGAACTATATGTCGGGCGGTCAGATGCGTTGTCCGATCGTGTTTCGCGGGCCCAATGGTGCGGCGAGCCGCGTGGGGGCTCAGCATTCGCAGAACTATGGCCCATGGTATGCAAGCGTGCCGGGCCTGATCGTCATCGCGCCCTATGACAGTTCCGATGCGAAAGGCCTGCTCAAAGCCGCCATCCGGTGTGAGGACCCAGTGGTCTTCCTAGAGAACGAACTGGTCTATGGCCGCAGCTTTGACTTGCCTGACATTGACGATCACGTCCTTCCCATCGGCAAGGCTCGGATCATGCGCGAAGGATCGGATGTCACAATCGTTTCCTACTCGATTGGTGTTGGCTTGGCACTCGAGGCGGCGGAGACGCTGGCGGGTGAGGGGATTGATGCCGAGGTCATCGATCTGCGTACACTGCGGCCTCTAGATAAACAGGCAGTTCTAACCAGCCTCGCAAAGACCAATCGCGTTGTGATCGCAGAAGAGGGTTGGCCGACCTGCTCAATTGCCAGCGAGGTGATCGCAGTGTGTATGGAGGAAGGTTTCGACGATCTCGACGCCCCGGTCCTGCGCGTTTGCAATGAGGATGTGCCGCTGCCTTACGCTGCCAATCTGGAGCAGATGGCGATCATCGACGCGCCTCGGATCATCGAGGCGGTGAAGAAGGTCTGTTACGTCTGAGCGAGAGTGTTCG
>JBCBMN010000139.1:0-7499 GCA_039822745.1 Pseudomonadota bacterium | reverse complement strand
CCAATTTGCCCTGAACCTGCACTTCACCCGGGCCATAGACCTGCGGGTCGTAGGCAGCATTGGCCGGATCAAGACGGATGTGACCCCCATCCTTGTGCAGATATTTGAGCGTTGCTTCCTCACCATGGACAAGCGCCACGACAATCTCGCCGTCGCGTGCGTTGTCAGTGCGGCGAATGAGCGCGAAGTCACCATCAAAGATGCCCGCTTCGATCATTGAGTCGCCCGACACCTCGAGCGCGTAGTGCTCACCCGGACCTAACAGAGCAGCGGGAACCGGCAGCGAAGTCTGCCCTTCGAGGGCTTCAATCGGAGCACCGGCAGCGATGCGCCCATGCAGGGGAATGTCGATCACATCATTGGCCGGCTCTGGCACCGTGGGCGCGGGCGTCGACGGTTTCAGCGCCACAATATCCGCACCTGCATCCGCATTTGAGCGGGAGACTGGAGTTGCATCTTCGGGTTGCTTGATCACTTCAAGTGCCCGCGCGCGATTGGGCAGGCGGCGGATGAAGCCGCGCTCTTCCAAAGCGGAAATCAGGCGGTGCACACCCGATTTGCTCTTCAGGTCGAGCGCCTCTTTCATCTCTTCGAAGCTGGGCGAAATACCGGTTTCTTCAAGCCTTTCCTGAATAAAACGGATCAGTTCGTGCTGCTTGGCAGTCAGCATTGCGATTATCTCCTTGCTCGCAGATCGCCCTGACATGCGTGAACATGCCCGAGCTGCCATCGGGGCGCGTTCCAAAGAGGCACCCAGCGCAGCTTGCGCAAGAGGTGCGTTAAGACCGCTCCCGCCCACCGATATGGTGAACGAATGAGGAACAGCTAGGCAACTTAGGAGAACAAGTCAAGCACAGGGGCGCGCTAAGGTGTCGGTATTCCGCCATTCTGAAGACTGTACACAGGAACGCTCTCGCCTTTGCGAACCGGAGCGGCATCAGCAGGTCGGTCAATCAGGCAGTTGGCCTGCGACAGGGCCACTAGCGCGCTGGAGTCCTGCGACCCCGCCAATTGAACACTGGTTCCGTCGGATACTGCTCTCAGAAACTCGCGGCGTGATCCAGTGGCGGGAAGGTCTTCAGCCGCAATACGCATCTGGTGTTTGGGCAGCGGGCTCAGATCACCCAGACTTGCACGCACCAAAGGGAGCGCAAACAGGTAGGCCGTGACGAAGCTCGATACCGGATTGCCCGGCAGGCCGAGCACGACCTGCTTACCCCAATCCTGCTCCTTCGTCGCGACCATCAGCGGCTTACCCGGCTTGATCGCGACCTTCCAGAAGTCGAGCTGAGCGCCCCAGTCGATCAGCGCCTGCTGGATGAGGTCGTGGTCGCCGACCGAGGCACCGCCGATGGTGATTAGGATGTGGCAGTCCTCGCTTGCTTTCAAAGCTTTGGCCAGAGCGGTGGGTTCGTCGGCCACCCGCTCCATCTGATCGACCAAGCCGACATAGGGCGCCAGCATGGAGGCCACCATCACGCCATTGCTTGCCGGGATCTGGTGGAGCGCCGAAGGTTGGCCCGGGTCGGTCAATTCGTCCCCGCTTTCCAGTACCGCAATCGACGGGGGCATCACAACAGGCACACTGGTGCGCCCCGCAGCAAGGGCAAGCGCCATGCGAGCGGGCGTTAGTCGCGTTCCCGCTTCGAGAACCCGATCGCCGACTCTGAAGTCGAAGCCCTTGGCCCGCACATGGCGACCGGGCTCCGGCCGCGCCACGCCAACTGCGAGCCCCACTGCCGGTCCGTCAACCACCGCGTTCTCCTGTATCAGCACGCTGTCCGCGCCTTGTGGTGTGCGCGCGCCGGTGGAGATGCGAACGCACTGGCCTGGCTGAAGAGTCCCCTCGAACGGGTGACCGGCGCGCGCTTCACCAATGCGTTGCCACGGTCCTTCGCCACTGATCGCATAGCCATCCATTGCCGAGAGGTCGGCGGCGGGCTGGGTGCGATGGGCCTCTACGTCCTTAGCAAGGTAACCGCGTGCTCCCGCCGCAGCGTGTGAAAGGCCTAGCCCGTAACTGTCGGTCTCAGGAGACAACGCAAGCAGACGTTCCCACGCTTGTTCGAGAGTGAGCAATTGGCTCAAAGGCCCTCAGCCCTCCACGTGCCAGACTTTCCGCCGCGTTTCTCGATCAGGCGTATGTTGCTGATGACCATGCCCTTATCGATGGCTTTGGCCATGTCGTAGATGGTGAGCAATGCAGTCGAGACCGCGACCATGGCCTCCATCTCCACACCCGTCTTGCCGGTGAGCGAGGCGGTGGCGGTGGCGCGGATCGAGCTGTCCTCAAAGGCGAAGTCGACCGTCACGGCCTCTAGCCCAAGCGGGTGGCATAGGGGGATCAACTCGCCGGTGCGTTTGGCAGCCATGATTCCAGCAATGCGGGCAGTGCCCAATACGTCGCCCTTGGGAGCATCGCCCTCGCGGATCTTCGCCAGAGCCTCAGTTGTCATCGTGATCAGGCCGCTGGCTTTCGCGACCCGGTGCGTCTCAGCCTTGCCGCCAACATCGACCATGCGCGCTGCGCCGTCTTCTCCCAAATGCGTCAGATCCGTCATGGTGCGCCCTCCAGCAGCTCGTGTGTGGCCTGCACCACATCACTGGCCCGCATCAGGCTCTCTCCGACGAGGAACGTTCTCACGCCTGAGCGCGACAGGCGCTCGAGGTCAGCATGGGTCGCAATGCCACTTTCACCGACCAACAGAGCGCCTTCAGGAGCCAGAGGGGCAAGCCTTTCGGTTGTGGTGAGCGAGGTGGTAAACGTCTTGAGATCGCGATTGTTCACACCGATCAGTTTCGAGGTCAGGTGAGACGCAGCGCGCTCCAGTTCTGCCTCGTCATGCACTTCGATGAGAACATCCATACCGTAATCGCGCGCAGCCGCTTCGATTTCGACCATCGCGCTGTCCTCGAGCGCGGCGACAATGATCAGGATCGCATCAGCGCCAATGGATCGCGCTTCAAGGCATTGCCATGGATCGACCATGAAATCCTTGCGCAGGACCGGCAGCCTGCAAGCGGCGCGCGCTTCGATCAGATAGTCTTCCGAACCTTGGAAATAGGGCGCGTCGGTTAGGACAGAGAGGCAGGCTGCACCACCCGCTTCATATTCTCGCGCGTGATCGCCGGGGCGGAAGTCAGGGCGGATCAGGCCTTTGGAAGGGCTGGCTTTTTTGACTTCGGCAATGAGCGCGAAACGGGTTTCAGATGTGGTTCTGAGCGCTGCTTCAAAACCGCGCGGGCCGCTTTGCTCGGCGGCCAGAGCTTCAAGCGATGCTAGTGTGATACCAGCTTTGCGAGCTGCCACTTCCTCGCGTTTATGCGCACAGATTTCTTCGAGCTTGTTCATCAGATCAGACCGCCATCTCGATCCACCGACCAAGGAGTTCGCGCGCACGCCCGCTATCAATCGCTTCGCTGGCCAGAGCAACCCGCTCCAGCATGTCGCCGCCGACACCTGCGACATCAAGCGAGGCCGCGGCGTTGAACAGAACCGCATCGCGGTAAGCACCCGGCGCACCTTCGAGCAGCGCCCTGAGTGCGCGCGCATTGTACACCGCATCATCGCCGCGGATCGCTTCGATAGGGGCATCAGGCAGTCCGGCATCATCCGGCGAAAGGCGCTGCATGGCAAAGGAATTGGCTGTAACGACGGCCACTTCATTCCCGCCTGCAAGGCTGAGTTCGTCCAGCCCCTCATCGCCAGACACGATCAACGAACGGCCCGTGCCCAATTTCGCCAGCGCTCCTGCATAAATCGGGACATAGGCTGGGCGGGCAATCCCTATCAACTGGCTCTTCACACCCGCAGGGTTCGACAAGGGTCCCATCAGGTTGAAGATCGTGCGCTTGCCAATCTTTTTGCGGATCGGCTGAATGCGTCCCATCGCGGGGTGGTGGTTCTTGGCGAAGAGAAAGCAGATGCCGATTTCTGCAAGCGTTTTCTCCGCCGTCTCACCGGCTGCATCCATGTCGAGGCCTAACGCTTCCAGCGTATCTGCCGCGCCTGCTTTCGAGGAGGCAGCGCGATTGCCATGCTTGGCGACCGGCACACCGCAGGCGGCCACCACCAGGCTGACCGCGGTCGAGACATTGAGCGTGTGATGCCCGTCTCCGCCTGTGCCGCACACATCGATGGCGTTTTGCGGAGCATTGATCGGGATCAGCCGTGCCCGAAGCGCGCTGGCAGCGCCGGCAATCTCGTTCGAGGTCTCCCCGCGCTCCGACAGGGCCATAAGGAAATGCTCGATTTCCTCCTCGCTCGGTGCGCCATCGAGCAGCTTGCCGAAAGCGGTCTCGGCCTCGGTTTCGGTCAGCGGTTTGGCGATATCGGGCAGCGCACTCATGCGATGCGCTCCAGTTGCGCGCGCTCAGGCAATCTCGCTTCAATCCCGCACTCCGCGAGGAAGTTGGCAAGCAGCGCATGGCCATGTTCGGTCGCGATGCTCTCCGGGTGGAACTGGACGCCATGGATTGGCAGGCTTTCATGGCGAAAGCCCATTACGCTGATCTCTTCCACACCGGGCGTTGCGGCATGCGCATTGGCGATAAGGCTTTCAGGCAGATCAACCACTTCAAGGCTGTGATAACGGGTCGCGGTGAAGGGTGAGGGCAGGCCTTTGAACATGCCGGTCCCATCATGAGTGACAGGAGAGGTTTTGCCATGCATCAATCCGCCTCGCGTCACGGTGCCGCCAAAGTGTTGCCCGATGGACTGGTGCCCCAGACACACGCCCAGCAGCGGGCGCTCCGCATCGGCGCAGGCGGCGACCAGATCAAGGCTGATGCCCGCCTCATTGGGCGTACAGGGACCGGGCGAGATCAGAAACCCCGCGGCATTGGTCTTGAGCGCCTCAGCGGCTGTCAGCGCATCATTGCGCTCAACCTGCACCTCAACCCCCAGCTCCATCAGATAATGGACAAGGTTGAAGGTGAAGCTGTCGTAATTGTCGATGACGAGGATCATATGGAAAGGCTTTCGAAGGCCACAAATCTGCACTCCGCAAATGGTGGCTGGCTCACTTGTGCAAACCAGTCATCACGAAAACCGTCAAGAGCGCCGAGAGCACGGGTGAGGTCATCCCAATCGGACTCTTCCTCATGAGAAACGAAAACGCCATCACGAGTGCGGACTTCACAGCATATAAGGTCAGTCGTGACTTGGTCTGTCTTGTAGAATTCGACGCGACATATTTCTTGCAGCATCAGGTCTGTGAAAGCGGAGGTGTTTGGCACTAGATCACGCCTTTGCAAACTGATCCGTCGCGCGCACCAGTCCGTCCACAATCCCCGGTTCGCTGGCGGAGTGGCCTGCATCATCGACGATCCAGAGTTCGCCTTTGGACCATGCCTTCTTGAGCGCCCATGCGGCGCCCGGCGGAGTGCAGATGTCGTGGCGGCCCTGAACGATGATGCCGGGGATGTCTGCAATTACATCGGCACTACGCAAGAGCTGGTCTTCTTCGAGGAAGAAATCCTCAAGAAAGAAGCGCGCGCAGATGCGGGCGAAAGGCACCGCCTTGGACGGGTCTTCGAACTCTTCGAGCAGCCCCGGATTGGGCAGCAGCGTCGCGACATGGCCTTCCCACAAGGACCATTCCTTGGCCGCGGCAAGACGGGTCGCCTCATCTTCGCTGGTGAGGCGCGCGTAATAGGCTTTGACCAGATCGCCGCGCTCTTCTTCGGGGATGAGGCCGGTGAACTGGTCCCATTGCTCGGCCATGATTTCGCTCGCGCCATAGGAATAGAGCCAGGTCTTTTCCTGCTGACGGGCAAGGAATATGCCGCGAAGGATAAGTTCGGTCACGCGCTCAGGGTGCTTTTGGGCATAGGCAAGCGCCAAGGTCGAACCCCAGCTGCCGCCAAAGACCTGCCATTGGTCAAAGCCGCAATGGATGCGCAGGCGTTCCATGTCATCGACGATGCGCCATGTGTCGTTATTCGCAAGCTCAGCAAAGGGCAGCGACTTGCCGCAGCCGCGTTGATCGAACAGCACAACATCATAAAGCGCGGGGTCCCACTGGCGGCGATGCGAGGGAGCCATGCCGCCGCCGGGGCCTCCATGCAGGAATACTGCGGGCTTTGCGCCGGCCGTTCCGACGCGCTCGTAATAGAGCGAATGGCCTTCGCCGACATCAAGCATGCCGGTCTCATAGGGTTCAATCTCGGGGTAAAGGGTGCGGCGTGTCGTCATTGTTCAGTCTTCTTGCTCACCACGATGATGGGACCTGTGCGTCCTGCGTCCATGCGTCCGCTGGCAGGATCCCACAGCGCGGATGAATTGGCGTCGAGGAACAGGGCGTCGGTGGCACCCGCTTCGTCGCGCAGATAGCGGGCGAGCTGGCCATAGCTGATCGGCGCGCCGGAAATCACGAAATGCGCTTTGCCGTCTACATCCACGCCGACGCCATTGCGAATGGCGCGTGAATTGCCGTTTTCGCTGATCGCGCCACCGAGGTCGCCGCCAACCACCAACATGGGCCCAGATTGGGTGCCGAAGGCGGGTCGATCGCGAACGGTGCTGAAAAAGCGGCCGGTTGTCAGAATGCGCCAGCGACCGCCCGTTCCAAAGAATACGCCATTGGGCTTCATATAGAAATTGCCATCGCCATCCCCTCGATCGAGCTCGGAGAGTCGATTGCGTGAGGACACCAGATAGCCTTTGGGCGTCAGATCATCGCTGAACGCGCCTCCATTCATGGCAAAGGCGATAGTCGTCGCATCAGCCGTCTCGGCAAAAGCGTCAAGCGTGCCGTAGGGGGCTAAAGCACCCTCAGCCTGATAGACCACGTTCACCAGATGCTTCGCTGGATCAGCAATGCAATGGGTCAGCTCGACATCTTCAAAGGTCGCCGGTTGGCAAGGCGAATCTGCGGAGATCATTGCTGCATCGACACCCGCACCACCCAGATCAACCGGCGCATCGAGCGGCTGAACACCGTCAGCATCGCCCAGTTCGACTGTGACAACCGGTTCGCCCGCTGGCTGTTGCTCACAGGCCGCAAGCAGGGCGACAGGTAAGAGGATCAGTGAAAACCGCTTCATTGGCCATATCCCGGTTCTTGCGAAAGCCGCACGGCCTCTCTCGCAGCGGCAAACAAAGCGCCTGCCTTGGCCCTGCATTCAGCCAGTTCATAGTCGGGATCGCTGTCCGCTACGATCCCCGCGCCCGCCTGCACATTCATGGTCCCGTCCTTCACAACAGCGGTGCGGAGAACTATGCAACTGTCAACCGAACCATCGGGGGCGAAGTAGCCGACGCCGCCAGCATAGGCGCCGCGCGTTTCCGGTTCTAGTTCAGCGATAATCTCACAGGCCCGGATCTTGGGCGCGCCGGACACCGTCCCTGCTGGAAAGCCTGCAAACAGGGCATCAAGAGCGTCGCGACCTTCGGCCAGCTCTCCGATCACATTGCTGACGATATGCATCACATGACTGTAGCGCTCGATCCCGAAGCTGTCAGTCACGCTGACACTGCCGCGCGAAGCCACTCGGCC
>JBCBMN010000138.1:0-7516 GCA_039822745.1 Pseudomonadota bacterium | reverse complement strand
CGGACGAACTTGAAGTTCGGTCCTTGCAAGACTATTATAGCTGAACGACTACGCGCGATCCCCCCAAATTTCGAGGTTGGATGGCCGCCCATACCGGGGCGGTTCCAGTCGAAATGACCCTTTTGTCTTAGAGGTTTTTGGGGGCGCGAATGACGAAGAAAGAGACGGAATGGCGACGATGGAAAAAGTTCCAATGCTGGCTGAAGGGTACGAGCAGTTGATGACTGGCCTGAAAGCTCTGCGCGAGGAACGCCCTCGGATTGTCGACGCAATTGAAGAGGCTCGCGCGCATGGCGACCTCTCCGAGAACGCTGAATATCACGCGGCGAAGGAACGCCAGGGTCAGGTCGAAGCGCAAATTGGCGACCTTGAAGACAAGGTCAGCCGCGCGCAGATCATTGATCCTACGACGCTTTCCGGCAACAAGGTTGTCTTTGGCGCGACTGTCACTTTGCTCGATGAGGATGACAAGCCGGTCAAATATCAGATAGTGGGCCAGACCGAAGCCGATGCAAATGCGGGCCGCATCTCATACACCTCTCCGATTGCGCGCGCGCTGATCGGGAAGCAGGTGGATGAAGAGATCGAAGTGACGGTTCCTTCGGGCGACAAGTTTTACCTGGTCGAGAAGATCGAATTCGTTTGATCAATTGACGTTATGCACCTCGATCAAGGTGCTTTTCCATCGCATAATCTCAGATCGGCAGGCTTCGTCCCTAATAGGCCATTGCTGACCCTCGTCATCGAGAGCCCGTGCACTACCCAATGCCGGTGACCAGTCACTGCGCCGGCTTTGGTTAATCATTTAAGGCCGCGAACGAAGAGGACTGGTCCGCCGCGAGGGTTCACACTGCAGGCGTCAGCAGCTTGTGAATGTGAACCACCACATACTTCATTTCGGCGTCGTCGACCGTGCGCTGTGCCTGTGCGCGCCATGCTTCAACCGCGGCATCATAAGAGCTGTATACGCCAACGGTGTGGATGCCTTCGGGATCGATGAATTCATGTCCACGCGGGTCTTTGACGCGGCCACCCATGACGAGGTGGAGTTTCTGGCTTGGAGTTGTTTCTTCCATGGTTTTCGCCTTTGTTGGGGAGGAGACGGTTAGATTACAGTCGTTGCGCCCGCCCTTAGACGAGCAGACGAGCTTCGCAACCCCGGCAAAAGTCTAAGCCGTTCAGTTTGTGACGCGGTCTTTCAGGTCGCGAACCGCGCGCGCGGCTTTGCGGCGCGTGCGTTGGCCCATTGCACGGGTCTTGTCAGCTGCGGTTCCAGCGGCATGTTCGGCGTCGCGCTTGGCAGAGCGAGCTTTTGCGGCGGCTGCATCGCCCAGATCTTCCATCGCATCCTGACCCGCACGCGCGCGCTCCATGGCATCGTCGATCAGTTTAATCCCGTAAGCCACCGCCGCATCTGCAAACAGAGTTGCAATAGCTGAACCGCGCTTTTTGGCGGCGCTGCCGACGCTGTCTGCTGCTGCGGTCGCTGCTCCGCTCACCGCACTTGCTGTGCCGGTTGCCGCGCTTGCAGCGGCCCTGCGGCCGGGCTTGGTCATCAGGCCAATGGCAAGTCCCAGTGCAATCGCTCCGCCAACAACGGTGAGAGGATGCGCTTTGACATATTCCGTCGCTGCACCGGCGGCATCACGCGCTTCATCCGCAAGAGTGCGTTCGGCAATCCGACGTTCGCGGGCTTCGATCTTGGCGCGCAATTCGTCGCGCTGGTCTGCGGCGGTGGGCTTTGCGTCAGTCATCACTCTCTCCGGTGGTCACAGGCGTGGGGTCTGCCGGTGCTGGTGCAGCATCAGCGGTTTCAAATTCGTTTTCAGGTGGCTGAGCAGGCGAAGGCTCAGATTCATCTGCTTCCTGGGCATCAAGGACGGCTTCTTCGAGCGCTTCTTCCAACTGATCCGAGACAAAGCCGAACATCTCAAGCAAGGGGCGCCGCGCAAACCAAAGCGCGACGATGGCAATCAGTCCCGCGATGAGGCCGCGCTTGCCGTCTGCCTGATCCTTGGCGACTTCGAACACATCCTTGGCGCCGTCGCCGATCCGGCCAACAACCCTTCCAGCGACGGCCTTTCCAGAAAGACTAGTGCGCGCATATTCAATATCAGCCAGCAGAACCGTCTTCGCCGCATCGCGCAGGGCGCGGTCTTCATAGAATGTGTCGGGAAGGCTGCTCATGACGCGCTGTCCTCCGATTGCTCGGTTGGCTCTGCGGCCGAGAACAGCTCGCCCAACAGCCGGCCTCTGCTCAGCGCGATGAATCCCAGCCAGATGACCCCTGCCAGCATCACACCCACGACAATCGCGATGGCACCCCAAATGGTCACCAGCGGTTCCAGAGCGATGACTATGCCGACAGCAAGCGCAATCAAAGCGATGTGCAACAGGATGATCGCGACAATGATAGCAGCCGCAGCAATGCCGAGGTTTTTGCCCGCAAGTTTGGCGCGAGTTTTTTGAAATGCCAGTTCAGCGCTAGCGTAAAGCCCGGCGTCATCAATCAGCATGCCGAGCTCTTCGAGGATCGATTCGTCAGAGGCCGGGGGAGGGGGCGTGTGTTCGGACCGATCACCGGTAACGGGCGCATCTGTCTGCGCGTCGCTCACCTCATCCTCGTCCAGCATTGTCTAGCCCCTAAACCCGAATGGCCCCGTCCTTAAGACAGGGCCTAGCACATTCAGGCTTTAATCGCGCGGTCCGCGGATCATTCGGGCGAGCATAAATCCGGCTACCGCTGCAATGCCAACCGCGACCGCTGGGCTGCGGCGGACAAACTCACGGGCATCGTCGCCGATATCCTCGACGCTCTTGGCTTCAAGCTTGGCTGAGGCTTCGGCTAGCCCACGCGAGGCCTTGCGCGCGTAGTCGCCATATTCCTCACCCAATTGCTCGTCGATTTTCGTGGCCGTGTCGCCCATGACTTGGCCAAGCGAAGCGATGCCATCGCTTGCAGCTGCCTTTGCATCGACGGCGAGGTCTCCGGCTTTGCTCATTGCTTTGTCTCCATAAGCCTTGGCTTCGTTCATCAGATCTTCGCTGGTGGTCCTGGCTGTGCTGAAAGCACTTTCGCGAGCGGACTCGGCACGGCTTGTGGCCTCGTCTCGCAGCGCAGCTGCTCCTGCCTTCGCCTCTTCGAGCGCGGCGTTAAAGCGGTTCTTTGCCTCCGCAGCATTCGCGCTTGAAGCAGGAGCGGGGGTGGCAACAACCGGCTCGGTTGTAGGCTTGGCAGTTGCCGCCGTCTTCTTCGGAGCCGCTTTCTTTGCTGGCGTGCGTTTGGCTGCGCCACCCTTGGCCGGAGTTTTGGCCGGAGTGTTCGCGGTTGTCTTGGTCGATTTTGCTTCAGTCATGTCTCTTCATGCCCTTCAAGTGTGTTTGAGTTCAATGCCAAGCGGTGATGATTTACAACCTTTTTCGACTGCTTGATTTGAACGGGATCAATCCGCCCGCTTGCGTGGCTGCGATGCTGCGCATAGGGGGTGTCGCAAAACTGAACCCAAGGGGCGCGCGGGGGGCGTTTGCACTCTCAGTCTCCTTTGGATCGACCCTAAGCCTTTGCCATTGAATCAAGCCTGAATACATCGAACCTTCTAACGGTGTCTTACTTATATACAACACTTTGGAGCCGGAGCCAACCATGACCGCCATCACTGACATGCATGCCCGCGAAATTCTCGACAGTCGCGGTAATCCGACCGTCGAAGTCGATATTCTGCTCGACGATGGCAGTTTTGGCCGTGCTGCCGTGCCCTCAGGCGCATCAACCGGTGCGCATGAGGCCGTGGAGCTGCGCGATGGCGACCCAACGCGTTACAAGGGTAAAGGTGTGCTGAAGGCGGTTCTGGCGGTCAACACTGAGATCAGCGATTTGCTGGTCGGAGATTTCGACGCGGAAGATCAGCGCGACATCGACATGGCGATGATCGATCTTGATGGCACCAGCAATAAGGGTCGCCTGGGTGCCAACGCCATTCTGGGCGTGAGCCTTGCCATTGCCAAAGCGGCGGCCAATGCGCGTGGCCTTCCGCTTTATTCCTATGTTGGCGGCGTATCGGCGCATGTCCTGCCAGTGCCTATGATGAACATTATCAATGGCGGGGAGCACGCGGACAATCCCATCGACATTCAGGAATTCATGATCATGCCAGTGGGCGCAGGCTCGCTCGCCGAAGGTGTACGCTGGGGCTCGGAAGTGTTTCACACCTTGAAGAAGGGTCTCGCCCAAAAGGGATTGGCGACCAGCGTGGGCGATGAAGGCGGCTTTGCTCCCAATCTGGCAAGCACCCGTGCTGCGCTCGATTTCATCATGGCATCGATCAGCGAAGCAGGCTTCACTCCCGGCGACGATGTTGTCCTGGCGCTCGATTGCGCCGCGACTGAGTTCTACAAAGACGGCAAGTATGAAATCTCAGGCGAGGGGCTCAGCCTCGATGGGGCTGGCATGGCGGACTACCTTGCCAAACTGTGCGATGATTATCCGATCCTCTCAATCGAAGACGGCATGAGCGAAGATGACTTCGAAGGCTGGGCGGCGGTCACCCAGGCAATCGGCGACCGTGTGCAGTTGGTTGGCGATGACCTTTTCGTGACCAACCCGGCACGCCTGTCACAGGGGATCGCGGATGGCCTGGCAAACTCTCTGCTGGTGAAGGTCAATCAGATCGGCACGCTGACCGAAACTCTAGAAGCGGTCGATATGGCATCACGCGCCCGCTACACCTCGGTCATGAGCCACCGTTCGGGTGAGACCGAGGATGCGACTATCGCTGACCTCGCAGTGGCCACCAATTGCGGGCAAATTAAAACGGGCTCGCTGGCGCGGTCAGACCGGCTTGCGAAATACAACCAGCTGATCCGCATCGAGGAAGAGCTTGGCGCGAGCGCGCATTATGCTGGTCGTGACTGCTTCGGCGCGTTGAAGCGGTAACGCACGGGAGAGGCACCCGAGCCGGAATTCCCTTGGGAACAGATGGAAGTCCGGCTCAGGCGCGGGGGGCAGTGCGGCGGTCTCTTTGCATGCTCGCACTGCTCAAGAAATAGTCGTCCATCGCTTCAAGCGCTTTGTCCGTCAGTCGGACCAGAACTCGGCGCTGATCCCGCGCATCGTGTTCGCGCTCAACCAATCCCTGTTCTGCCAAAACGCCCAGCCATCGCAGTCCCGTGGTCGGCGGCGCGGCTGAGCCGATGCAGGCGCTGGAAACCGAGACCGGCTTCTCCTCCACTTGCGCAATATAGAGATCAAGAAGGATATCCCATCCCGGCTCTCCAAACAGTTCCGGATCGCCAAAGATTGATGTGCGCTTGCGACGCCGGGCATAGGTCGCGCGAGCAAGGTCGGCAAAGGCTTGGCGGCGTTCTTGGGGGGCGAGTCCCTCTAGTCGAGCAGCATGTCCTTGGTCATTGATTGAGGAAGTGGCCGTGTCTCCTTGAGAAGGCCGCAAGTTTTGCGCTTGGTCAGCTTCTTCAAACACGACGCTTGGAAAGACGCCGGAGCGAAGCTGTTCGGCAATCGCGGTAAGCTGATCGGCAAAAGGTCGAAGGTCAGGAAGTTCTTCCGCCGAGATGCCCCGAATAGGTCTATCCGGATTCGCCTCCTCGGGATCGGGAACAATCGCTCCTTTGCTGGATGCCAGGCGCAAAGCGGAGCTCGACAGCTTTGCATAGTCCCGTGGCCGATGGGTTAGCGCATCCTCTGCCGAGGCATCGTTCTTGCAGTCCTTGCTGGAAATGTCCTCACTCTCGAGTGAGCCCCGAAATGGGGGGATACGAGCGTCATCCATTGGAGTGCTGCATGATAAAAAGCTTAGGGATTATAGTTTTGTACGCAGAGGATTTGAGGTGTGCCGTAAGCTGCCCCTGCCGGAATCCGGGATCAAGCTTTGCGGATAAAATGCACACAGACATCGCCACGTAATCACCGCCTTCGGCACCTGGGGTAATTGAAATCGCAACGCGCATTGCGCTGCTCCCCTTCCGTGCCATGTTAGGTTATGTGTTAGTCAAAATTACGCTGTGTGACCTTACGTGCTAATACCAAGCTAGTGTCTCTACCTAGCAAATGGTTCGAAGTTTCAGAACCATTCAGGACATTCATCGAGCACTTTGGAGTTAGTAAGGGATTGTGCATTGCTAACCTTGGCGGCGATCCCGATGTCCCTGCGCAATTGCTGAATGGATGCGTCAAGATGCGCGCCTGCCTTATAGGAACCCAGTTCATCCAAGCTTACAAGCTCAGCATTCAATACACTGAGAATGCGTAATATCTCGCACGAGCCCGGTGGGCCAAACTGTTTCCGGTTCAAATTGCGCTTCCCGTCATTTTCTCATGATGCACTGCCACTTGATCAACGCTCGTCGATCTCAACCATGACAGGCAAACGCACCGCACAGGCGGGATGCGCTGTTTCAACTTGAAGGCCGAATGCCTCGGCCCCGTATTCGCCCTAGGGCTTCTTAAAAGCTATAGAGGGAAACTACGTAGTTTCAGGTCAGACGAGGCGAGAGAGAGCCTACCCGAAGCGTTCAACCAGACTGAGGAGGGCCAGAGCCGCTTTGGCTGCTTCGCCGCCTTTGTCTTTCTGGGAGGGGTCTGCGCGGACGAGCGCCTGTGCTTCATTCTCAGTCGTCAGAATGCCATTGCCGATTGCAATTCCGTCCATCGTTAGCGCCATGATCGCCCGAGCGCTTTCTCCGGCGACGATTTCGAAGTGATAGGTCTCGCCGCGAATGACCACGCCGATCGCGACGAACCCGGCATATTCACCGCTCTCAGCAGCGAGCGCGATGGCTCCAGGCACTTCGAGTGCGCCCGGTACGGTCAACACTTCAGCGTCATGCCCAGCGGCCTCGATGGCGGCTTTGGCACCTGCGATAAGCATGTCATTGAGGTGCGCGTAGAACCGCGCTTCGACGATAAGGAAACGGGCCATGTGAGTTACTCCGGGATGGTCTGGAAGTCGGTGATGGTGATGCCGTAGCCTTCCAGTGCCACAAGATCAGGCCGCGAATTGGATAGCAGGATCATGTCCTCGATCCCCAGATCGACCAGGATCTGCGATCCGATGCCGATATTGCGGATCTCTTCATCCTTGGACCAGTTGTCACCGCTGCCAACGCGGGAAGTTAGGATGACGATGACGCCTGAGCCGTGCTGGCCAATCGCGCTCATAGACCGTTGCAGCGTGTTCTGACGCGGTCCGGGCGCGCCCAGCACGTCGTCAAAAACTGAAATCGGGTGAACGCGGGCGAGGGTGGGCTCGCCAGCGATTACGTGGCCCTTCTGCAGAACGTAGGCCTCACCGCCTTCAACTTTATCCTTGTATGTCAGTAGTTTCCACTGGCTACCATAGTCACTTTCAAAGGAACTCTCATTAAGTCTTTCAACCAAATGATCATTCCGCATACGGTAAGCGATGAGATCACGAATTGTCCCTATTTTTAAATTATGTAGGCGGGCAAATTCAACCAGATCATCAAGTCGAGCCATGGTCCCATCTTCGTTCATGATCTC
>JBCBMN010000137.1:0-7521 GCA_039822745.1 Pseudomonadota bacterium | reverse complement strand
GAGTGCAGGACGTTATCCGGCACTCGACGCGTATTCAGGCTCAATCTGCCATACAAAGCCGAGAAAATCCGTCAGCAGGTCACTGCTGACGAGAGGGGCACTGTTCGCAAAGCGATCCGCGTTTGGCGCACGAAGCGCGGTTTCCTCAATTCCTTGGTCAACCGGCGCCGCCAGGATCACTCTGTTTCCTAGACGAACAAGCGCATCATTCAGCTTCGTATCAAGATCGGGCACCCCGCTGTTTCGCAGCGGTGTATCGATCGCGATGCGGGTGGCCCCGGCACTATCCAGTTGTTCAAGCGCCTCAACGATCAGGCGGTTCGAACTGGTGACTGATTTGCTCGAAGCGCCAGTTTCATCGGTGATGATGACGATTTCACCGCTCGGCTCGTGCCAGAACAGCTTAGACTGGAGCGACCATAGCGTGATATCGAGAGGCCGCATCAGCGTAAGCATAGCCACCAGCGCCGCGACAATCATGGCGATTGCAACATGGCGCGTGCGCGGGTTGGTCACGAAATTTCGCGCCGACCTACTCAAGATGCGTTCCTCAACACGGAGATTGTATGGAACCGACAAGGTTAAATTCGGGTTCACAAAATCACGCTTGAGTGAACTTTTGTTAGGAGTTCTGCGGTTTTCAGCTTCCTTACCGCTTAGTCAGCGATCGGACCAATTCCGTCAGCTTCCCGCGTGATAGAAATCGTATATTTGCTGTGCGACCTTCTCGCTAACCCCCGGTGCGCGCTTGAGATCATCGAGCGCGGCAGCGCGCACTTTGCTGGCCGTGCCAAAGTGCAGCAGCAGGGCGCGCTTCCTCGCCGGGCCAATGCCGGGGATTTCGTCCAACGGGCTTGCGCTGATCGCTTTTGACCGCTTTGCCCGGTGCGCGCCGATGACATAGCGGTGCACCTCATCACGCAGGCGCTGGGCGTAGAACAGGACAGGCGAATTGGTCGGCAGCGTTTTTTCGCGCCCGTCGGGAAAGTGGAACACTTCGCGCCCCTCGCGCCCGTGATGCGGACCCTTGGCGATGCCGACTACAGTGAACTCGTCGGCGAAGCCATATTCCTCCAAGACGCTCATTACGCTGGAGACTTGGCCCTTGCCGCCGTCGATCAGCAGTAGGTCAGGCAAGAGCGTTTCATGCCCCTTGGCTCGCTTGGCGACCTCTTCGGGGTCTGCCCCTTCGGCAAATTTTCGGAACCGGCGCGTCATGACTTCGCGCATCATGCCGAAATCATCGTTGGACTGTGCCTCGCGGATGTTGAATTTGCGATATTGCGACTTTTCAAAGCCTTCGGGGCTGGCGACCACCATTGCCCCCACCGCCTTAGCGCCCTGAATATGGCTGTTGTCGTATATCTCGATGCGTTCGGGCGGCTCGCTCATTTCGAGGAATTCCGCCAGTTCACGTTGGACCTTGGCCTTGGTGCCCTTTTCCGCCAAACGCCGCTCCAACGCTTCGACTGCATTGCGCTCAGCCTGCTGGAGCAGTTTACGCCGGTCGCCGCGCTGAGGGATGGCAATGGCAACTTTCTTGCCCGCGACCTCTCCCAGCGCCGCTTCGATCAGTTCACGCTCGGGCAATTCGCGGTCCACCAGCACGCTGGGCGGAGGCGGCACTTCTTCGTAGAATTGCAGCATGACATTGGCGAGCACCTGCGCTTCGTCGACATCCTTGGTGTGGCTGGGAAAGAAGGCGCGGTGCCCCCAGTTCTGTCCGCCACGGATGAAGAAGGCCTGCACGCCCATATGGCCGCCTTTGCTCGCCAGCGCGAAGACATCGGCATCGCCCACAGTGCGCGCATTGATCGCTTGGCTGCCCTGGATAAAGGTCGCTGCACGCAGCCGGTCGCGCAGGATAGCGGCGGTTTCGAAGTCAAGCTCTTCGGAAGCCTTGGCCATCTGCTTTTCGAGATCAGCCTGCACCTGAGAGGAGCGCCCAGCGAGGAAGTCCTTCGCCTGTTTGACCAGCGCATCATAGCCCTCTTCGTCTATGCGTCCGACGCATGGCGCGGAGCAACGCTTGATCTGATAGAGCAAGCAGGGCCGGTCGCGATTGTTGAAGAAACTGTCGGAGCAGCTTCGCAGCAGGAACAGCTTTTGAAGCGCATTGAGCGTGGTGTTGACGCTCCCGGCACTCGCAAACGGCCCATAGTAATTGCCCTTCGCCCGGCGCGCACCGCGATGTTTGTGGATGCGCGGGAATTCATGGTCAGCGCGCAGCAGGATGAATGGGAAGCTCTTATCGTCCCTCAGCAACACGTTGAAAGGCGGGCGAAAGCGCTTGATCAGCTGCGCTTCGAGCAGCAGCGCTTCGGCTTCGGAATTGGTGGTGACGATCTCCATGCTGCGGCATTGCGAGACCATGCGCAGCAAGCGATTGGTCAGCCCGTTGACCTGCGTATAATTCGCCACCCGCGCCTTCAGGCTGCGCGCCTTGCCGACATAAAGCACATCACCGCGGCTATCGAGCATGCGATAGACGCCGGGCGTGGGCTTCAGCGTCGCGACGGTCGCGCGGATCGCTTCGACCCCGGCTTCCAGATTGGGCTGAGCCGAGGCGACGGTATAGGCCGCGCGGCTTTCATTGAAGCGCTCGGCTCCTCTCGGATCGCTTGGTGTGCCTGCCTCGGTCTTGGACATGACTTACAAATAGGATGCCACGAGCCCGCAGGAAAGCGCATGCAAACGCATCACCCACAAGCATTTGTATAAATGCGCCAATGACAAATATATTAAAGTAATTTCGTCTCTAGAAATGCACGATGGGGCGTTTGCAGACAATTCCTCGACCCGAATCGTGCTATACAAAGTCATAAAAAATAAAAGAGGTTGCTTGATAGAAACTAACAGGAGGCATGCCCGTGAGCAATTCAGAACATCATGGAATGAAATACTTAGAAGGACTTTCACCTTATTGTATTCGCAGTGAATACAGCATCGAACAGCGCGACGACCGTTTTGGTAGAATTTTCGACGAAATCGCTCCCAACTATACCCGACCCGACATTCTGATTGAGATCGGCAAGGTTGGCGGCAATATGGAAGACCCTAATGACAAAGGCCGCACCGAAAGCGTGCCGGTGGGGATGGTTTTCTTCGGTCAGTTCGTCGATCACGATATCACGCTTGATGCGTCCACCACCTTTGACAGCGTCGTCGACAGTCCTGGCGAGATCGCCAATGTGCGTACGCCGACCCTCGATCTCGATTGCATTTACGGACTTGGACCAGAAGCTCAGCCCTATCTTTTCGTCCAGGACGCTGGGCCTTTCGCAGGCGTCAAACTGCTGACCGGGGCAGACAATCCGGGACAGGCAGGACTGCCAAACGATGATCTGTTGCGCGCGCCCAACGGACGGGCAATCATCGGTGACCCGCGCAATGATGAGAACCGCATAATCAGCCAAATCCAATTGGCGATCATCCGGTTCCACAACCTTGTCGCCCAGACGCTGTATGACGAAAGCGTTGCTGATCCCGATGCAGAAACGCTCGAAGGGCATGATTTGTATGAAGAAGCCCGCATCCTTACGACGTGGCATTATCAATGGGCATTGGTGAACGACTTCCTCACCGACATGTGCGGTAAGGCAGTGGTTGAGCAGATACTGGGCTGTGGACGGCAATTTTACTGCGGAATGGTGCCGTTCATACCGATCGAGTTTTCGGTTGCGGCCTATCGTTTCGGCCACTCGATGATCCCGATGAAGCTGCAAGTGCAAAAGGGTGGAAAGCGGCTCGAACTGTTTGGGCCCGAACTTGGCCTAGGTTTTGATCCCCTTACGAATGCCGATGCTGTCGTAGACTGGCATGAACTGCTGTTCACACCTGAAAACCGGAAGGTCGAACGCGCGCAAAAGCTCGATACGCTGCTTGCCAAGGATTTGCTGGACCTGCCCTTTGTTACGGGCACGCCGGCAGAAAAGTCGCTTGCCACGCGTAACCTCTTGCGTGGCAACACCTTCCTGCTGCCCGCGGGCGAAAAGGTGGCTGCGGAGATTGGCGTTGAAGACAAGCTAATCGAAAAAACAATCGAAAAAGCCAATCAGGTCAACGGTGATCTGGGCAAAGAAGGCATCCCGCTCTGGCTGTATATCTTGGCCGAAGCCGAGGTGGTGGGCCGCGCCGAAGGGCATGGCAAATTCAAACCTGGTGAAGGTCTGGGGCCCGTTGGTGCGACGATTGTAGCAGAAGTCTTGCTCGGCCTACTTGAGCTTGATGACCGCTCCTATCTCGGCGCCAACCGCAATTGGAGCCCGCGTCCGCAGTGGGACACTCTGGGCAAATTGATCACGGCCGCTCAGCCGCCGATCCCCTGACGCAAAGGAAAGGATAACGGTCTGCACGCCGCTCTCCCCCGGGAGCGATGCAGCCCATCGGAGGCGGAGCGTATTCCTGAGCACCCCTTGGGATACGCTCCGCCTTTTCTGTATCACGCCCATTGGCAAACGAACCGCGGCTGCGTAGTCGCGGCAAGCATGAGGCCTTACGACACCATCATCCTGGGAGCGGGCGCAGCCGGGTTGATGTGTGCAGCGCGCGCAGGTCAGGCGGGCAAGCGTGTATTGGTGCTCGAAAAGGCGGACAAGCCCGGCAAGAAGATCCTGATTTCAGGCGGTGGGCGCTGCAATTTCACCAATCTCGGCGCTGGCCCTGCCAATTACTTGTCCGCCAATCCGCATTTCGCCAAGTCGGCGCTGGCCCGCTACTCCCCTGCCGACTTTATCGCGCTGGTCGATCAGCACGGTATTGAATGGCACGAAAAGACATTGGGGCAGTTGTTTTGCGATGGCTCAGCCAAGCAGATTGTGCAGATGCTCTTGGACGAGTGTGGGCCAAGTGTGGATGTCATATGCGACGCAGAGGTAAGTGCCGTGGTGCACGAGGGCGGGGTTTTCGGGGTCTCTGCCTCCTCTCAGGCCTTTTCAGCCCCCTCTCTGGTGATCGCCACAGGCGGTCCTTCCATCCCGAAAATGGGCGCGACCGGCTTTGCCTATGATCTGGCGCGCCAGTTCGGGCTGAAAGTGGTGGAGCCGCGCCCCGCCCTTGTCCCGCTAACCCTGGGCGGAGAGGATGTGTTGTTCCGCGAGCTATCCGGCGTGTCCGCTCCGGTGCGCGCCTCCGCAGGCAAGGTCCGTTTCGAAGAGGGCGCATTGTTCACGCATAAAGGACTGTCCGGACCGGCGATCCTGCAAATCTCCTCCTATTGGAAGCCGGGCGAGGATATCGGCATCGCCTTCCTGCCCGCTGCCGAGAGCGACTGGCTGCTCGTTGCCAAGCGTGACCGTCCACGCGCCACGCTCAAATCCGTGCTGCGCGAGTTTCTGCCCGATCGGCTGGCGGATGCTCTGGCGGACAAACTCGCTATACCTCAAGAGCTTGGCAACACGTCGGACAAGATTCTGCGCGCCGCGATGCAGCGGCTTGGCGATTGGCGTTTCACGCCCAACGGCACGGAAGGCTTTGCCAAGGCCGAAGTCACAATCGGCGGCATCTCGACTGCCGAACTGTCCTCGCAAACAATGGAAGCCAAGAAAGTCCCCGGGCTCTACGCCATTGGCGAAGCCGTGGATGTCACCGGATGGCTGGGCGGGTATAACTTTCAATGGGCATGGGCGAGCGGGGTTGCCTGCGCGAAGGCTCTGAGCGACTAAGTATTAAACTGGGGGAGAGAGCACCAATGTCTAATCTAAGCATCACAGTCGGCAGGGTTCTACTGGGCCTCTATTTCCTGCTGCCCGGTCTGATGAAAGTCGCAGGGCCGGAACAGACCATCGCCTATATGGAAGGCCACAACATCGCTTTCGCCGCCCCGCTGATGTGGCTTTCGGCTGCGGCCAATATCATTGGCGGAGTGCTTTTAATCGCGGGTCGCCATGTGAAACTGGTGGCATATGGCTGCGTTGTCTATGTCCTGCTGGTCAATTTCATGCTGCACGATTTCTGGAATATGGGCCCGGACATGGTGGAGCGCGAGACGCAGAACTTCATCAAGAATCTCGGCATTTTGGCAGGGCTTCTGGTGCTGGCAGGCTTCGCGCCAAACCGCAGCCTCAGCATCAAAGATGCATGGCGCAGCGACACTGAAGCATCACAAGCTGTGTGACCGCTTTACAACCTGCCGCCTGCGTCAACTTGTCTCGCAATTGAAACACCCTTACCCCTCTTACCAAGGCCCAAGAGGGCATCACATGGGATAGGAGAGCATTTTGCAGCAATTGCAAGGCATGGATTCCTCGTTCGTCGCGATGGAATCGCCCAATTCACCGATGCATATCGGCAATCTGCTGATCTACAATCCGGAGACCGCGCCGGGCGGTTTCGTGCGGTTCAAGGACATTCTGCAATTTTTCGAAAGCCGGATGCAGCTGTCCAAGACCATGCGTCAGAGATTGGTGCGCGTGCCCTTCGATCTCGATTATCCCTATTGGATCGAAGACCCTGACTTCGACCTTGAATTTCATGTGCGCCACGTCGCTTTGCCAAAGCCGGGCGATTGGCGGCAATTGTGCATCCAGACCGCTCGCATCCATGCACGCCCCATGGATCTCACCCGTCCACCATGGGAATTCACCGTGGTCGAGGGGCTTGAGAATGTGCCGGGTGTTCCACCAAGCTGCTTTGCCTTTGTGACCAAGGTTCACCATGCCGCGATTGACGGTATGAGCGGGATTGATCTGATGGAGGCGCTGCACACGCTCGCCCCCAACACGCCGCCGCCGAACAAGCCCGATACATGGAAGCCAGAGAAGATTCCGGGTCCGGTCGAACTGCTCGGCAAATCCTATGTCAATTCGATCATCAACCCATTCCGGCAGGCGCAAGTCGCCGCGCAAGCCATTCCGGGGGTCGCCAGCGCGATCAAGGGGCTGATCACCCGCGATTTCAAGCTTACCAGTGACTATGTCCCGCCGCGCACACGGTTTAACAAGACAATTTCCCCGCACCGTGTTGTCGAGGGTCGCCAGTTCCCGCTGAAAGATGTGAAAGCCATCCGCGCGCTCCAGCCAGAGGCGAAGGTCAATGATGTCGCGATTGCGATCATTGGCGGCGCGCTCAACAAATATCTTACTGCCAAGGATGATCTGCCCAAATCAACGATGACGGCGATGGCTCCGATCTCGGTCCGATCAAAGGATGAAAAAGGCGGTATGGGCAATCAGGTCTCGGCCATGATTGCGCCGCTTGGCTCGCATCTTTCTGACCCGGCAGAGCGCCTGAACTACGTCTTTGACGCGACCAAGAACTCTAAGGCCATGACGAACGCCATCGGCGCGCGCACCATGACCGAGGTGAGCAAGGTCAACCCGCTGCTCTACATGGCGCTGGGCGCGCAATTGTTCAGCCGGGTCAGCGTCGCGCACCGCTTTGCCATGCCGTTCAACACTATTGTTACCAATGTGCCTGGCCCGCCGGTTCCGATCTATTCGACCGGCGCGCGGCTTGAAAGCATGGCCTTGTCGCTGCTTTGCCTGACTGATGGGCTGGGTCTGGGCCACGTCGTCCAGTCTT
>JBCBMN010000136.1:0-7549 GCA_039822745.1 Pseudomonadota bacterium | reverse complement strand
TCCTTCAGAGCGAGCTTGGCGAGACGGTTCTTCGCAACCTTGTAGGATGCACCGGCTTCACGCATCTTGCCGCGCAGTTCGGTGGACTGGTCCACCGTCATGCCGAGATTACGGGTCACAACGACCACGCCCATCTCTTTGAAGACATCGTTGAGCTGGGCAACCGCATCGGCTTTTTGCGAACGATCCATGCCATACTCCTTCAATATGGCCCCATGCGGATGGCTCCACATGCGGCCGGCTCACGTTTTTCGACCTGCCGCTAACCGACAGGCCAAAGTCCAACGATGGGGAAGGAGGGTGAGCCAAAAGGCTCGATTGCAGCATCCCGGTGGGAGTGCCGCGAAAATCTCTTTTCCCCGCCTAGGCTGCAAATTAAGAACGGCACATTCCGCTCAGCAACGGTCTTGGACGGATGACTGATTGCTCAGTCGGGGAGCGCCACTAAAGGACGCGCCCCGTAAGTCAAGTCATTCTGCGTCGGCAGCGTCTGCATAGCTCAACAAATCCCCCGGCTGGCAATCCAGCTCGCGGCAGATCGCAGCAAGAGTGCTGAACCGGATCGCCTTTGCCTTGCCGGTCTTGAGGATCGAGAGGTTGGCGAGCGTCAGGCCAACCCGATCTGCCAGTTCGGTCAGGGTCATGCGGCGTTCGTGGAGGAGGTCGTCAAGTTTGACCATAATCAGGGTTCCCTCGTCAGTATCGTGCGGTTTGGGTGGCATCACACGGTCCCTTCAAGGTCTTCACGCATCGCCGCGCCGTGGCGGAACACGCGGGCGAGGATAAAGAGAACGACAACCATTGTGATCCCGGTCAGATCGAGGCCGGCATCGACTGTGAATTCAGCATTCTCCATGGGTTCGGCCCACTTCGCTATCCAAAGCATGAGACCCGAAAGCGGGATCGTAACGATTTGAACCGCGAGGAGCACCCAAGCCATAAAGTTCAGCCGGTCGGCATTGGCGGGCACGAAGGGATCACCTTCGCCAACGGTCCCGATAATCGCGCGCAGCTTGCCGAAGAAGACAAAGATGAGTGCCACTGTAGCAAGCGCTAGGGCAAAGCTCCCAAGTAGCGGGAAGAGCGGAAGCGGTCCGACCGCACCTTCAAATTCAGAGGTTATCTCCGCGTTGATGTCGCCGAGCATGACAAGAACGGCAACCGGGGCGAGCAGCAGAGCGATGGTCGCAATTCCCATCAATATCTGCATAAGGACGGTGAGAACCTTCCCGGCGAGCAGGAGCAGGTCGTTTGGTTTGGTGTGCATAGTGTCTCCCCTGTCTTGGATAAATTAGGCCAGCGCCGGCGCGAAGCTCAGCGCTTGGGCCGCCGGAACCGTCACGATCAAGCCGATTGTGGTGACCGTGAGAAATAGGGCTGCAAGCCCGGCGGTTGAATGCGAAACGATGTGGGTCATATTGATCTCCTATATGGTGCATATTGATAATCAATAATTCCCAGCTAGAAGCGAGCCGGTTTATTGTCAATCAATAATATCGAAAAACAATAATTCTGCCTTTGTAGGAGCTGTCTCCCGGACATTGGTCTGACGTCTGTGCTGCACTGCAAAATCGTGTTCACAAGGGTATAAGCCTCTGTTAGTGGGAGCGGCGTAATTGCGAAGGGATCAACATATGACATTCCTGACGGCTATGGACCCGGGCACGGGTTTGATCGACGGCTCGAAGGCGCGGGAAATCGGCGCGGAACTGCATGAGACATATGCGGCGGGCGACCCGTATCCGCACATCGTCATTGATGACTTCTTGCCCGAACCGGTTTTGCGCATGTGTCTTGAGGAACTGGAAAACAGCCGCGGCGATGATCAGGAAGTGTTCGATCGCGAACAAGAGCGCCAGAAGCGGCAATACCGCCCTGATCAGATGGGTGAGCGCGCCCGAAACCTGTTTTACACCTTCAACTCGCGCCCCTTTATCCGCGTGATCGAGAATATCACGGGTATCAAAGGCCTGATCCCTGATCCCTACTTCCATGGCGGCGGTTTTCACGAGATCCACACCGGTGGACATCTGGGCGTCCATGCTGACTTTAATCATCATGTGAACATGGACTTGGAGCGCCGGGTCAATCTGCTCATCTACCTCAATGATGACTGGAAAGACGAATATGGCGGTCAGCTGGAGCTGTGGGCGAATGATATGTCCGAATGCGTCCAGTCGGTTGTGCCGATGTTCAACCGGGCAGCCATGTTCAACACAACCAGCTTCAGCAATCACGGCAACCCCAACCCGATCAACCACCCCGATGGTCGCTCGCGCAAGTCGATTGCGCTTTATTACTACACATCGACCTGGGATGAAGCGAAGCGCAGTCACACCACGCAATTCCGCGCTCGCCCTGAAAGCGAGGACAAGGTTGACTGGAAGGTGAGGCGCCGCGAACTGATGGACGACCTGCTTCCCCCGATCGTGCGCCGCGGAATCGCCAAGATGAAGGGCAAGGCCGACGCCTGATGTCCAACACCGCAAACTGGGCGTTGACTTAGGGTAAGCGCGTTCCTATTTGCCTCGCACACGCTGGCTTCGAGCCGGTCTGATTCATGCGCGTAGATCAGGCCAAGAATGGAAGCGGCGCTTTGCCATATTCGCGACTTTGAAAGAGCTGCTACCGGGCGGGCCTTATTGGCCCGTGCAGGTGTGCGGCCTTTTCGCGTCGGAATTGGTGCGGCTTTCGCGTGACGAAACTCGATCAATCGGGCGATCAGGAGTTCCCCTGCTCGCACAGCTAAGAAAAAAGAGGCACAATCCTCCATGGCAACCAAGGCCAAGCCAACTCGTTCTCGCACGGCTCAAGGCACTGCGAAGCGACGCATCCGCAAGATTTTTGGCGACATTCACGAAGTCGTCCAAATGCCCAACCTGATCGAAGTCCAGCGCGAGAGCTATGAACAGTTCCTGCGTTCGGACCCATCGACGGGCTATGTTTCCGGTCTGGAAAAGACCTTGCGCAGTGTTTTCCCGATCCGCGATTTTGCTGGCACGGCTGAGCTGGACTTCGTTCATTACGAGCTGGAAGATCCGAAATACGACACCACCGAATGCCGCCAGCGCGGCATCACTTACGCAGCCCCGATGAAGGTGACGCTGCGTTTGATCGTGTTCGAAGTCGATCAAGAGACCGAAACCCGCTCGGTTCTCGATATCAAGGAGCAGGACGTTTACATGGGCGACATGCCGCTCATGACGGAGAACGGCACCTTTATCGTCAACGGCACAGAGCGTGTGATCGTCAGCCAGATGCACCGTTCGCCGGGCGTTCTGTTCGATCATGATCGCGGCAAGACGCACTCTTCGGGCAAGCTGCTGTTTGCCGCCCGCGTCATTCCCTATCGCGGTTCGTGGCTGGATTTTGAATTCGACGCCAAGGACATTGTCAATGTCCGCATCGACCGTAAGCGTAAGCTGCCGGTTACCGCGCTGCTTTATGCGCTGGGCCTGGATAGCGAAGGCATCCTGCACCACTTCTACGACACGATGGTCTGGGAACGCGCAAAGGACGGCTGGAAGATTCCGTTCGTTGCCGAAGCATGGCGTGGGCAGAAGCCGGCCTTCCCGCTGGTTGACGCCAAGACGGGTGAAGAAGTCTTCGCCGCTGGCCAGAAAATCAGCCCGCGTGCCGCCAACAAGGCAGCCAAGGATGGCCTGACCGCACTGCTGCTGCCGACTGAGGAAGCGGTTGGTCGCTATGCCGCTTATGACATGATCAATGAGCAGACCGGCCGCATCTACATCGAAGCGGGCGACGAAGTGACGCTAGAGCATATCGAAGTGCTCGACGAGGCGGGCTTTGATAAGCTTGAGCTGCTCGACATTGATGAGATCAACACCGGTCCGTGGATCCGCAACACGCTCAAGGTCGACAAGGCCGAAAACCGCGATGAGGGGCTGGAAGCCATCTACAAGGTGATGCGTCCGGGCGAACCGCCGACCAAGGAAACCGCTGAAGCGCTGTTCGAAGGCCTGTTCTTCGACGGCGAGCGTTATGACCTCTCCGCTGTTGGCCGCGTGAAGCTCAATATGCGTCTGGAACTGGACGCGGAAGACACGGTCACGACACTGCGCAAGGAAGACATCCTTGCAGTCGTGAAGGAACTGGTCGGCCTCAAGGACGGCAAGGGCGAAGTTGACGACATCGACAACCTCGGCAACCGCCGTGTGCGTTCGGTCGGCGAACTACTCGAAAACCAGTACCGCGTTGGCCTGCTGCGGATGGAGCGCGCGGTCAAGGAGCGTATGAGCAGCGTCGATGTTTCGACGGTGATGCCGAACGATCTGATCAACGCCAAGCCTGCTGTTGCAGCGGTGCGTGAATTCTTCGGCTCTTCGCAGCTTTCGCAGTTCATGGACCAGACGAACCCGCTCTCGGAAGTCACGCACAAGCGTCGTATCTCGGCGCTTGGGCCGGGTGGTCTCACTCGTGAGCGCGCTGGTTTTGAAGTCCGCGACGTCCACCCAACACACTATGGCCGCATCTGCCCGATTGAGACGCCGGAAGGCCCGAATATCGGTCTGATCAATTCGCTGGCTTCGTTTAGCCGGGTTAACAAGTATGGCTTTATCGAAACGCCGTATCGTCAGGTCGTGGACAACAAGGTCAGCGGCGATGTGAAATATCTCTCCGCGATGGAAGAACAGAAGCACACCGTCGCGCAGGCATCTGCCGAACTGACCGAAGATGGCACCTTCGTTGAAGAGCTGATCTCAGCGCGCCAGTCGGGTGACAACCTGATGGCTCCTCGCGATCAGATCACGCTTATGGACGTGTCGCCAAAGCAGCTTGTTTCGGTTGCCGCTTCGCTGATCCCGTTCCTTGAAAACGATGACGCCAACCGCGCTCTGATGGGCTCGAACATGCAGCGTCAGGCTGTGCCGCTGGTAAAGGCTGAAGCGCCTTGGGTCGGCACCGGCATGGAAGAGACTGTGGCGCGCGATTCGGGCGCAGCTATTGCGGCCAAGCGTGGCGGGATCGTCGATCAGGTCGACGCCACTCGCATCGTGATCCGCGCCATTGGCGATGTCGAACCCGGCCAGTCGGGCGTCGATATCTACACGCTGCAAAAGTTCCAGCGGTCAAACCAGAACACCTGCATCAACCAGCGTCCGCTGGTGAAGGTGGGCGAGGCGATCGAAGCCGGTGACATCATCGCCGACGGTCCGTCGACCGATCTGGGTGAGCTGGCACTGGGCAAGAACAGCCTGGTCGCGTTCATGCCGTGGAACGGATACAATTATGAGGACTCGATCCTCATCTCAGAGCGTATCGTGAAAGACGATGTCTTCACCTCGATCCATATCGAGGAATTCGAAGTCATGGCGCGCGACACCAAGCTTGGGCCGGAAGACATCACCCGCGACATTCCCAATGTCGGTGAGGAAGCTTTGCGCAACCTCGACGAGGCGGGCATTGTCTATATCGGTGCCGAAGTGCACCCCGGTGACATTCTCGTCGGCAAGATCACGCCGAAGGGCGAAAGCCCGATGACGCCGGAAGAAAAGCTGCTGCGTGCAATCTTTGGTGAGAAGGCTTCGGATGTGCGCGATACCTCGCTGCGTCTGCCGCCTGGCGTCGCTGGTACGATTGTCGAAGTCCGCGTCTTCAACCGTCACGGCATCGAGATTGATGACCGTACGCGCGCGATCCAGAACGAGGAAATCGAGCGTCTGCGCAAGGACGCCGCTGACGAACGCAACATCCTCAACCGTGCGACTTACAACCGTCTTCGTGACATGCTGCTGGGCCAAACCGCTTCGGCGGCTCCCAAGGGTGTCAAGAAAGGCATCGAGATCGGCGAGCAGGTTCTGGCCGATGTCGAGCGTCACGAATGGTTCAAGTTCGCGGTGGCTGACGATGCCCGTCAGGCGCAGCTTGAAGCGATCAAGACACAATATGACGAAGCCGTCGCAATGATCGACGCCAAGTTCGAAGACCGTAAGGAAAAGCTCGAACGCGGTGATGAACTCGCCCCGGGCGTGCTTAAGATGGTCAAGGTCTTTGTCGCGGTGAAGCGCAAGCTGCAGCCGGGCGACAAGATGGCGGGCCGTCACGGAAACAAGGGTGTGATTTCGCGCATCCTTCCGGTGGAGGACATGCCGTTCCTCGAAGACGGGACCCCGGTTGACCTCGTGCTCAACCCGCTGGGCGTGCCTTCGCGTATGAATGTCGGACAGATCTTCGAAACGCACCTTGGCTTTGCGGCTCGCGGTGTCGGCATGCAGATCAAGGACGCGCTTGAGGAATGGCACCGCGCCAACCCCAACGCTGCCGAAGATTACGCCAATGCGCAGCCACCCGAAGCCGTCCGTGAGCGTCTGAAAGACGTCTATGGAGAGCAATACCATCAGGATCTCGACAGCCGCTCGGCTGAAGGCATCGTTGATCTGGCGGGCAACCTGACCGCAGGCGTCCCGATGGGCACGCCGGTGTTCGATGGCGCGCGCGAAGCCGATGTGACGGAGATGCTGCTTAAGGCCGGCGTCCACTCCTCGGGTCAATCGATCCTGTTTGACGGGCGTACGGGTGAGGCGTTTGACCGCCGCGTGACCGTGGGCATCATCTACATGCTCAAACTGCACCACCTCGTCGATGACAAGATCCACGCCCGTTCGATCGGGCCCTACTCGCTCGTCACTCAGCAGCCGCTGGGCGGTAAGGCGCAATTCGGCGGACAGCGCTTTGGTGAGATGGAGGTCTGGGCGCTGCAAGCCTACGGTGCCGCCTACACCTTGCAGGAAATGCTCACCGTCAAATCCGATGACGTCGTTGGCCGGACCAAGGTCTACGAAGCGATCGTCAAGGGCGACGACACCTTTGAGGCGGGCATTCCGGAGAGCTTCAACGTGCTCGTCAAGGAAATGCGCTCGCTGGGCATGAATGTCGAACTCACCTCGCTGGGCGATGGCGAGGACGGCGATGATGATCAATGGCCGGAGGCAGCGGAATAGAGCATCAGTGTGAGAGAGAGTGTTCGATCATTGGTTGAGGCTCCTGAATTTAGCCTTTCGGATGATCAACCTCAAGAGATGGTAGATTGGGTGGTTGCTCTGACCGATAGCTGGGACGCAGCATCAACCGACCAAGAAGCCGAAGCTTTGATCAAACTTCTCTCTCGTTCTGATGACGATTTTTTTGGAGTAGCCTGGACTATCATTCACTTTATCGAGACCGCACCAAATTGGCCGAATTGGTCGGCCTTAGAGAAGGTAAGCGGTGAGTGGGCTGATATTCTGAGAGTTAGATTGAAGAACGCTGGGCTGATGCCGCCGCCCAGTTCTCAAGCGGCGGACTTATAGGAAAAGCGATATGAACGAACTGACCAAATTCACCAACCAGCTGGCCAAGCCGGAAACCTTTGACCAGATCCAGATCGGCATCGCCTCGCCAGAGCGCATCCGTTCGTGGTCTTTCGGCGAGATCAAGAAGCCGGAGACGATCAACTATCGCACATTCAAGCCCGAGCGTGACGGCCTGTTCTGTGCGCGCATCTTTGGTCCGGTGAAGGACTACGAATGCCTGTGCGGCAAGTACAAGC
>JBCBMN010000135.1:0-7563 GCA_039822745.1 Pseudomonadota bacterium | reverse complement strand
GGAACTGCGCGAAGTCCATCAGCGCGCGCCTTCTGGCCACAAGATCACACGAACCGTCTGAAGCAGGATAACCAGATCGAGAAACGGAGTGTAATTCTTGGCGTAATAGAGATCGTATTCGAGCTTCTTACGGCCGTCCTCAATCGAGGCCCCATAAGGGTAGTTGATCTGAGCCCAGCCGGTAATGCCCGGCTTCACCATATGCCGCTCGCCATAGAACGGAATATCTTCCTGTAGGTCATCCACGAATTTGGGCACTTCGGGGCGCGGCCCGACAAAGCTCATCTGCCCCATCAGCACGCACCAGGTCTGCGGTAACTCGTCGATGCGCACCTTGCGGATGAAGCGCCCCACTCGCGTGACCCTAGGGTCATTTTCGCTGGCCCATTTCGCGCCATCTTTCTCGGCATCGGTCCGCATGCTGCGCAGCTTCACCAGATGGAATGTCTCGCCATAAAGACCCACACGCTGTTGACGGAAGAAAGCCGGGCCGCTGCTGTCCAGCTTTACGATCAAGGCAAACACGGCGATGATTGGCAGGGTAAGCAAGAGCAGGATCAGGCTGGCGGTAATGTCGAACAGCCGTTTTACCGCGCTTGAGAACATGCGACCGCTTGAAAAGCCGTCTGAGAAGATCAGCCAGCTTGGGTTGACCGTATCGAGGTCCACTCGGCCCGTTTCCCGCTCCAAAAAGCTGGAGAAATCGTTGACGTGAACGCCCTTGGTCTTGATCCGCAGCAAGTCCTTGAGTGGCAGCGCATTGCGGCGTTCCTGCAGCGCGAGCACCACCTCGCTGACACCCAGATTTTCAACAAACCGGCCAAGATCGTGGATCGCCTCTCGGGCGATTGCTTCTTCGACGACCCGCTCGGGCTCGCTCATCGCAATATAGGAGACGATGGCAAAGCCGCTTTCGGGCCTGTCAGCCAATTCGCGCAGCCGCTGTGCACGGTCTCCTGCCCCCAAGACCATCACCCGGCGGCGAAAAGCGGATGAGCCAAGGAAACTGTTCAACAACAGGCGATCTGCCACCAGAACGAGAACAGCAAAGCCCATCGCGTAAAGCAGCGTTGAACGCCAGAATGTCTGACCCGGGAGGATAAAATCGATGAAAGCCAGAGCAATGATGCCAAGGCTGATTGCAACCAGCAAACGCGCGCCAGCAAAGCGCAAGCTGCGCAAGGCAAGCGGCCCGTAAACGCCCACGGCAATCATCGCCAGCCAGACAATCGCAGCAGACCCCACAAGCGGGACCCAGCGCTCATCGACTGGCCCCGGATCCATCCCGATTTGGTTAGCGCGCAAGATCCAGGCAAGTTCGCTGGCGAGGATCAGCAGCCCAAAATCAAGCAGTCCGAGCAGCAGCACGGCATGGGGAATGTAATGCTTGAACAGTCGGATCATGGCTTATGCGCTACGCTCGCAAACGGGGGTCTGCGGGCATCTCTAAGCCGCACTGCTTAAGTGTCGGTAAACTTTACAGAGACAGTCAAAAGACCTGCTCTTCCGCGCGGAAGCATGGTTAAGCCTTGCTTACGCTTCGAATGGGGTGGCCCACTTGGTCTATCGTGACTGACCGCTGGCCAATCGTGCGGTCGCAGGCGTCAGGCAATCGGTCCGCCCACATTTGGGGCAAGGCGTTCCCAAAGGCATAGCATCGGCAGGATCAAGCGATACCCCCCTCGCCTGCACAAGCTCGCTCGCAAAGCGCGCTTCAATGCCCAGAACAATCGCCTTTCGGGCAGAGCATGCTACGCCATCCACCTCGACAGTGCGCGCAATGGTGAACCAGTTGCGCGCCGTGCCCTCGCCTTCCCCGAACTTTACCGCTTGAGTGAGCATCGTCCCCCGGCTCTCAAACGCAGCATAGGCCACCCAGGCTGGCCAACGCGCGCTTTCGATAGGATAGACCGCGCCGCTCGCGCCCGCAGTAAAGGCGACCATGCGCCCAGTTCGACCGAAACGGGCACTGAAGAACGGCAAACCGCGCTCTCCAACCCGCTGAAGCGTGGTCAAACGCTGTGCAACCTGATCGAAGCTCGACGCAAAGCGGCGCTGCAGGACTGCCAGATCATATCCGGTTTGCTCACAGGCACGCAGGAACCGACGATAGGGCATCTGGATCGCACCCGCGCAATAATCGGTCACATATTCGCGGAACAGCTCTCGCGCTTCGTTTGATGCAAGCCCGGCTCCTTCGACTTGCTGCGTGATTGCCTCGCGCAGTTCTAGACTTGCGACCTGTCGTGCGATCTGAAAGCGGCGTGCTGCTCCCGGAAGCATCTCTGACAGTTGCAATTGCCGGTTGTGAAGGTCGGTCCGATGGACAATGCCGGGCATGATTTCGGCGGGCAGTATTCGGACCTGAAGCCGGTGAACTTCACGAAGACGCTCATTCAGCGCGGCGCTCACATCGGAACGGGCCAGCCACAATTCATCGGCCAGCGCCTCACAGGCATGATCGATATCCGGGAAGTGGTTTTGCCAACGGTCGACTGCCCGGCGGACATCAGCAACAGGGTCTTCCTCGCGCGGCATTTGCGCGCCGGAATTGTCATAGAGTCGAGCGAAAGCCGCCGCCGCCTGTGGTGCGCTGGCGAGAAATTCCTGCACCTCCTCGCGGTCGATGGCGAGATCCGCAAAGCGCCTGTCGGCCATGCGCCGCAGCAGCCCATCAACACCCCCGATCGCCTCATCTTCACGCAGCGAGCTGGGATCGAAGTCGAAACGCTCAATCACTTGGACAAGCACGCGCGCGGACAGTGGCCGCTGATTGCGTTCTATTAGGTTGAGATAGCTGGGAGAAATGCCGAGCGATGCGGCCATGGCCGCCTGGGTTAGCCCTTCGCGCTTGCGCAAACGGCGCAGCGAAGGCCCGGCGAGGAGTGAGGTGTCTGACATAGGAGGTCTGTAAATTACTTTACAATCTTACACAAGAATCGACTTCGAACCCCCCATACAGACACGAAAGTACGGAACTTTTCCTGTTATGATGCGCTGCAATATTGCAATTGGCGCACACAACCTCCCCAGAATACGACATTAGGAGACCCTCCCATGACCTATACCGACACAATCGCACAAATGCGCACCCTTGTTGAAGCCAACGGCTCAGGCTGGGCAGCGATCGACCCGGAGAGCGCAGCTCGCATGGTCCTGCAAAACCGCTTCAAGACCGGTCTCGACATCGCCAAATACACCGCCAAGATCATGCGCGCCGATATGGAAGCCTATGATGCAGACCCCGCCAACTACACTCAGTCGCTGGGTTGCTGGCATGGTTTCATCGCGCAGCAAAAGATGATCAGCATCAAGAAGCACTTTGGCTCGACCAAGCAACGTTACCTCTACCTTTCGGGTTGGATGGTCGCCGCGCTGCGCAGCGAATTTGGTCCGCTGCCTGACCAGTCGATGCACGAAAAGACCTCGGTCCCGGCTCTGATCGAAGAACTCTACACTTTCCTCAAGCAGGCCGACGCGCGCGAACTGGGCGGAATGTTCCGTGAACTCGACGACGCACGCGAAGCTGGCGATGAAGTGAAGGCGCAGGACCTTCAGAACCAGATCGACAATTATGAAACCCACGTGGTTCCGATCATCGCTGACATCGATGCTGGTTTTGGTAATGCCGAAGCCACCTACCTCCTCGCCAAGAAGATGATCGAAGCAGGCGCCTGTGCGCTTCAGATCGAAAACCAGGTTTCGGACGAAAAGCAGTGCGGCCACCAGGATGGCAAGGTCACTGTTCCGCACGAAGACTTCATCCAGAAGATCCGGGCTTGCCGTCACGCCTTCCTCGAAATGGGCGTGGAAGACGGCATTATCGTTGCCCGCACAGACTCGCTGGGCGCCGGCCTGACCAAGCAGATTGCTTATTCGACCGAGCCGGGCGATCTGGGTGACCAGTACAACAGCTTCATCGAAGCCGATCCGGTTGATCCTGCCGACATCAAGAATGGCCAGGTTTACATCAGCCGCGATGGACAATTGCTTGAACCAAAGCGCCTGCCTTCGAACCTTTACCAGTTCCGCGCTGGCTCGGGCGTTGACCGTGTGATCCTCGACTGTGTTACATCGCTGCAAAACGGTGCTGATCTGCTCTGGATCGAAACCGAAAAGCCGCACGTTGAACAGATCGCTAGCATGGTCGACAAAATCCGTGAAACGGTGCCCAACGCAAAACTGGTCTACAACAACTCGCCTTCGTTCAACTGGACGCTCAACTTCCGCCAGCAGGTCTTTGATGCCTGGGAAGAAGCAGGCAAGGATGTCTCGGCGTTTGAACGTGATCGACTGATGAGCATTGACTACGACGTCACCGAGCTTGCCGCTGAAGCTGATGAGAAAATCCGCACATTCCAATCGGATGCTGCAAAGCGTGCTGGTATCTTCCACCACCTCATCACTCTGCCGACCTATCACACTGCTGCACTCTCGACCGACAACCTCGCCAAGCGTTACTTTGGTGAGGAAGCCATGCTCGGCTACGTCCTCAACGTGCAGCGTGAGGAAATCCGTCAGGGCATCGCTTGTGTGAAGCACCAGAACATGGCCGGTTCGGACATCGGTGATGATCACAAGGAATACTTCGCTGGTGAGGCCGCTCTGAAAGCAGGCGGCAAAGACAACACTATGAACCAATTCGCCGCGGCATAACCGACACCCCAGTATCCCACGGGGTTGCATCCATTGCGCCCCCGTGGGAACGGATTGGCATCGCAACCACTGTAAGGTCAGCCCACCCCATCGGGTGACCTTGGGAGAGATACGATGAGCGACACCGATACCCCGAAACCCGCCGAACCAGGCCGCGCACGCGCCTTGCTTTCGACCGCTGACATGAAGCTTCTGCGCCGCGCGCTGGAGAGCCATGCCCGCACCACCGAAGATCGTGAGGAGCTCGCCAAGATCAACGCGCTGCACCACCGTCTCGGCACATACGTCCCTTCGCCTAGCTAAGCGAAGAAGGGACGCAAGGCGCTGCAAGCGGCGCTTTCAACACAGTTTCTCCTGGGGAGGAGAAAGCGACCGCCATGGCTCTGGTTCGCCAGCGCTTTGGCGGTCGTTCCTTTTTTTGGGGTCAGTTATCCCGGCATCAGGTTCTGCGAACTCAGGAACAGGTGCTTTAAATCAATGTACCCCACAGGCAGCGTACGACCAAGCACAGCCTGGCCGAGCTTACATTCCGTAGAACAGCACCAACAGCACTGACAAGACCGTCACCATGAGCGCAACCAGAGGAACGCCAGTGCGGATGTAGTCGCGGAATTCGTAAGACCCTTCCGACATGATCAACATGTTGGTCTGATAAGCGATCGGCGTCGCGTAACACAGATTGCAACCGAACAGCACGGCAAGGATCAGTGGCTCAGGCGGCAGGCCGAGTTTCTGCGCGATGCTGAAGGCAATGGGGGTGCCAACAGTCGCCGCCGTTGCGTTTGAGGCAAAGTTGGTAAGCAGTGTCACAAAAGCCATAATCGCAGCCAAGACCAGTGCGGGAGGCAGATAGGCCAGCCCCAGCGAAAGCAGATCGCCCAGCCACGTCGCAGCCCCGCTGTCCCCGATAATTCGACCAATGGCGATACTGGCAGCCACCAAAACGATCACTTTGGCTGACAAGGCTCTGCCCACACGGTCAAACTTTACGCAGCCTGTGACGAACATAAGGATCGCACCCGCCAGCGCGCTGATCGCAATCGGCAACCACCCCATCGAAGCGGTAAAGACGCTGCCAAACATGATGACCGCGGACAGGACTGCCTTGGACCGACGCGGCAGCTCGCGCGCGCCTTCGAGCATCAGCAGGCTGTCATTGCGGGCGAAGCTTTGCAGGTCTTCACCCAGTCCCATCACCAGCAGCACATCGCCTTCCGACATGCGCAGATCGCCGCCTTCGGAATATTGATCTTTCTCTCCCAGCAAGCGCTCTGGGCGATGGATGCCCAGCACCGCGACACCATACAGGTCAGCGATCCCTGAACTGGGAAGCGTCCGCGTGATCAGGCGCGAATCTGCTGTGACCGTCATCTCGACGACCATAATGTCCTCAGACCGCGAAGATGCCGAACGCTTGATCCGGTCAAGCACCCAGCTTGGTGCCAACTCGCCTTTCAGGACCCTCGTCGCGTCTTCCAGAGCCTCGTGCGTGCCCGAGATGTGTAATCGCTGCTGTGGCTGGAGCGGCCCTTTGGGCGGCGAATGGAAGGTGATGTTGGAAGGCAGCTTGTCGCGCACTGCATCAAGCTCTTCTCCCGTCAGAACGCTGTCCGTCCCAACCCGCAAGCGCGTATGGAACATGCGCCGAGAAGAATCCGCCTCAACGCTGTTGTCATCCAGCAGGCGCGGCATGACGAGCCACAAATACGGCAAGGCTATCAAGGCGGCGATCAGAACAATCGGCGTGTAGTGAAACACGCTCATCGGCGGCATGCCCAAATCCACTGCGATCGAGGTAACCAGAATATTGGTGGATGTACCGATTGTCGTCGCCATCCCTCCGATGAGAACGGCTGCATTCAGCGGGATCAGAGTCTTCGAGGCGGGCATGGCACCGCGCGCGGCAAGCGCGACAAAGATCGGCAGCAAGAGCACCAGAACGGGTGTGTCGTTCACCGCCATCGAGAGGAAAAAGGCAAGCAGCAGCGAGATAAGCAATCCCAGCTGCAGGTTGAACTTGAACATGCCTTCTAGAAAACGTGCTGCAGGATCCAAGGCGCCTGTGACCACAAGCCCTCGCCCCATGATCATAAGCGAGCAGATCGTAATCAGCGCGTAATGGCCAAATCCCCCAAAGGCGAGCGCCAGACCATCAGTGGGCTTGGTTCCTTCAAGCGGGAAGAAGTAGAGACCGACCGCGATAACGGCGATTGTCATCAGGCTGACGATTTCGACCGACATTCGCCCGCGCGCAAAAGCGACGAACATGGCGAGCGTCACCGCCATTGCGGCGATTGCATGATAGGAAGGCTCAGGCAGCATCGTCTCTCGTCCGGTGACGGTCTTTCATTCAGCGCCATGGATGGCAAGCGATTTTCGAAGAGTCACTGTGGCGGAGAGCAGGGCTATCACAATTGTGCCGTGGCCGCGAATGAAGAAAAATGGTGGCCCCATGAGGGGCAACCTCGAACCCGATGAGTTCGCAAGGGCAACCGCCCGCCCGCAGCAACCCCGCAGCGAAGCGGAGGGAGCAGTTGCGAGGATAGGAAAAATGGTGCCCCTGGCCGGACTCGAACCGGCACTCCCGTAGGAAAGCGATTTTGAATCGCTCGCGTCTACCAATTCCACCACAGGGGCACTGCGTCTGAAACGCGACAGAGCGCGCTGTTAGCGCTCGCATCGTCGCGCTTCAAGCCTTCGGTGACATTGTGTCAAATAACAGGCGGGTATTGTTACCCTTCGCGACGCGCATAGCCCTTGAGAGAATAGCTCGCCAATGCCATGGACTGAAACAGTAGTGTTAGAGAAAGGGCCGCATTGTGAGCGGAATTTGGGGCTGGATCAAACGACATCCGATCATATCGGTGATCGCCTCTGCGGCTGTCATATTGGCGGTGGCTTCGTTTT
>JBCBMN010000134.1:0-7565 GCA_039822745.1 Pseudomonadota bacterium | reverse complement strand
CGAGTGCGGGTATTGCGGCAATGGCAATGGGCCTTGTTGCGTGTTCCGAGACACCAGGCGAAGACGGCGCAGGCACCCCGCCTGAAGCAGCTGTAAATCCTGTGATTGAAGAGCGTCAGGCCAATTTCAAAGCCTTGGGTAAATCGTTCAAAGCGATCCGCACTCAGCTTGAAGGTGACAACCCTGACTTCGCAGTCATCGCCACGGCAGCGACGGACATGAGCGCAGCGGCGGCCAAGGTTGAAGGTTACTTCCCGGAGGGTACATCTGTTGATGATGGGTTCGACACAGAGGCCCTCACCAGCATTTGGGAGAAGCCCGAAGAGTTCGCCGAAGCGCACAAGCGTCTCGTGGATGCCAGCGCTCAAATGATCACCCTTGCTGAGGCCGGTGATGCGGCAGCGGTCAAGGATCAGGTCGGCGCCATTGGCGGTTCGTGCAAGAATTGCCACGACAATTTCCGGCTCGACACGGACTGATCGGCTGGCCTGATCGCGTGGATCGCGCGCCCTCATCTCCCTTGATTGAGGATCCCAGCATTCGCGTCTGGGATTTGCCTGTTCGCCTGTGCCACTGGAGTTTTGCGATTCTGGTGCCCGCGCTGTGGTGGTCGGCGGAAAATTCACAATGGGCTTTGCACAAGCGCTTTGGCGTTGCGCTGCTCGGCCTGCTGACCTTTCGCATCATCTGGGGCTTTATCGGCACACGCACGGCGCGCTTTGGCTCCTTTGTGAAAGGGCCGCGCGGGGTTCTCGCTTACCTGACTGGCAAAGCAGGCGCGGCGGCGGATGCGATTGGGCATAACCCGATCGGGGCATTGAGCGTGCTCGCTCTGCTGGGCTTCATGGCCATTCAGGTCAGCACCGGGCTGGTCGCCGGCGATCCCTATGATGGAGCGACAGGCCCGCTCAATTCACTTGTCAGCATCGCGACCGCTGATGCGCTCACGCAATGGCACGAATGGTTCTATTGGGTCGTGCTCGGCATGGTCGTGCTGCATCTGAGCGCGATTTTCTTTTATGCTGTGGTGAAGCAGAATGATCTGCTCAGCCCGATGATTTCGGGCCGCAAGATCGTCAAAGGTGCTCTCGAGGGGAACGAAGCTGCGCCATGGGGGCGGTTCATGGCGGTGGCTGGTGGCTCAGCCGCCATTGCAATCTGGGTCGCCTATGGAGCCCCGCCACTGGGTTGAGTGTCTGGCTCAATTGGGCCGAGCTCAAATTCGGGGTAGGGCTCGCTGGCCAGGCAGCCAAGCCGCTCCGGATCAGCGAGGAAAGCCTTAGGTGCTTCAAAGAAACGCGCAGCCAGCGACATGGCGCATCCGGTTCCGCCCCAATTCGTCGTAATCGCATGGAGGCCCGCTGGCACTGCCATCAGTTCCGCATGATTGAGACCGGACAACAACCGAGCGCCAAAGGCAGGCGGAGTGATCGCGTCATATTCTCCCGCAAGGATCAGGACCGGCACATCGCCGGAATAGTCCTGCAATTCGCTGGTGGGGCGCATGGGCACATCCCACGCTTCACAAGCAAAGTCTGCGAAGGTTGGCGAGTCGATCCCGGCAAAGGGCGCATCGCTTATGGCCTTGGCACTTTCGCGCTCTGCACACCATACCGATAGCCGCATGCCCCAGGCGAAGTTGCTGGGTGTAAAGGAGCCGTCCGAGCCGACAAAGGGAGCAAGATTGCCGCGCGCAAACGCATCCATAAGGCGCGGCGCCTGTGCAATGTCGGCTTTGCTACCGGGCACAATATAGAGAGCAACGTCTGATGGACTAACCGAGCCTTCGCTAGGCGGAGACGACGCTTGCTTGGCGAGCGCCTGTGAGAAACGGTGCCACAGCTTGGGGTAAGCGCCCTCGCACGCAGGCCGTGCCGCACAGCGCTGTGCGATAGCCCTCAGCACCGCTTCGATATTGGCAGGGAGTTCGGTGTCATAGGAGGCCGCAAATGGAAGCGGCCCGTCAAGCACTATGGACGCCACTCGATCAGGATATTCGCGCGCATAGGCAATCGCCAGCCGTGTACCGTAGGACAGACCATAAAGCGACAATTGCTCGGCCCCGATAGCCTTGCGAAGGTCTTCGAGATCGTGCGCGCTCGCAGTGGTCGCATAGGCTGACCGGTCAATGCCTTGCTCGGCCAGTTCGGCGGCGCATTGGCGGATGGCTGCAGCCTTAGCCTCCTGATCGGCTTGCTCGGCCATGCTGGCTCGATAACCCGGGCACATCAGCGATGGCCGCGCGTAATGCGTCCCGCGCTGGCCAAAGACGACAAAGTCGCGCTTACCGACCCACGGATAGGCCCCTGGATAGCGCGCAGCGGAAAGTCCGGCTGTGCCCGGACCACCTGTGATCATGACGATCGGAGCTTTATCTCCGGGCGTCTTCGATTTCAGGACAACGACCGGCAATTCGACCCGGGCTGCATCAGGCGCTTCTCGATTCTCCGGCACCGAAAGATAGAAGCGCTCGCTAGGAGTGCTTGCAGGTGGCGAAACCGGAAAGGCCTCGGTTGCCGCAATGATACCGGCCCCGCTTTGCGCTTGGGCCGGTGAAAGCCCAAGCGCCAAAGCGCAGGCGAGGAGCCTGATCGCCGTCTGAGTGATATACCGTATCAAAGCTGGCCCAGCATGTGCTCAGCGCTGGAGACCTTGAAATCGCCCGGAGCCTCGACATTAAGCTGCTCGACCACACCGTCATTGACGACCATCGAGAATCGCTGTCCGCGCGTGCCCATGCCAAAGCCAGAGCCGTCCATGGTCAGGCCCACGGCTTCGACAAAGTCGGCATTGCCATCGGCGAGCATGGTGATGTCGTCTGATCCAGCGGCACTGTTCCATGCGCCCATGACGAAAGCATCGTTCACAGCGGTGCCGACAATCTCATCGACGCCCTTTTCCTTAAGCTCAGTCGCCTTTTCGACAAAGCCCGGCAGATGCTTGGCAGAGCAGGTCGGGGTGAAGGCGCCGGGAACCGAAAAAAGCGCCACCTTCTTGCCTGCGAAAAACTCTTCCGACTGGACGGGCTGCGGGCCCTCGGAAGTGGCCCTGGTCATCATCACATTGGGGAGTTTGTCGCCTACGGAAATCGTCATGGGTAATATCCTTTCCTCTCAGAAACTGTTCGGAGAAGGATATAGTTCGCCAAGCGCGAGCGGCAACAATTATAGATATAAAGATAACTTTATATTTGCCTCCCAGCGGGCGTGCCGCTAGGGCGCCGGGCAGAACTTACGGAGACGAATTATGGCCACCGCCGCTCTCACACAAGAATACATCATCAAGGACATTGCGCTCGCGCAGTTCGGTCGCGACGAGATCGCGATTGCCGAAACCGAAATGCCGGGTCTGATGGCGCTGCGCGAGGAATTTGGTGCCGCTCAACCGCTCAAGGGCGCGCGCATCACTGGTTCGCTGCACATGACGATCCAGACCGCCGTTCTGATCGAGACGCTTACAGCCCTGGGTGCCGAAGTGCGCTGGGCGACCTGCAACATCTTTTCAACGCAAGACCACGCCGCTGCGGCGATTGCGGCGCAAGGCATTCCAGTGTTCGCGATCAAGGGCGAGACCCTGGCCGATTACTGGGACTATGTGGGTCGCATCTTCGATTGGTCGACCGAGGCTGATCCAGACCTTACTGCCAACATGATCCTCGACGATGGCGGCGATGCCACCATGTTTGCACTATGGGGCGCGCGCATCGAAGCGGGCGAGGAAATGCCTGCCCCGGCCAACGCCGAAGAGATCGAGTTCCAGCGTGCGCTCAAGGCCTATATTGCTGAGAAGCCCGGCTACCTCACCAAGAGTGTCAAGGCGATCAAGGGCGTTTCGGAAGAAACCACGACGGGCGTTATGCGCCTCTACCAGATTGCCAAGCAGGGCAAGCTTCCCTTCCCGGCGATCAACGTCAATGACAGCGTCACCAAGTCGAAGTTCGACAACCTTTATGGTTGTAAGGAAAGCCTCGTCGACGCAATCCGCCGCGCGACTGACGTAATGCTGGCCGGCAAGGTCGCTTGCGTTGCCGGTTATGGCGATGTCGGCAAGGGCTCGGCCGCTTCTCTGCGTGATGGCGGTGCGCGTGTCATGGTCACCGAGATCGACCCGATCTGCGCTTTACAGGCGGCCATGGACGGCTACGAAGTTGTCTCAATGGACGAAGCCGTGAAGCGCGCTGACATCTTCGTGACCGCCACCGGCAATGAAGACGTGATCACCGGCGAGCACATGAAGAACATGAAGAACATGGCGATTGTGTCGAACATCGGCCACTTCGACAGCGAGATTCAGATATCCTCGCTCGACAATTACGAATGGAAAGAAATCAAGGACGGCACCGACATGGTGACCTTCCCCGATGGCAAGTCGATCCTTGTGCTGGCCAAGGGCCGCCTCGTGAACCTGGGCTGCGCCACCGGCCACCCCAGCTTTGTGATGAGCGCCAGTTTCACCAACCAGACGCTCGCTCAGATCGAACTGTTCACCAAGTCGGATGAGTATGAGAACGACGTTTACGTCCTGCCCAAACATCTCGATGAAAAGGTCGCGGCGCTTCACCTTGAAAAGCTGGGCGTGCAGCTGACGCAGCTGAGCCAGAAGCAAGCCGATTACATCGGCGTGCCTTCCGCCGGCCCGTTCAAGCCGGACCACTACCGCTACTAAGCGCGTTCAAGGGCCAACCCAAAAGCGCCTCGTTCCTTTGCGGGAGCGGGGCGCTTTTGTTTGCTTGCCATGCTTGTGGCACGCACCTATCACAGAGAACTAATCGAGTGCATTAATTGCTGCCGGGAGAGACGGAAATGAGCAAATCAGTGGTCGTATTGGGCGTTGGCTCATCAAACGGAGTGGGCGGAGCGCTCGCGCGGCGGTTCGCCAGCGAAGGGCTGCACGCCATCATTGCAGGCCGCACGCTCGAAAAGGTTGAAGCGGTCGTAGATGTGATCAAGCAGGCGGGCGGATCGGCGGAGGCGGTGCGCACCGATGTTACGCAGGCCGATGATCAGGACGCGCTGTTTGAAGTCGTCGCCCAGCGTGGCGAGGTGGCGGCGGTGCTCTACAATGCGGGCAACAATGCGATCATCCCGTTCGAACAACTCGATGCAGAGACCTATGAGGCCTTTTGGCGCGTAGGCAATCTGGGCGCGTTTCTGACTGCCAAGCGCGCCATCCCGATGCTCAAGGCACAGGGTGAAGGCAGCCTGTTCTTCACCGGCGCTTCGGGTTCGATGCGCGGCAAGGCGAACTTTGCCCACTTTGCCTCGATGAAAGCGGGCCTGAGAATGCTCGCCCAATCGCTTGCGCGCGAATTTGGACCAGCGGGTGTGCATGTCGCGCATTTCGTGATCGATGGTGTGATCAATGGCGAAATGATCCAGAGCCGCATCCCGCAATATCTCGAAAAGCTGGGCGAGGATGGCAGTTTGCTACCGGACGCCATCGCCGATGCGTTCTGGTATGTGCACACACAGCACCGCTCGGCCTGGTCGCATGAGCTTGATCTGCGGCCATTTAAAGAGAATTGGTAGCACTCTTAGCACCAACTCATCGTACCCAAACCACGCCCGAGGCAAACAAAGCGCGATTTGCTCTATTCGCTTGGGGGCATTCGTAATCGCCATTCTTGCATCCCCGCCTCGGGAGGCATAGCTGCTAGAGGATGGAGATCACCCCGATAGCTGCTGCCGTGATTGGCTTGGTGCTTGCCGCCTGGACGGTGGCGGCTGCGGTGTTCGCTATGCGGGCAAGAGGCTCGGTTAAACGGGCGACAGCCTTGCGCACCTCTCTAAAGCGCATGCAATCGCTGCTCGATGCCGCTCCGGCCACACCCATGCTGGTGCGCGTCGATGGCCGGATCGAAGCGCCCGAACGGCTCGCCCGGTGGCTGGGTTTTGATGAATTGCCGAAATATCTCTCCGAGCTTTCGCGCGATGACGGCCTCACGCCGGCACAGGTTGAAGAGCTATCCGAGAGAGTAGCACTGACCCAGAAAAGCGCTGCGCCGTTTCAGATGTCGCTAATGCTGCCGGGATCGGGGCGCAGTCTGGCGCTGCACGGATCGCTGGCGGATGCGCAGGTCTCTCCGGGAGGGGCGGCGCTGGTCTGGGTGTTCGACTTTTCGGAAAGCGAGGATGAACTCAGCCGCCTGCGCCAATCGGCCGCGCGCGCCGAAGCGGACTTTGCCGCGCTGATCGGCCTGATCGAAGCGGCGCCCATGCCAATGTGGTTCCGCGACAAGGATATGCGTATCCAATTGGTCAATCAGTCGTATGTCGAAGCGGTCTCTGCGGGCAGCGCCGAAGCGGTGGTTCAGAGTCAGATCGAATTGCTGGAGGCCGACGGCGAGACAACGCCAGCTGCGATCGCGCGTGAAACTCTTGCGAGCCAAGCAAAGAATGAGCGCACGGTTGCAGCCACCATCCACGGCGCGCGGCGCACTTTGCGGATCAGCGATCTGCCCTTGGGCAAAGAGGGCGTGGCCGGATATGCCTTCGATATCGAGGAACAGCAGCAGGTTCGGCGCGAATTCAAGGCCTATCGTGATGCCCAGCGCGCCATGCTCGATCAGCTTTCCATCGGGGTTGCGCAATTCGATGGCGAAGAGCAGCTGACTTACACCAATCTGCCCTTCCGCCGCCTGTTCGAAATGGGCGGGGATGTCGGCGAGGGTGGCGGGGGCGGCACAATTGCCTTTGAGCGCTTCCTTGCCGAAGCGCGCGAGAAAGGGCGCACCCCCGAGGTTCGCGATTTCCCCGAATGGCGCCGTGATCATCTGGAATGGTTCGGCCTCACCGATGCGCGCGAGGAGAACTGGCCGCTTCCCGGCGGGACTCACTTGCGCATTGTAGCTCAGCCCATGCCCGATGGCGGCGTGGTCATCATTGCCGAAGACCGGACCGAGAGCCTCGCTCTTTCTGCGACCCGCGACACGCTTTTGCGCACCCGCACAGCGACGCTGGATAGCCTGTTCGAAGCGCTCGCGATCTTCTCGCCGGACAGTTCGGTGCAGCTTTGGAACCGCAGCTTTGCGGGCACTTGGGGCCTTGATCCCGGCTTCCTTGACACCCATCCCAGCGCGCAAGGCTTGTTTGATGCGATTGGTGAGAACCTTGCCAACAGCAAGGAGGCGACCGCGATAGGGGCAGTGGTGCGCGCTGCCACGCTGGATCGGCATGAAAAGAGCGGTCAGGTCGAGTTGAAAGACGGACGCACTCTGCGCTTTGCCGGTGTGCCTTTGCCCGATGGCAATGGGTTGTTGACCGTGCTCGACATCACCGATTCCCAGAAGGCGGAGAAGGCGCTGCGCGAACGGGCAGTCGCTTTGGAAGAGGCCGATGCGGTCAAGACCCGCTTCCTTGCCAATATGTCCTATGAGTTCCGCACGCCGCTCAACCGAGGTGAGGATCGCATCGACATATTCACCCGCCTGCGCGCTGAGTTCACCCCCCGCCCCGCTAGCGAGCAGTTCGGCAAATCCACCAATCGTCGTCAGCGGCGTGCGGAACTCATAGGACATATTGGCAAGGAAGCGGGTCTTGACCGCATCGGCCTCTTCCAAAGCGACT
>JBCBMN010000133.1:0-7588 GCA_039822745.1 Pseudomonadota bacterium | reverse complement strand
GGCGCGAGTGACCCTGGTTGATGACGCGACGGGTCAGCCTGCTGTGGTCTTTGCCGAAGATGGCGTGACCCCTTGGCCCTCAACTGTTATCTCCGGCGACCCGGTCACTGATGGCTCCGGCCGCGTGAGTGAGATGGGTGCGGGTGAGTTTTGGTTCCCGCTGACCTCGCTTGGCCGCTATCGCCTCGTGATAGAGCCTCCTGCGGACTACACCGCGCCTTCTGTCGTAAGCCCCGAGGAAATCGCCACCATTACCCGACCGGACGGCCGCGCCTTCGTAATTCGCGACGGGTCTTATGGCGAAGCTTTTGAACTGCTCGATCCAACTCCGGTGCAGATTGACATTCCGCTTGATCGTGACAGCCAAGATCTCGGCATCACCAAGACTGCGAGCCGTGCACAGGTCGTTCCCGGCGATGTCGTATTCTACACGATCACAGTCACCAATAGCGATCCCAGCCGCGCCAAGCGCGACGTTGTTATCACCGACACCCCGTCGCGTTGGCTGCGTCTGCGCTCTGACACAATCCGCGTGAACGGTGAGGAAGTGCCAGCAGAAAACCTCACCATCGCGTCTGACGGCAGCACCTTGACGATTGACCTCGGCACGCTGGAAGGCGGGGAAAGTGCTCGCATCACCTATGGGATGAGTGTGCACCCGGATGCGCCTCCGGGCCGGGTCTTGAACGATGCTGTTGTTGTCGACCTGGTCGGCCGCACTGCTCGCGCTCAGGCACTCGTTGATATCCTGCGCGAGACTATTGCAGATCGCATGACCATCATTGGCCGTATCACTGCGGGCGAATGCACCTTGGACGATCCGCGACCCGGCATTGCCGGCGTTCGCGTGATGCTCGAAGATGGCAGCTTCGCGATTACTGACGCTGATGGCCGTTATCACTTTGAAGGCGTCGTACCGGGGACGCATGTCGTGGCCGTTTCTAACATGACTCTGCCACAAGGGGCCGAGTTGATCGATTGCCACCGGGGAACTCGTAATGCGGGCAGCAAGAGCTCACGCTTTGTAATTGGTCAGGGCGGCAGTCTTGTCGTTGCGGATTTCCACGCCAAGGTGCCCCAGGGATGGCTTGATGGCGTCGCTGACAAAGCCGAGACCCGCCCTGATGGAGCCACTGCTCGCGCGATCAATGCGACTGCAGGAAGCCGCCAACAAACTGCTGGAAGTGCAGCGCAGTCGGAAGGCGAAGCCGCGATCGACGCTGTGCGCAGTTCGCTGTCTTCCTCAACCCCTCCAGCCGTTGCAGCGACTACGACCGAGGCGCCAATCCAGGATTGGATTGCGCTGGGCGATGGTCCTGATGGTTGGCTCGCACCCACAATTGACGCCAATCCGCGCGCGCCTGCTGTAAAAGTCGCGATCCGTCACCGTAGAGGTCAGAAGATTGCCCTTCGCGTTGATGGAGAAGCGGTCGATCCATTGGCTTTTGACGGCACTCAGGAATCTTCAGGTCGTTATGCGGTCAGCATCTGGCGTGGCGTTCCGCTTGTGAATGAACGCACCGTGCTGGAGGCTGACATTATCAATTCCTTCGGCGTCACAAACACTACGATCACACGCGAAGTCTATTTCACCAGCGCGCCGACCAAGGTCGAGTTTGTGCCTGAACTGTCGAACCTCGTGGCCGACGGCCGCACCCGTCCTGTCGTGGCTATCCGCGTGCTTGATCGCAATGGACGCCCGCTGCGCGAAGGCATTACCGGCGAATTCACGCTCAATTCTCCCTATGAAAGCGCCGAGCAGCTTGATCGTCAGCAATTGAACCAGCTTACTGGTCTGGCTGCCAGTTCAGCGCGCTGGATCACCCAAGGGACCGAAGGCATCGCTCTGATTGAGCTTGCGCCAACAATGGTATCCGGCTCGCTGCGCCTCAATTTCCGCTTCAATGACGGTGAGGTCACACGCGAGCAGGAGCTTGAGACATGGGTTGAACCCGGCGACATCGAATGGACCATTGTTGGTCTGGCCGAGGGCACTGTGGGCACAAGCTCGGTTGCAGAGAATATGGAACGTGAAGGCCGCTTCGACAGTGACCTTGGCGATAATGCTCGCGTTGCGCTTTACGCAAAGGGCCGCGTACTGGGGAAATATCTGCTCACCATTGCCTATGACAGCGCTAAGCAGCGCGATGATCAGCGTGTGCTGGGCACGATTGACCCACAGGCTTATTACACCGTCTTTGCTGACGGCTCGCAGCGCCGCTTTGACGCCGCCAGCCGCGAAAAGCTGTATGTGCGGATCGAGACCGCGACGTTCTTCGCGCTTTATGGCGACTTTCAGACCGCGTTCGATCAGACACGCCTTGCACGGTACAATCGCACCGCCACCGGTGTTCGCGGTGAGGCCCGCTTTGGCCAGATCAAGACGCAAGGCTTCGCTGCTGAGGTCTCCAGTCGCCTGCAGCGCGAAGAGATTCAAGGGCAGGGTATTACGGGGCCGTACCAGCTTGGCAGCCGCAGCATCCTTGCAAACTCGGAGAGAGTGACGCTTGAAGTGCGTGACCGCTTCCGCTCTGAACTTATTGTCTCGACCCGCACTCTCACGCGCTTCATTGACTACGATCTTGACCTTTTGTCGGGCACGATCACCTTTGCTGAGCCGGTTCTGAGCCGTGATGAGGCCCTGAATCCGCAATTTATCATCGTCGAATATGAGACCGATGGGCTTGGCGAGGCTGAGCTGAATGCCGGTGTCCGTGCCGACTGGACGAGCGGCAATGGCAAAGTGCGCATCGGTGCCAGCGCCATCACGGACAAGGGTGATGCAGAGCGCACTGATATTGGCGCTATCGATCTGCGCGCGCAGATTGGCGACAGCACTGAAGTGCGCGCTGAACTGGGTATGAGCCGCAGCGATGGCGAGTCTGCCACGGGCTGGATCGCTGAAGTCCAGCATCAGACTGGAAAACTTGATGTGCTGGCCTATGCGCGGCAGCTGGACGAGGATTATGGCATTGGACAGCAAAACGTTGTCGAACGTGGCCGTCGTAAGGTCGGGCTGGATGGACGTGTGCTGCTGAGCGACCAGCTCAGCGTGCTGGGCAGCGTATGGCAGGACGACAGCCTGACTGACATGGCTCGCCGCCGTGCCGCGACGGCGCAACTGACTTGGCAAGGGCAGGACACTTTGATGCGACTTGGCCTCTCACACTTCGATGATCGTCTTGTCGATGGAACCAACGCCAAATCAACTGTGCTCGAAGCGGGTGCGACACAACGCCTATTTGATGCTGCTCTCGAAGTTTCAGCCACCACTTCGATAACTCTGGATCAGAGCGAAAGCCTTGATCAGCCAGCGCGTCATCGTCTGAGCATGCGCTATCAGCTGGTCCAGAATGTGCGATTGGTGGGAACCTATGAGCTGTCCAATGGCGAAAATTCCAGCTCGCGACAATTGCGCGGTGGAATTGAAGCAACCCCCTGGCAGGGTGGCCAGATTGTCACCACGCTGGGGCAGGAAAGCATTGGTGAGTTCGGCAATCGCTCGTTTGCAAGCTTTGGCCTTGCCCAGAACATTCAAGTGACCCCGGAATTGACCCTGGATGCAACGGTTGATGGCAATCGTTCGCTGAATGGATCGCCCGATGAAAGCGACCTTGTGAACCCGGATCAACCCGCTTCAAGCGGCGGACAGTTGACCGACGGGTTCCTCTTCGAAGACTTCAACGCGATCACATTTGGCGCTGGCTGGCGCAAGGATCGCTGGAGCCTGACTGCGCGCGGCGAGTATCGCGACGGGGAAGAGGCTGACCGCACAGGTATCACCTTTGGCGCAATCCGGCAGATGGGCGAAGGCACAATAGTCGGCTCAGGCGGTACCTGGACCCGTGCGGAAAACACCAATGGCTCAATCACTGAGATCATGGATGCAAGCCTCGCCTTCGCTTATCGCCCGGACCAGTCCGAAGTTGCGGCTCTCGGTAAGCTTGAATATCGCAGCGACAAGGTGACCGATGCGGTAGAAGGCGAAGTCGCAGGCGCTGGACAGACTGCGCTTACGGTGGATGGGGATGCAATCTCGCGGCGCCTTGTCGCCAGCCTGTCCACAAACTGGAGCCCGCGTGGCTGGGATGAGGATGAATTTGGTATCGATCAGCAGACCCGCCGCGATGAATACACCTTGTTCGTGGGCGCACGCTACAATTTCGATGATTTTGAAGGCACTGAGTATACCGGCACCACTTTGTTCTTGGGAGCCGATGCACGCCTGGGGATCACAGACGTGTTCGAGATTGGTGCAACCGGAAGCGTGCGTACAAACCTCGAAGATGACGTCACCAGCTTCAGCTATGGCCCGATGATCGGCATCTCCCACGTCGATGATATGCTGATAACTATCGGCTATAACATCGAAGGGTTCCGCGATGGCGATTTCGAAGATGCTCGCAGCACACAAAAGGGCATTTTTGCGGCAGCTCGCTTCAAGTTTGACACCAACACTTTCTCCTTCCTGAGAAGAGGATCCTGATGCAATTCGTTGCTAACCTTAGCCCGAGGGTAAGGCCGATTGGTCCCGATACCCGGAAGCGAATGGGTTTCATCCCGCGCATCGCCGCGATGCTGTACCTCGCCGCGATTGTGGTGTGGCCTGGGGCACTTTTGGCTGAATCGCCGGGCAAGGATGGTGATGTCACCATTGTGGGCACTCAGATTGTCAACGAATATGCCGCTATTTCGAGCAATTTGTCCGCTGGTTCGACGCAGGTATCGGTCAACTCGCTCGCGTTTAACCTGCCGTCGCTTGAAGCAGGCGACCTGATCATGATCTACGAAGCGCAAGGGGCGACAATAAATTCAGCAGACAGCACGTCCTATGGCGATGTCCAAAGCCTCAACAGCGCAGGGCGCTATGAATTTCACACGGTGAAAGAGGTGTCTGGAAGTGTCATCACGCTGCATGATTTTGGCGGTGCTTGCTCGGGCCTTCAATACAGTTACACGACGCAAGGCAAAGCTCAGGTCATTCGCGTCCCACAATATCGCAGCCTGACCATTTCCGGCGGGTCCAGTGTAGTGGCACGCAGTTGGGATGGTCAGTTGGGAGGCGTCATTGCAATGACTGTTGCCAACACTCTGACAATATCAGGGTCGATCGATGCCTCTGGGCAGGGCTTTCGCGGTGGGCAACTCGACAATCAGACCACACCGTCGGGCGACAGTTATTTTGGCTATCGCTCTACCAGTCCCGTCGATGGCGCGGAAAAGGGTGAGGGGATTGCAGGTTATCAGTCAGAGCTTCCGGGGGGACAGTATTACGGGCGCGGAGCCCCTGCCAATGGCGGTGGCGGTGGCAATGGCCACAATGCCGGCGGCGGGGGCGGAGCAAATGGCAACAACGGGAATGTCTGGGAAGGGCAGGGCGTGCCCGACAATTCGGACCCGACCTGGGCGCAGGCATGGGATCTTGACCCTACGCTCGATTCCACCACCAACAACTCGGGTGGCGGACGGGGGGGCTACACCTATTCGCGCGCTGGCGACGCTTTGACGACCCCGCCCGGGTCAAACGGCTGGGGCAATGACCGCCGCAGAGAGCTCGGTGGAATTGGGGGCCGCCCGATGAACTTCAATGGCACCGGACGGCTCTTCTTCGGCGGCGGCGGTGGGGCCGGTGATGGCAACAACAACGCCGCCGGAGCGGGCGGCAATGGCGGCGGCCTTGTCTTTATCTCGGCAGGCAGCATCACTGGCGGCGGGCAAGTTCGTGCTGATGGCAGTGATGGTGAGGACACTTCCCCCAATCACAATGACGGGCCGGGCGGCGGTGGTGCTGGCGGTACGATCGTTCTGCAGTCAGCCGGGCTGATCAGCGCCTCGCTTTATGCAGATGGAGGCGATGGCGGCAATCAGCTCATCACTAATAACGAGAATGAAGGGCCTGGCGGCGGCGGCAGTGGCGGCGTGATTGCCACGTCGGGCGGTGCAAGTGCGACCTTTGCGCAAGGGGGTGTCAATGGCACTACAACTTCATCATCGCTCACAGAGTTCCCACCCAATGGCGCAACTCAGGGCGCTACTGGACAACCCTCTCTCAGCGCGCCCAGCCTTGAGGCTACACCATTTTGCAGAGCCCCCGACGCGCCCGTAGAGATTTCGAAAAGCAGCCAAGTCACGAATACGAGTGGTCTTGAGCGCTTTCGTATCCCGGGTTCAGACCAGACCTACACTATCACTTTCAGCAATCCCGGCGCGCAAATTGATGCAAACTCGATCGTGATAACCGATTTTGTGCCGTCGCAAGTCGAGGTTTGGACCGGCGCGTTTGATACCTCGGTTTCCTCCCCAATCGCATTTGTCGATGGTAGCGGAGCGGCGGCCACGGGTTTGGTCTGCTGCTCTGGCGCAGTCATCACCTATTCCAACAGCGATACGGGGAACGACTTTAGCTATGCCCCCAATGGTGACTATGATCCTGACGTGCGCAGGGTTCGGATACAACCGGTCGGAACGGTCCCAGAGGGCTATGACTCGCCCAAAACCTTTGAGCTGTTTCTGCGAATGCGGATCAAGCAATAGCGCCAAGCAAGCCCACAGCAGGCCATGATATGACCCAGTCTATCAAACTCGCTTTTTAGGAGGGGGAGATGATACAAACGCGCGTTTCACCGTGCAAGACATCTGCTCGTGGGGCTTCCATGGAAGCGTAAGACGCACTGCCGAAGGCGAACCTGCGCTTTTCCCGAACCGAGTCGGATAACCCGTAAGTCAGCTCCCACCCCCACTAGCGGACGCTGACCCTGGTGGAGCCAGCGTACATTAGCAGTCAGATTTCGTTCTTCTCCGAGAGGGTAAGTGCGTCTTCTTGTCGACGCCCAAGTATCGAACCGTATTCTCAATCTTGGAATGGCCGAGAAGGATCTGGATCGCTCGGATGTTGCCCGTGGCCTTGTAGATGATCGAAGCTTTGGTCCGACGCAGCGAATGCGTGCCGTATTCCTCTGGCCTCAGACCAATCGCCTCAACCCACTCGTCGACCAGCCTTGCATATTGCCGAGTGCTGAGATGTCGTGAGTGGTCCACGCGACTTGGAAACACGAAGTCCTCGACATCACCTCCTCTGAGTTCCAGCCAGGCAAACAGGCTTGCACGGGCGTCTGCCGCAATCTCGAATTGAACGGGGCGTCCTGTCTTGCGTTGCGTGATTGTTGCCCGCGTCCGCACTTCTGGTCCGCTGACGAGGTCACCGATCTTCAGTTCGACGAGATCACAGCCGCGGAGTTTGCTGTCGATTGCCAGATCAAACAGCGCGCGATCCCGAATACGTTCTTCTCGGTCTAGGAAGAAACGGATCGCCCAGATCTGCTTCTGATTGAACGGACGCTTGGGCCCAATCTTTGCTCCAAAGTTCCATGGCACTCGATTTTGAGCAGCTGGGTCAAAGTGTGAGTATGTCATTTTCCTTCTCCTCGGCCGGAATGGCCTCGGGGAGTGTCCGCTTTTGGGAACTAAGATCTTGGATCGCTACGTCTTGGATTGGGGCGCACAGCTGACTTTCTTCACCGGCTATTATCTGCAGCGATTGAAGGCATCGCAGCCAGTCTTGGCATAGAGCATAAGTAGGCAGGGCCCC
>JBCBMN010000132.1:0-7708 GCA_039822745.1 Pseudomonadota bacterium | reverse complement strand
ATAGCCAATGAACCGGGAATATTCATGGCTCTAAAATATGCTCGGTTCGCATTCTTCTTCGAAGAAATTATATCGCAAAGTAATTCTTGATTTGATAAAAGAAGGCGCCTCGTGGCTGCGAGTTCTTTGCGCAAATGCATTCGTTCCCAATTGCTGTCGAGCTTTCTTTGGGCTATTGGCCTTACAAGAATATTTGAAAGGATGATTGCAATAGCTATCAATAAGGCAGTCTTGTTATTAACTTCGATAAGTAGACTTTCTGCTACGCCGTTCCACAGATTGCTGGACTCTTCGGCAATAGTCTCGATCATGCGGGCTGCCTCGCAAGTGCTTGTAATTCATCAAAAATCGCATCCTCTTCCCGGCTTGCCGTGTCGCGCCAGCTTGTCGCTGTGTCGCCGTTTACCAGTTCGCCGTCGGCTGTCAGCACCAGCAGGTTGGGCGTGCCGGGGAGGTCCTCGACGCCAAAGCGCTTGGCAATTCCAAGGTTATGCCCGTCGCCCCTTTGCGGCATGCCGATATTGACGAAGACCAGTTCGTATCGCTCATCAATCAGACCTTGAAAACGCTCGGTCGCCAGCCATCCTGCGAGCGCGCGGCTGTCGTGGCACCAGTTTGCGCCCATGACGAGCATCACGCGCTTTTCGCCCTCGCTTGCCCGCGCCAGCGCCGCATCGACATCGGCCATTGCATTGTCCGAGACATCGTAGGACGCGGCTTCTGGGTAATTATGGCCAGCCTCGGCGACCAAAGCGGTGCTTGCGCGCACAATTGCGCCGCCGCCGATCAGTATCAGCGCCGCCAGCAATCCCGCGATTATCGGCTTGATCATTCGGCGGCTTCAGCCGACGTTGCTGGTTCTTGGGCATGCGGATCGAACGCGACCGCTTCGCCAGCCTCGATCTTCGCTGCCTTCTCTTCAACCAGCTTCACAATATGATCGAGCGTATCGTCATTATCAATCGTATGCGCCTTGACGCCTGAGAGATAGACCATGTGCTTGCCATTGCCGCCGCCGGTCAGACCGATATCGGTCTCGCGCGCTTCACCGGGGCCGTTGACGACGCAGCCCAGCACTGAAAGGCTCATCGGCGTCTTGATATGCTCAAGCCGTTTCTCAAGCGCTTCGACCGTGCGGATCACGTCAAAGCCCTGACGCGAGCATGAGGGACAGGACACTACGCGGACTCCTCGGGTGCGCAGGCCAAGGGCTTTGAGCATTTCATAGCCGACCTTGACCTCTTCCTCCGGCTCGGCGCTCAATGATACGCGGATCGTGTCGCCAATCCCCGCCCACAGCAGTGAACCCATGCCGATCGAGGATTTGACAGTCCCGCCGATCAGCCCGCCAGCCTCGGTAATGCCCAGATGCAACGGGCAGTCCACCGCTTCGGCAAGGCCATGATAGGCGGCGACAGCGAGGAACACGTCAGAAGCTTTCACCGCCACCTTGAACTCGTGAAAGTCGTGATCCTGCAGCAGCTTGATGTGATCAAGCGCGCTTTCGATCAAAGCTTCGGGACAAGGCTCGCCATACTTTTCCAGCAGGTCCTTTTCGAGGCTGCCTGCATTCACGCCAATGCGGATCGCGCAGCCATTGGCCTTGGCCGCGCGGACCACTTCGGCCACCTTCTTGTCGCTGCCGATATTGCCCGGATTGATGCGCAGGCACGCCGCGCCGCCATCCGCCGCTTCGAGTGCGCGTTGATAGTGGAAGTGGATGTCAGCGACCACCGGAATGCGCGCCGCTTTGGTGATCTTCTTGAATGCCGCGGTCGCCTCTTCGGTCGGACAGGAGACGCGGATAATATCGCAGCCCACCTCTTCGCACCGACGGATTTGATCAAGCGTCGCCACCGCATCTTCGGTGGGGGTGTTGGTCATGGTCTGGACCGAGATCGGCGCATTCCCGCCAACCGGTACATCGCCGACCATAATTTGCCGGCATTCGCGCCGTTCAATATCGCGCCAGGGTCTTACAGAAGCCATGGGACCGCATATAGTCAGCCCAGTATGAAGGGGCAATGACGCTGATGGACCTCTGCCCTTTTCAAAACCTCACCAGCGGATGAGCGGGGGAACCGCAAAGCGTCCGATCACTGCCCACATCAGGACCGGCGCTGTGTGCCAGATGCCGACATGCGCAACCGTATCAAGCGGGCAGGTGATGTTGTAAGCCAACGCTCCAAGCGATCCTGCGGCAAGACCGGTCAGCCAGCCCGAACGCTCGAGCGACACCGGAGCACCGCGGCGCAGGAACAAGACCGAAGCGATGGCCACCACAATGCCTGCGATTGAGCCATAAGCGGCGCATTCCCAATACCAGCTGAGCGGATCGGCCAGAATGCTGGGCACGCCGCTGGAATGATCGTGATTGAGCTCAAGCGAGGTCACAATGATGATCGCTGCAATCGGTACGACGCCCAGCATCGCCGCGCTCCAATAGGGCGCCGCCCCGCGCGAACCCACACGCGGGATTGCTCCGGCGACGAGACCCGACGTGCTCGCCGCGCCAAGCAGCAACAGCAGAAGATTGGTGATCCAGTAAGACGCGGATGCCTCGCCGGTGAACATGCCGGTCCAAAACTCGAAGATCGCAATGCAGCACGCCCCGGCAACCATTGTTGCAAAGGCGATAAGCCCCGCTCCCTGAGCCGGCTTTACGCGCACAACCGGGGTCAGATCCTCGGTCAGCGCAGCGATCAGATCTTCGCGGGTGGGTTGCTTTTCCATTGTCATTCAACTTCTTCGACGAGAGTGGCGAGCTTCTTGAGGCCACGGTGGATGTTCACTTTGACCAGGCTTTCGCTTTGTCCAGTCTTTTCGGCGGCCTCCCGGATCGACAGTCCGGTGATTTTGACCATCTCTATAACACGCGCCTGCTTGTCAGGCAGTTGACCGAGCAAACGATCAAGGCTGACGCGGGCCAGGACAACTTCTTCTTCGCTGTCCTCTACGGCGTCATCTTCCATCAGTTCCTTGCCATCGTGCTTGTACACTTTGCGCAAGTGATCGACCCAGCGATAGCGCGCGATGGCCGCAAGCCATGGCAGGAACGGTCGCGTAGGGTCCCATGTCGACCGCTTCGTATAGAACGCGATCAGCACTTCCTGCACCAGATCATCGATCTGATGCGGCGGGACCCGGCGGCGAAAATACCGCTCAAGCCACAGCCCCACCTCTGACAGCAGCACATTGGCGCACGACTTGTCGCCGTCTTGTGCTGCCGCCATGAGGCGGGCGAGGGTAGGCTCGTCAGCGATCACTTAGCCAGCCTTTACGCCAGTGAAGCGACCGATGATGGCGTCGAGCGAGAAAATGCCCGGACCCCGGCTGATGATGAACGCCGCCATGGCGATCACGGTGATGGCCCAACCCAGGAAGTGATCCATGGTCGGGAAGACGAAAATCTGGATCACCAGCGCCATGCCCATAAGAGCCGCGGCGGAAAAGCGCGAAGCGAGGCCGATCACAAGCAGGATCGGGAAAAGAAACTCAGCATAGGTTGCCATCGGAACGGCGATATCTGAAGGCAAGGGGAGGCCTGCAAATTCGTTCTCAAAGATGAAGTACTGCACTTCCTTGATAGTCAGCAATGTGCCTTCTTCCACCTTTGTCTCATACGAGCGCCAGAATATTCCGGCCAGCGCGATGCGGGTGAGCAGCAGCGCGATGCTTTCCACGATGGTGCCCGACAAAATGCCGGTCACGCGGGCGTAAAGTGATGTGATTGCGTTCATGATTTCCTCCTGAGGGTCTGGTCAGCGCAGCGGCGTCTGCCTGTGCCGCTGCGCTGGACCCAAATTTGCTTAGCGCTTAACCGGCTTCAGCGAGCCGTTGCCCTTGGGCGTCTTGATCGATGTGCAGGTGCCTTTGTCGACATATTTCCAGGCATTGCCCTGATAGTCTTTGGTAGAGGTACCAGCGCAGCTTGTGCCCGGTCCAGCAGCGCAGTCGTTCTTGCCTGCAAGGCTGACGCCGTAGCACTTTTCCTTGGCGCCTGCGGCAGTGGCCGGAGTGATGGCGAGGCCGGCTGCAACGCTGGCGGTAAGAGCGATAGCGCCGAGGCTCGCAATAGAAGTCTTGTTCATGGCATTTCTCCAAACAATTTTGTCAAATCTGTACGTCAGGCCTGGCTGTTTGCCGGCGCTGTCATGCCATTCGCGGCGATCCCCGGATCGGTTACAGAATTTTTGGGCAGGCGCATTTGCCGTCCGGTATCATGACCGATTGCTTCCCCCCTCTTTGCCCTTTGCCGATCGGCCCCCACAGCTCCGTCTGCTTCCCTTGTAACGCATAGAACGCAGTCAGCGAAATGCCGTGTGTATGGCAGAACCCATCCGTGGACTGCCTTTTCAATGAATTTCAGAGTAAGGTCGCGATCCGATGGCTGAGACGCATTCAAAGATTACCCCATTTGGCGGCTTTGGCCTTGGCCTGCGCCGCGTGCATTATGATGACTTCCTTGCATACGAGGCCAAAGTGCCGGTCGATTTCGTCGAAGTCATCAGTGAAAACTACATGATCGAAGGCGGACGCCAATTGCGCATTCTGGAACAGGTGCGTGAGCGGCATCCGATGATCCTGCATGGTGTTTCGATGTCGATTGGTTCGGCAGGTGGGCTGGATGCAGATTATCTCGCGCGGCTCAAGGCGCTGGCTGAGCGGATCGAGCCGCTTTGGGTGTCCGATCATCTCTGCTGGACTCGCACCAGCGCGCATAACAGCCACGACCTTTTACCACTGCCGCTGACGGGTGAAGCGCTCGATGCGGTGTGCGCGAATATCGATCAGGCTCAAACCACGCTTGGCCGGGCGATGCTGTTTGAGAACCCGTCAAGCTATCTCACCTTTCCCGAAGATGAGATTAGCGAGTGGGAGTTCCTCTCCGAAATGGCACGGCGCACCGGGTGCTATCTGCTGCTCGATGTGAACAACATCTATGTGGCGAGCCAGAACCACCGCTTCAGCGCGCAGGACTATATCGCAGGCCTGCCTCTGGACCGCGTTCGCCAAATCCACCTCGCCGGGCATGATCCTGCGACCGAGGAGCGCCATGTTATTATCGACACGCACGATCGCGCGGTCTGCGATCCCGTTTGGGAGCTATACGAACAAGCGATGCGGATGATCGAGCAGCCGGTCGCCACCATGATTGAACGCGATGAGGATATCCCGCCGCTGGCCGAATTGCTCACTGAACTTGACCGGGCGCGCGATGCGGCTGGTGCGCTGGAGCCTGCATGACCGCTCCCAAATCCCTGGCCGACAAACAAGCGGCCTTCATGCGCGCCATTCTGGATGATAGCGCGCCGCTGCCCGATGGCTGGGGCAACAGTCATGCGCTGGGCCTTTCGGTCTATCGCGGCAATTATCGCAACGCCTTGATGGAGGCGCTCGCCAGCACCTTTGAGCGCACTGGCAGCTATATGGGCGCAGATGCCTTTCGCACGGCACGGATCAACCATCTGATCGCCAACCCGCCTTCGCACTGGACCATTGACGCTGCGGGTGAGGGGTTTGACCGGACCTGCGCTGAGATGTTTCCCAACAATCACGAAGTGGCCGAACTGGCCTGGCTCGAATGGGCCATGCTTGAGCTTGCTAGCGCGCCCGATGTGACGCCTTTGTCAGCGCAGGACTTTGCGCAGGCGAGTGCGGAATTCGGTGACGCAGAATGGCTCGGGCTGGGCCTTGCATTTCAATCGCGTGCGACTTCGCGATTGGTGACGCATGATCTGACCGCGCTTTGGAAGTCGCTGGGTGAAGCCGGTGAAGGTGTTGATCTGCGCGGCTATGAGACGGCGCAAGGGTGCCTTGTCTGGCGCGAAGGCGAACGGCCCACATTCATCATGGTCGAAGCTGACACCGCACGCGCTTTTGCCGCAATGCTCGAAGGGGCCCGCTACGGCGATCTGATAGACCTGCTGGCTGGGCCAGAGCCCGATGAGGCTGCAATTCAGTCAGCCGCTCAGCGCGCGGGCGGGATGCTGGGCCAATGGCTCAATGAAGGCTTGGTGGTTGCTTTGAGCGCTTGACTTGAGGCGCGTCTGCGTCACTCTCCCGTCTCGAGGAGAACACCATGCTAACCGACACTTCGATTGAGCTGCGCAGTACCAAGCCAAGCATCGCCATGCGCGCAATCACATGGATGATCAGCAAGCGCGCGCCGGTCTTCCCGAAAGAAGCCGACAAGATCCGCAGCGCCTTCACCAACCGCAAGCCGCCTGTCGATGCGCCCATGCCCGAAAAGTTCAACCAGAAATACACGGTCGAACGCTGGGAAGCGGCTGGCGAGCCGGTCGTAACGCTGCACCCGAAATCGGGTCCGGGCGAGTGGCACATGCTCTATTTCCATGGCGGCGGGTTTGTGCTGCCGATGTTCAAGGTGCATTGGCCGCTGGTCGCTGCGATGGTGGATCGGCTTGGATGCAGCATCTCCGTGCCGCTTTACCCAGTCGTCCCCGAGCACCCCTACAGCAAAGCCGATGATCAGGCGGACGCCGCCTTTGCCAAGCTTGTTGAAAGCCATGACCCGGCCAAGATCATCCTCAATGGAGACAGTGCGGGCGGACATATTGCGTTGAGCCTCGCCTTGCGGCTGGCCAAGGCTGGCGGTCCGCAGCCGGGCAAGCTGGCTTTGTTCGCGCCATGGCTGGATGTCACCGGCGCTGACCCGGCGATGAAGGCCATCGAGCCGCATGACGTCATGCTGCGGATCGACAGCTTGCGGGTGTGCGGTGAGCTTTGGGCAGGGGACCGCGACGCTTTGTCGCCTGAATGCAGCCCGCTCTATACTTCCAAAGAGGAGCTCGCGCTGCTCCCGCCCACGCGCATATTCACTGGGCGCCATGACCTGTTCATCATCGATTCGCGCACATTCACCGGCAAGCTGCGCGATGCGGGAGTGGATGCGAAACTCTACGAATACGAAGGATGCCCGCACGTCTTCATGGCGATAACCATGACGCGCGAGGCAAAGGATGTGTTTGGGCTGTTAGAGGACTTTCTGGCCTAGGGCTGGAAGACCTCTCCGGTCAGCTCTTCACTGAGCGTCCAAAGCGTTTCGGAATTGGCGGCATCGACGGCATAGGAGCGCACACCAGAGACACGGCTTTCGTCGTCGATCTGCGCGACATTGCAGTCTTCGCAGTAGAGGCCACCGCGCCCTTCCAGTTCAGGGGAGGTCGCCGCCCAGACTTGTGTCGCCGCGCCTTGGGGGATGGTCTTCCATTCGAAATTGGGATCGGCTGTGGTGACGCGCTCGGTCAGCTCATCGCGCTGCTCTTGCGACAGATGCCGTCCCAGATTGGTTTCGATTCCGCCGGGATGGACGGCAAAGGCATGGATGCCCTTGTCGGCCAGGCGCTTTTCCAGGCCCACAGTGAACAGCGCATTGGCGGTCTTCGCCTGACCGTAACTTGTCCATTCATTGTAGGCTCGGTTGGTGAAGTTGGGGTCTTCCAGATCGACGGGAGCTATATGGTGCCCCCGGCTCGACAGATTGACGATCCGACCGCCGCCCGATGAACTGGCGCCTTTCTCCATAAGCGGCAACAGCCCTTTGGTGAGGGTGAAATGACCCATATGGTTGGTACCGAACTGCATCTCGAAGCCATCGGTTGTATGGCTGAGCGGGCAAGCCATCACGCCTGCATTGTTGATGAGCAGGTCGATTTTCTCAAAGCGCTCATTGGCCTCAGCCGTG
>JBCBMN010000131.1:0-7727 GCA_039822745.1 Pseudomonadota bacterium | reverse complement strand
GCCCGCAAACCGTGCCGTGCTGCTGACGCCTGAGCCGGTCTTGCGATATTCGGGCATGGTGCCGGGATGGATTTCCGGAGAGCACACACGCGATGAAGGTCTGGTCGATCTTGCTGGCCTTGCCAAAGCAGCCGGGGTGGAACTGGTGCTTGATCGCTGCGTGGCGATGGACCCGATTGCCCGCTCGGTTCTGACGCGGGAGCATGGCTTGTTGGGGTTTGACTATGCCTCGGTTGATGTTGGCGGTGTGGGGCGAGCCGCCAAACTGCTGGGCGATGATCCCAAGCTGATCGATGTTCGCCCTATTGGCGCCTTTGTTGACCAATTGGCGCTGGAATTCGCCCAGCCGCGCGTCAAAGCGCCGCGCATTGCGGTTATCGGAGGCGGCGCTGGCGGGGTGGAGCTTGCATTCGCGCTCCGCAACACCTCCATGCTAAATCACGCGCCAGATGTGACCTTCATCACCGGTAAGGCGGGATTGCTTCCGGGCTTTGCCACTGCTGTCACCCGTAAAGCCACCGAGGAACTGGAGCGTCAGGATATCGAAATTATCACTGAAAATGCGGTGATGGAGAACGGCGAGGTGAAAGCCGGTTCGCGCACCTTCGCGCCCGATGTTTTGGTTGCAGCCATCGGCTCTGGGGCGCCTGACTGGCCACGGGCAGGGGGCCTAGAGGTGGACAGCGGGGGCTTTATCGCGGTTGACCGATATCAAAGTTCGCTCTCGCACCCTCATATCTTCGCCGCCGGGGATTGTGCGCAGCGAGTGGATGCGCAGGTTCCGCATTCGGGGGTCCATGCCGTGCATACCGGACCCGTCTTGGCCGCAAACCTCCGCGCCGTGCTGAGTGGACAGGCGATGCGCCGATCCTACAAGCCGCGCCCGCACAGCCTGTATTTACTTTCAACCGGGCAAGGCGAAGCAATTTTGAGCTATGGACGCCTCGCCGTGCAAGGTCGCTGGGTCTCGCGCCTGAAAGCATGGATCGACAAACGCTGGATCGCGACTTACGCCGCACTGAGCGCGGGTGCGTAACGGATTCGGAGAGCCGTGCGAATGGGCCAAAGGGTGGCGGCGCGAAAAAGGGGCACCATGAAGAAGATTATCATCCTTGCGGGCTTAGCGGCCTTAATCGCAGCCTACTTCATCTTTGATCTCGGCACATATCTGACGCTGGACGGGATCAAGCAGATTGTTGACGGAGCGCGTGGTTTCTATGCGGAGAACCCTGTGCTGGTGCTCGCATTGTTCTTCCTGATCTATGTCGCGGTGACCGCCGCATCACTGCCCGGCGCGGCCATCATGACACTCGCGGCAGGGGCGCTGTTTGGCCTTTTGACAGGCACGATCCTTGTCTCTTTCGCGTCCACACTGGGCGCGACCTTGGCCTTCCTCGCCTCGCGCTATGTGCTGCGCGATACGATGGAGAGCCGCTTTGGCGAGCGGCTGAAGGGTATTAACGAGGGGTTGGAGCGCGACGGGGCGTTTTATCTGTTTACCCTGCGCATGATCCCGGCAGTGCCCTTTTTCGTGATCAACCTGGTTTTTGGCCTGACGCGGATCAAGCCGCTGACCTTCGCCTGGGTCAGTCAGGTCGGGATGTTCTTGGGAACTATCGTTTACGTCAATGCTGGCACTCAACTGGCTCAAATTGATAGCCTTTCAGGCATCGCTTCTCCCGCCGTTATCGGGTCATTCGTGTTGCTGGGCATCGCGCCCTGGTTCGCCAAGGGCATCATCGGGATGATCAAAGCGCGCAAGGTTTACGCAGGCTACAAGCGGCCCAAGAGCTTTGATCGCAACATGATCGTCATCGGTGCAGGATCGGCGGGGCTGGTCTCCTCGCTGATCGCCGCGACGGTGAAGGCCAAGGTCACTCTGGTCGAGGCGGGCGATATGGGCGGGGACTGCCTCAACACCGGCTGCGTGCCGTCCAAGGCTCTGATCAAGAGCGCCAAGGTCGCCGCGACCATGCGGCACGCGGACAAATACGGCATCGCCCCGCACGAACCCGAAGTGCCATTCAAACAAACCATCGCCCGCGTGATGGACGTGATCAAGACGATTGAGCCGCATGACAGCGTTGAGCGTTACACTGGCCTCGGCGTGGATGTGGTCAAAGGCTATGCCAAGCTGATCGATCCGTGGACCGTGGAGATTGCGCTGAACGAAGGCGGTACGCAGCGCCTCACCGCGCGCAGCATTGTGGTTGCCACGGGCGCAGAACCGGTTGTGCCCCCGATAGAGGGGATCGAGAACTCGGGCTACCTCACCAGCGAGACCATGTGGCAGGGGCTCGCCGCGTTCGACGCTCCACCTGCGCGGGTCGCAGTGCTCGGCGGTGGGCCGATTGGATGCGAAATTTCTCAAGCGCTTGCGCGGCTAGGTTCGAATGTGACTCAGGTCGAAATGGCCCCGCGAGTGCTGGGCCGGGAAGATGAAGATGTGTCCGATCTCGCCAAGGCCTCGCTCGAAGGAGCAGGGGTAACAGTGCTGACCGGGCACAGGGCCGTGCGGGTCGCCGATGGCGTTGTGTTCGCCGAAGGCGCTGACGACGAGAAAGCGATCCCTTACGACGCTCTGATCATTGCAGTGGGTCGCAAGGCGAGGCTTACCGGCTTTGGCCTCGAAGAGCTGGGCGTTGATACCGATCGCACGCTCGTCACCGATGAGTTCCTCGCCACCAAATTTCCCAATATCTACGCAGCCGGCGATGTGATCGGGCCGTACCAGTTCACCCACACCGCCAGCCACGAAGCATGGTTTGCCAGCGTCAATGCGCTGTTCGGCCAGTTCAAGCGCTTCAAGGCCGATTACCGCGTGATCCCGGCGGTGACCTTCCTCGATCCCGAAGTGGCGCGCGTGGGTCTGAATGAAACCGAGGCGGCAGAGCAGGGCATTGCCTATGATGTCACGCGCTATGACCTTGATGATCTCGACCGCGCGATCACGGAGAGCGAGACGGCGGGATTTGTCAAAGTGCTCACCCCGCCGGGCAAGGACACGATCCTGGGCGCGACGATTGTGGGCTCCCACGCGGGCGAGTTGCTGGCCGAATATGTGCTGGCGATGAAGTACAAGATCGGCCTCAACAAGATCCTCGGCACGATCCATTCCTATCCAACCATGGCGGAAGCGAACAAGTTTGCCGCTGGCAATTGGAAGAAGGCGAACAAGCCCGAAGGCCTGCTGATCTGGGTTGAGCGCTTCTTCAACTGGCAGCGCGGCTGATCCGCTTTGGACTGGTTTGACCAATTGCGCCCCATTGCCGGGATCGCGGTGCTGGTCGCACTGGCATGGGCGCTGAGCGAGAACCGCGGCGCAAGACCATCCGCGAAATGGATCGCAGGGGCGTTGGGCTTGCAAGCGGCGCTGGCGCTGCTGATCATCCGTGTGCCGTTTGTCTGGACGGCGATGGAATATGCCAATCGCGGCGTGCAGGCGATTGAGCGCGCGACGCTGAAAGGCTCAGGCTATATGTTCGGCTATCTGGGAGGAGCGGAATTGCCCTTCGCGTTGAAAGAGGGAGAAGATGCGCCGCTCGTCATCGCCTTTCAGATTCTGCCGTTGGTGATTGTTTTTTCTGCGCTGGCGGCCTTGCTGTGGCATTGGGGCGTGTTGCGCGCGGCGGTGAATGGTCTGTCCCTTTTGCTGCGCCGGACCTTGGGTGTGAGCGGTGTTGTGGGCCTTGCAGGCGGGGCGAACATGTTCCTCGGCGTGGTCGAAAGCCCGCTGGCGGTGCGCGCTTACTTTGCCAAGGTGAGCCGGGCGGAACTGTTCCAGATCATGGTGCTGGCCATGGCGACCATTTCAGGCGCGATCCTGATCCTTTACGCAACGACCCTGCGCGAGACGCTCGACAATGCGGTGGGCCATATGATTGCCGCGTCGCTGGTGTCGCTGCCTGCGGCCTTGCTGATAGCCCGGCTGATGGTGCCCGGTGAGGCCGATGACACGGCAACCGATGCCGATGATGCACAAGAGGGCCTCAAATACGAATCGAGCATTGATGCGATCGTCAAAGGGACGATGGACGGGATGCAGCTTTTCCTATCCGTCATCGCGATCATCATTGTGGTGTTTGCTCTGGTTGCGCTGGCGGATGAGGTATTGAGCCTGTTTCCGCTGGTGGGCGAAGAGCCGCTGACATTGAAGCGCATTTTCGGCTGGCTCTTCGCGCCGCTGATGTGGCTGATCGGGGTGCCTTGGGCTGAGGCTTCGACGGCGGGCGGGCTGATGGGCACCAAGGCGATCCTCAATGAATATGTCGCCTATCTGGAGCTTGCTGCCTTGCCAGAGGGAGCCTTGGGCGCGCGAAGCCAATTGATCGTGACCTACGCGCTGTGCGGCGTCGCCAATCTTGCCAGCGTCGGCCTTCTGGTTTCGACCATTGGTACTCTGTGCCCTGAGCGCCGGGCTGAGGCGGCGGGACTTGGCATCAAGAGCTGGATTGCAGGCAATATCGCCACCGCGATGACGGGCGCGTGGATTGGCCTTCTGACCTTCGCAGGCTAGGTCTGCACCCATGTTCGACGCCAAGCTTCGCCCACTGATTGACCCGCCGCTCAATGCAGCGGGAAAGGCGATTGCGGGCTTGGGTGTCACTGCCAACATGCTGACTTTTGCGGGACTGGCAATCGGGCTGGGGGGCGCGGTCGCGATTGCCGTGGGCGAGGTGTGGCTGGGCCTTGCGCTGATTGTCGGAAATCGTGTGGCTGACGGCCTTGACGGCGCGGTGGCGCGGGTGCGCGGGCCTACTCCTTTGGGCGGCTATTTCGACATTGTCGCCGATTTTGCGTTCTACGTCTCGATCCCGCTCGGCTTTGGCGTGATGGCAAGTGAGAACACGCTGCCCGCTTTGGTGCTGGTGGCCAGTTTTGTGCTGACAGGGGTGAGCTTCCTCGCCTTCGCCACCATCGCAGCCGAGCGCGGCAAGAGCACTCAGGCGCATGGCAAAAAGAGCTTTTTCTATTCAACCGGTCTTGCAGAAGGCGCAGAGACGATCGCGGTCTTTATCGCGATGTGCCTGCTGCCCGGCTGGTTTGCCGTGATCGCTTATGGCTATGCCGGCTTGTGCGTGCTCACGGTGGTCCAGCGAAGCGCGCTTGCTGCGGCCACCTTCCGCGATTGACGCCTTAAAGCTTCAGCTTTTCCGCGACTTTTGCGCGCAGTGCCATGATCCGCTTGGAGTTCGCGCCCAGATCGCTCTGACCCACGCGGCTGACCGAGCGAAAATCGATCTTTCCTTCGCTGACGCGGGCCACGACATCATCCTTGAAGCCGAACCAGAAGGTCTCTGCCAGACCCTCTACCGTGCCAGCCTCTTCGTTATAGCGGATATCGCTGAAACCCATATCGGCCATGGCGAGCTGGACCGCATTGACGGCGGCATTCGTGTCCGTCTCGCCAATGTCGAGTGGTGCGAGTTCCGGGTAATTGGTGGCGATAATGTCGGCATAGGTCTGCTCTGACAAAGGTGCCTCGGTCCCAGCAAACTGCTCGGTCTGGCCCAGCGGCACGTCATAGGCGTTGAGCGCATTGGCGCCGGTCGCATCGCGCCGCGCTTTGACCTTGAGCGACAAGGCCGGCGGATTGGCGGTGTCGGTGGACATGTCATGGATCGGATGATCGCCCGCTCCCATGATTGCAGGCGCAAACAATCCGGCAAAACCCAGCGGCACGACCAGGCCAAAGACTGCCGAATACAGGCCAAGCTTGTTGCCCTTGAGCAAGATCAGGATGATCGACACGAGCGCCAAGAGTGCGGTGATCGCGATCAGCACCAGCCCACCCAGACCAACGGCAGCAAGGCCAATCTGCCAGCCCCACAGCCCGAACTTGGTACCCAGCGCGGCACCCATCAGGAACAGCGGAAGAAAAATAGCGAGGGCACGCGCAAGGCGGGCATGCCAGGGGGCTTTGGTTTTCATAGCCCTGAGTCTTTAGCGTCCCCAAGAGGGATCGCAACTGCGGCGGTGCAGCTTATGTGGATGGCAGCGCGCTGACAGCACTCTGACCGCACCCCCACGCAAACAAAAAGGGCGGCGTGGCATCCCACACCGCCCTTCGTGCAATTCTATAGCAAATCAGGCTTAGACTTCGCCGTTTGCTTCGAGATAGGCGATCAGGTCAGCACGCTCCTGCGCGTCCTTGATGCCTGGGAACGCCATGCGCGTACCCTTAAGGTAGGTTTGCGGCGCTTCGAGATAATCGAACAGGACATCGGTGGTCCACGTGATGCCGCTTTCCGAGTTGGCTTTCGAGTAGTTGAAGCCTTCAACGCTGCCCGCGGTGCGGCCGACGACACCATAGAGGTGCGGACCAACGCGGTTCACGCCGTCTTCAAGAACGTGGCAGGTCTTGCACTTAACGAAGACCTTGGCGCCAGCAGCAGCGTCGCCGGTCAGGTCAGCGAAGGTCGCCGGAGTGACTTCAGCTTCAGGCTCAGGTGCAGGAGCAGCTTCTTCAGCAGCAGGAGCCGCTTCGGCGGTTTCTGCCGGTGCAGCTGCGGGTTCTTCAGCCGGTGCATTTGAGCCGCCGCACGCAGCGAGGGCCAGGAGGCTGGTTGCAGCGATCGATGTCGCGATGATCTTACGCATAACTGGATCTTTCCTAGTTTAGGTGGACGATACCAACAGATCAAAGTGCCTATTCTCTCTCCTCAAAGCACTCATCCCCGTTGTGGGATACACATCCCCACGATTGCTGAACTGCCAACGTGCCTAAGTGTTCCTATCAAGAGGCGTTTTTGCGATAAGCCTCTCAAAGGATCAGGCAGCGGTGGCCATTCGGGCAAGTTCACACTGAGACCAGATTTCGCTCAGCGCATTGATAAGACGGTCAATATCCCCGTCATTATGGACCGGAGATGGGGTGATGCGCAGGCGCTCGGTGCCCACTGGAACAGTGGGATAATTGATCGGCTGCACATAGATGCCGTGATTGTCCATCAGCCAGTCGCTGATCATTTTGCACTTCTTCGCATCGCCCACCATCACCGGAATGATATGGCTGGGATTGGCGAGATGCGGGATGCCCATAATGTCGAGCTTGCGCCGGACTTGTTCGACGCGCTCGCGCTGCATTTCACGCTCGCGGTCGCTGGTTTTGAGGTGCCTGATGCTGGCGGCTGCACCCGCGGCAATGGCTGGGGGCAGGGCGGTCGAGAAGATGAACCCGCTGGCAAAGCTGCGCACAAAGTCCACCAGGTTGCGCGAGGCCGCGATATAGCCGCCCATCACACCGTATGCCTTGCCCAGAGTGCCTTCGATCACATCAATCCGGTCCATCAGGCCTTCGCGCTCGGCAATGCCGCCGCCGCGTGGTCCGTAAAGGCCAACCGCGTGCACTTCATCGATGTAAGAAAGCGCACCGTGCTTCTCACACACATCAAGGATTTCAGCGATGGGCGCGATGTCACCATCCATCGAATAGACGCTTTCAAACGCGACCAGCTTGGGCCGGTCTGCGGGAAATTCGGAAAGCTGGCGGTCGAGGTCTTCGACATCGTTGTGCTTCCAGATGCGCCGTTCTGCCTTTGAATAGCGGATGCCTTCGATCATCGAGGCGTGGTTGAGCTCGTCAGAGAACACCGCACAATTGGGGATGCGCGCCGCAAGAGTGCCGATGCCTGCCCAATTCGAGACATAGCCGCTGGTGAAAAGCAGTGCGCTTTCCTTGCCGTGGAGGTCGGCCAGTTCGCGTTCCAGCTCTACGTGGTAGTGAT
>JBCBMN010000130.1:0-7917 GCA_039822745.1 Pseudomonadota bacterium | reverse complement strand
TTTGTCGCGATGATGGCGGGCCACGTTCTTTTGAAGGTGCTCGCAAGCTTTGTGCTCGCCGCGGGCGGTGCCGGAGCGGGCACAGGGATTGCAATTGGCGTTCCGACTTTCGTTCTGATGGTGGGTATCAGCGCGCTGGAAATTCTGGTGGCGGGCATTCAAGCCTATGTCTTCGCGCTGCTCACCTCGCTTTACATCAACGACGCTGAGAACCTTCACTAAGCGTCGATCACCTTTTCATATCTATCCATCCAAACACGTTTGATTTTTAAGGAGTACTTACAATGGACGCACAAGCTGCAGCTCTTCTTGGTGCCGGTCTCGCGGCGATTGGCGCTGGCCTCGCCGCTCTGGGTGTGGGCAATGTCTTTGCCGCCTTCCTCGAAGGCGCTCTTCGCAATCCGGGTGCTGCTGATGGCCAGCAGGGTCGCCTATTCATCGGCTTCGCGGCGGCTGAGCTTCTCGGCCTGCTTGCATTCGTTATCGCCGTTCTGCTGATCTTTAACTAAGACAGCTCCGGCAAGAACAATCTCGGTGGCGGCGCAAATGGGCGTCGCCGCCGATTGATGAATTAAAGCGCAGTCCCAGGGACGCACACGAAATGCCTCAGATAGAGCAAATCCTCACGACCTATTCGAGCCAGATCTTCTGGTTGCTGGTCTTTTTCGGGATCACCTATTTCCTGATCGGCCGCGGCATGGTGCCAAAGGTCATGGGGACGGTCGATCTGCGCGACAAGCAAATCGCGGACGATCTTGCCGAAGCGCAAGCCGCCCGCGATGCCGCCGACACGCAGGAAGAGGCCTGGCGCGTGCGTGAGAATGAGAACCGAGTGACCGCGCAAGCGCTGATTGCTGAGGCGAAGTCCAAAGCTGCGGCAAGCAGTGAGGCCAAGCTCGCCGAAGCGCAGACCAGCCTTGATGCCAAGCTGGCTGAGGCTGAGACAGCGATTGAGGCTGCGCGCAACAGCGCGATGGCTGAGATTGAGAATGTCGCGGCTGACGCAACGCGTGACATTGTTGCGCGTCTTGCGGGCACTGAGATCGACGAAGCGGCGGCGCAAAAGGCTGTGAAGGAGGCTCTGGCCAATGTCTGATGCACTGACACTCCTCCTTGCAGCGTCCGAAGATGCGCCGACCGTGCTCTTCCTTGACGAATATGGCTGGGTTGCGCTCGCGATGGCGGTGCTGATCGGCATCTTCGTCTTTGCCAAAGTGCCTTCAATGCTGATGAGCGGCCTCGACGACAAGATCGCCGAGATCAAGCAGCAGCTCGAAGAGGCCAAGACGCTGCGAGCCGAAGCCGAAGCGATCCGTGACGAATACGCTGCTAAGATCGCCAGCGCTGAGAAAGACGCCGAAGCCATGATGGAAGGCGCCAAGGCAGAGGCCGACGCAATCCTCGCCAAGGCAGAGGCTGACAGCGAAAAGATGGTCGAGCGTCGTCAGCGCATGGCTGAAGACAAGATCGCCGCTGCGGAACGCGAAGCGCTTGACGCTGTGCGTGCGCGTGCGGTTGAAGCGGCTGCGGTCGCATCACGCTCGCTTATTGCCGAGCGTCATGATAAAAGTGCTGACAGCAAGCTGGCAGACGAAGTTATTTCCCAGCTCTAGCAGCAGCGCCCCCCTGGTTCGATTTGGGGTTCGATCTGGGTATTGGGCGCGCTGTTTGGGATCTTGAGTTGGAGAGGGGAAGGGCGGTCCGATGTGGCCGCCTTTTCTTCTTTGAAAGCGCATTAGGCTCCCGGCTCAAACACAACTTTCCCGACCAGTTCACGCTTTGCCATCGCCTCAAAGCCCTCACGCCATTGGCTGAGCGGCAGCACCTTTGAGACAGCCGGATTGATTGCGCCGCTCGCGGCCAGGTGCGCAATCTCGTCACTGATCGCCGCGCCCCGCTCAGGGAAACGGCGTGCATATTCGCCTGCGCGAAGGCCGACGATAGAGAAGCCTTTGATAAGCGGGATATTGGTCGCGACCTGCGCGATGCGGCCGCTGGTAAAGCCCACCACCACCAGCTTTCCGGCAAAGCTGACGCAGCGCGTGCATTCATCGAAGACGTCGCCGCCCACCATGTCGAACACCACATCACACAGCGCGCCACCGGTGATCTCGCTAACCTGCTCGCGGAAACGGCCTTGGCTCAGGATCACCGCATCGGGAGCGGCTATGGCTTCGATTTGTTCGCGCTTGGATTCGACGCCTGTGGCGGCGATCACCTTGGCTCCCAGCGCGCGGGCGAGGTCTATCGCGGCAAGGCCCACGCCGCCGCTCGCTCCGGTGACGAGCACCCATTGCCCTGGCTTGAGACCGCATAGCTCAACCAGGCCGGTATAGGCGGTGGAATAGGCCGCGCCCATCGCCGAGGCCTGCGCCATGCTGAGCCCGTCCGGCACTCTCGATAGCGCACGCGCAGGCAGGCTTGCCACTTGCGCAAAGGCGCCGGTCTTATTGCCGCCCATCACAAGGTCACCGGGCGCAAAGCCGCTCTCAGGGTCCGCCTCGATCACGAGGCCGGCGCATTCCAGCCCGCTGGTGAAGGGGACGTCCGGTTTGAATTGATAGGCCCCGCGCGTCATCAGCAGGTCAGGGAAATTGAGCGAGGCGGCTTTGACCTCAACCAGCACGTCTCCCGCAGCGCGCTGCGGCGCAGGCAGGTCCACCAAAGCAAGGCCAGACAGGTCCTCGCTCAGCCTTTCAACACGCAAAGCCTTCATGAGGGCCTTCATGAGCGCTTAGAAATTGTCCTTGCCCGCGCGCAGGGCCGCGAAGGTCTCATGCGGAGCGCTGCCGCCCCATTTGGCAATAATTGCCGGATCATCTGCACGCAGGAAGGGATTGGTGGCGAGCTCAAGGCTCAGCACCGTCGGCACTGTCGGCTCGCCGCGGGCGCGTTTGGCATCGATCTCCTCGGCATAGGCCTTGAGAGCGGCATTGTCGGGGTCTGCGTGCAGCGCAAACTTGGCATTGGCCTGCGTGTATTCATGCGCGCAGTAGAGCGTTGTGGCGCTCGGCATGCTGCGAATACGGTCAAGGCTGTTCCAGAACTGCATGGGCTCGCCTTCAAACATACGCCCGCAGCCAAGCGCGAAGACAGCGTCTCCCACAAAGGCAATGCCAGCTTCGGCGATGTGGTACGCGATATGGCCATTGGTGTGGCCCGAGACGTCGATGACCTGCGCGCTGTGGTCGCCCAGAGTGACTGTGTCGCCATGCGCAATGACACGGTCAATCTTCGAGATTTGCTCGACTTCCTTGGGCGCGATGATCTGCGCTCCGGTTGCTTCCACGATCTCGGCATTTCCACCTGCATGGTCCGGGTGCCAATGGGTGTTCCAGATATGCGTGATCGTCCAGCCCTTCGCCTCGGCCTGTGTGAGGTATTCGCTCGCATCCGGCGTATCGATCGCCGCAGTTTCTCCCGATGCTGGATCGTGGAGCAGGAAACCGTAATTGTCGGACAGGCAGGGGAACTGGTGGACTGTGAGCATGGCGGGATGATCCTCTTCTCTTGGCCCGTAGGATACAGTCGCTTTACCCAATAAGAAAGGCCCGCCTGCATTGCTGCAAGCGGGCCTCTTTTCTGTTCTACCGCTGTGCTGCTTAAGGACAATCGGAACGATGGTAGCGCCATCTGCATGTCCGTCCGCAGCTGGTCTGCAGGCGAGGATTCGCCGTAAGACGTCTAGCGAGGAGGTTCGCCCGGATGGGCGAACCCAAACAATTAGTCGCCCTTCTTCAGAGCTTCGCCGAGGATGTCGCCCAGCGATGCGCCTGAATCGGACGAACCGAACTGTGCCACTGCTTCCTTCTCTTCGGCGATCTGACGCGCCTTGATCGAGAAGTTCGGCTTTTTCGAGCGATCGAAGCCGGTGACCATCGCATCAACCTTGGCACCGACCTGGAAGCGGTCGGGGCGCTGTTCGTCGCGGTCACGGCCGAGATCCGAACGCTTGATAAAGCCGGTTGCGCCATCGTCGCCAACCTGCACTTCGAGGCCGCCATCGCGCACTTCGAGAACGGTGACCGTGACGGTCTGGTTCTTGCGAAGCGTTCCGGCTGCAGCCGCGCCTGCTTCGGTCGGAGCGCCTTTCTCAAGCTGCTTCATGCCGAGGCTGATGCGTTCCTTTTCAACATCCACGTCGAGAACAACGGCCTTGACCTCTTCACCCTTGCGGTGGAGCGCCAGCGCGTCTTCGCCCGAAATGCCCCAAGCGATATCCGACATGTGGACCATGCCATCGACATCGCCGTCGAGACCGATGAACAGGCCGAACTCGGTCGCATTCTTGACTTCGCCGGTGACTTCCGCGCCAACTGGGAACTTCTCTGCGAATTCGTCCCATGGATTGCGCTGAGCCTGCTTGAGGCCAAGCGAGATACGACGCTTTTCGCTGTCGACTTCCAGCACGATAACATCGACTTCCTGAGACGTGCTGACGATCTTGCCGGGGTGGACGTTCTTCTTGGTCCAGCTCATTTCCGAAACGTGGACGAGGCCTTCGATGCCGGCTTCCAGTTCCACAAATGCACCATATTCGGTGATGTTGGTGACCATGCCCGAGAGCTTTGCGCCCATCGGGTACTTCGCCGCCACGCCATCCCATGGATCGCTTTCAAGCTGCTTCATGCCGAGCGAGATACGCTGCGTTTCGGCGTTGATGCGAACGATCTGAACGGTGACCGTCTGGCCGATTTCGATGATTTCGCTGGGGTGATTGACCCGCTTGTAGCTCATGTCGGTGACGTGGAGCAGGCCGTCAATGCCGCCCAGATCCACAAACGCACCGTAATCGGTGATGTTCTTGACAACGCCTTCGATGACCTGACCTTCAGCCAGATCGTTGATCAGTTCGCTGCGCTGTTCGGCACGGGTCTCTTCGAGAACGGCACGGCGCGAGACGACGATGTTGCCGCGGCGACGGTCCATCTTAAGGATCTGGAAGGGCTGCGGCACTTCCATCAGCGGAGTGACATCGCGCACAGGGCGGATATCGACCTGACTGCCGGGCAGGAAGGCCACAGCGCCGTCGAGATCGACCGTGAAGCCACCTTTGACGCGACCAAAGATGCGGCCTTCGACGCGCTTGCCTTCGCCAAATTCGTTTTCAAGCTTGTCCCATGCGGCTTCGCGGCGGGCGCGGTCGCGGCTGAGCATTGCTTCGCCGTCGGCGTTTTCGACGCGGTCAACATAGACCTCGACTTCGTCGCCGACGCTAAGGCCGTGGTCTTCTTCGCCACGGGAAAATTCCTTGAGGTTGATGCGGCCTTCGCTTTTGAGGCCTACATCGATGACGGCATGACCGGCTTCGATTGCGGTCACGGTGCCCATAACGACACGGCCTTCAAAGCCATCTTCGCCGGCGCCGCCGAGTTGTTCGTTAAGCAGCGCTTCGAAATCGTCGCGCGTGGGGTTAGGGTTGGTTGCCATAGGTAAGGGCAGTTCCTGTTTTCGTTTTGCTACCGGCCACCGGTTTTTCCGGGGTCTTTCACCGTCTCCACCGCACTATTGCGGAGGCTAACGGGGCAAGAGGCCGATCTCTCCATGGAGCCGAATGCCACCATAGAGGTTCCTTCAATCCAGCAGGCTTCGAGAACGAGCGCGCGCCTAGGCCAAGCGCGCGCGAATTGCAAGGCGAATCAATGATTGCTGAGTGTCGCTCAGGTCGCTTGAGGCCAAGAAGTCAGGCAGGGCTCTATTGGCTGGCGAGCTGGGTCTTGACGGCTTCGAGCACGGTTTCAAACGCCTGTTCGCGATCAAAGCTGGTCGTGTCGATGATCAGCGCATCAGGAGCCGCTTTCAACGGTGCATCCTTGCGGTTGATGTCGCGGGCATCACGGCCAACGACGTCTTTCTCGATCTCATCAAGCGGTATTTCGATCTCGCGGCCCGTCATTTCCAGCCAGCGTCGCCGCGCGCGCTCGTGCACGCTGGCGGTGATGAACAGCTTCACATCGGCATCAGGCGCGATGACGGTGCCGATATCGCGGCCATCCAGAACAGCGCCGCCCGGTTGCTCCGCAAAGGCACGCTGGCGACGGTATAGAGCCTCACGCACATCGGGGTGGACCGATACCCGGCTTGCAAGGCTGCCCACTTCCTCAGACCGCAGCATGTCGTCATCGAGCAATTCGTCGGGAAAGGCGCAGCCCGCCAGCGCGTCGTTCGGATTGTCGGGGTCACCGTCATTCTTCGCCACCTGCCAACCGACCGCGCGATAAAGCAGGCCTGTATCGAGATGCGGGACACCGAAATGCTCAGCCAGCCGCCGCGCTATAGTGCCTTTTCCGCTAGCCGTGGGGCCATCAACAGCGATGATCATTCCGCATCCTTCCTGTTGAGCCAGCCGCGCAGGATGGCCTCGGTCTCCAGCGGTCGGTCGAGCAGAAATCCGTGTCCGCCGCCCGGCACCACAGCCAGTTCCGCGCCCGGCGTGAGCGCGACGAATTCCTGCACGGTGTCGATACGCGCGCTGTCATACTGGCCGATCAGGAACAGCACTTTGTCTCCGGTCAATTCGCGCAATTTGAGCGTCGCGTCATAGTTTCGCAAAATGCCTGATGAACTGAACTCGCTTGGTCCCCACATCGAGTTGTAGATGAGGCCATTGCGCCCCTCGCCACCATAGGTCTTGCGGTATTCGCGCAAAGCGTCGCCATAGTCAGGGCGCTGGTAATGGCGCGAATAGACCCGGTCATAGATTGCTTTGCATGTCGCTTTATCTGGCGCTTCATCGCTTTCGCAGGCTTTGAGCGTGGCCTGCTGATCAGGCGAAAGGTCTTGCACCAGCAGGTTTGCATCCGTGAGCCAGTGCGGGGTCGAGATAAAGGTGCCGCCCAGAACGGTGGAGGCAACCCGGTCAGGATATCTCGCCGAATATTCAAGCGCGAGCGCAGCACCCCAGCTGATACCCACCAGATGCAGTTTCTCAGCGCCCACCGCCGCGCGCACCGCTTCCAATTCCTCGACAAAACGTTCGACCCGCCAATTGGCGGGGTTGTCGGGTCGATCTGACTTTCCGCTGCCGAGCTGGTCATAGAGGATGATAGGGCGGTCTTTCGCGAGGCCGAGCATAGAGGCAAAGCCGCTATGGGTTCCGCCGGGGCCGCCATGGATGAATATCGCCGGGGCTTTGTCAGCGCTTTCGATAACACCGTTGATGCGCACATAGACGCGGCCCCCTTCAACCGGGACCATCAGCTCGCTGTCTGGCGGGGAATAGGGGGCGGGTGCCGGTGCAGGCTCAGTTGCAGGCTCAGGCTCAGTTGCAGGCTCAGGCGGCCCCGCCTGCTGCGTTTGTGCGTGGGCCGGACCAGCGCACGCGGCTGCCCATAGCCCAACGGCATAAAACGCCGCGAATGCGCGAGCCGATAGCGTGCCTGACTGTCTCATGAAAACGTATCCCTGATTGTGTCCTCGCTCATGTCATTTGTTTCTTTCTTGCGCCAGCGGACATGGAGCAAAACAAGGGCCATCGCTGAGATAAAAACACCTGAGACAAGATCAATCCAGAACGCACGGCCTTCGCTGGCCAACCAGATAGGTCTGGCAATCGCGGCTCCCATAAGGATTATACTTGCAATCACGCGCCGCATGATGGGCGTCTTGCCCAAATGAAGCAGCCTGCGAATACCTTGCCTGAACATGCATCGCATATTGAGTGCTTAGAAGGCTTCGAGCAACTCCATAAAACTTGGAAAGCTGGTTGCGATGGGCGCGGTGTCGTCCACGGTTACGCCGTCTGTGCTGGCGAGCCCTGCAATCGCCATCGACATCGCGATGCGGTGGTCGAGATGCGTTGTGACCTTAGAATTGGCCGTCCCGCGTAGAGCTTCGCCGCCATTGCCCTCGATGGTGAGGCCGTCTTCGAGTTCAGTCACGCGCGCGCCCGCGCTGATGAGGGCGTTTGAAACGCCC
>JBCBMN010000129.1:0-8004 GCA_039822745.1 Pseudomonadota bacterium | reverse complement strand
CTCAGGCCGTGCTGGCCATAGCTCCCAATCGATCCGCTCTTGCACAGAGCCTTCACCAGCATGTCCGCGCTGAGCGCCTGCGGTTTCGAGCCTATGATACCCCGCGCAAGGTACACATCAATTCGTGGGATGCACTCGGGCTGGACCTGTCGGTCGCGAAGCTCACAGCGCTTGCCGAAGCGGCGGCGAAAGTGGGCGCCGAGCGCTTGGTCCTCGATGATGGCTGGTTTTCGGGACGACGCGATACTTCGAGCAGCCTTGGCGACTGGCGGGTATGCTCCGACATCTTTCCAAACGGCCTCAAGCCCTTGATCGATCACGTCCAATCGCTGGGCATGGATTTCGGCATTTGGGTCGAACCGGAGATGGTCTCACCCGACAGCGATCTCTATCGCGCCCATCCCGATTGGTGCCTGCATATCGAAGGGAAGGATCGCCCAACCATGCGGGGGCAATTGGCGCTTGATCTGTCGCGCAGCGACGTGGTTGACGCCATCTTTGCGCAGCTAGACGCGCTTCTTTCAACTCACGATATCACTTACCTGAAATTGGATCACAATCGCGATCTCTTCCCGGTGATGAAGCGACACGCCCAGACGCTGGGTACTTACGCTCTGATGGACCGCGTTAGCGCTGCGCATCCCATGGTCGAAGTTGAGAGCTGCGCCGAGGGCGGCGGGCGCATTGATTACGGCATGCTCTCACGTTGCCACCGCGTCTGGCCCAGCGATAACAACGATCCGATCGAACGGCTACGCATCACCCGCGACTGGGCGCAATTCCTGCCGCTGGAAGTGCTGGGTAGCCATGTCGGCCCCTCGCCCAACCCAATCACCGGACGGCGCACCGAAATCGACTTCCGCGCAAAAGTGGCCCTGTTCGGCCATATGGGCGTAGAGGCTGACCCCGGCGCGATGAGCGAGGCGGAGCGAGGCATCCTCGCCCAGCATATTCAGCTCTACAAGGAATGGCGCGGCATCCTTCATTCCGGTCAGCTTCTTCGGATCGATCACCCGGACCCCGGTATCACCGGTTTGATGGTGCTCGGTCCGGGCCAAGGCCTGGCCCTCATCGCGCAAACGCAATTTTCCGCGCAGTTTGACGTTGCTCCCGTTCGCCTTGAGGGATTGGCCCCAGAGGCGTTCTACCGCGTTACTCTGCCAGAACCTTGGCCAGCGAAGGCTGCCCAGTACCTTTCCGATCCTGAACACTGGCGCAGCGGGATTGAGCTTTCGGGGCGCGCGCTGATGACCCAAGGGCTTGCCCTGCCGCTCACTCACCCTGATACCGCATGGCTGATTGCGCTAGAAAGGCTCGCCTGATGAAGTTGGGCTGCTGCTATTTCCCCGAACACTGGCCCGAAGAGATCTGGGCCGATGACGCGCGCCGAATGCGCGAATTGGGGCTGAGCCTTGTTCGCATCGGGGAATTTGCGTGGAGCCGGATTGAGCCGGAACCGGGGCGCTATGACTGGCACTGGCTCGACCACGCGATCGAGACTTTGGCGGCCGACGGGTTGCAGATCATCCTATGCACGCCGACGGCAACCCCGCCCAAATGGCTGGTCGACCAGATGCCGGACATGGTCGCGGTGGATGACGATGGCCGTCCGCGCGGGTTTGGATCGCGCCGCCATTATTGCTTCTCGCATCTCGGCTATCGCGAGCAAAGCCGCCGCATCACCAAGGCGCTGGCGCTGCGCTATGGCGAACACCCCGCCCTCGCCGCCTGGCAAACCGACAATGAATATGGCTGCCATGACACCGTGCTCAGCTTCTCAGACAGCGCCGCGGCAGGCTTTCGCGTCTGGCTGCAAGAGAAGTATCGCAGTGTGGATGCGCTCAATGCGGCATGGGGCAATGTCTTTTGGAGCATGGAATACCGCTCTTTTGATGAGGTCGATCCGCCCAACCTGACGGTTACCGAAGCTAACCCCGCGCACTGGCTCGACTACCGCCGGTTTGCCTCGGACGAAGTGGTAAGCTTCAACCGCGAACAGACCGACATCCTGCGCGCGCATTCACCGGGCCGCGCCATCACGCATAACTTCATGGGCTTCTTCACCGAGTTCGATCATCACGCAGTTGGGCGCGATCTCGATGTCGCGACTTGGGACAGCTACCCGCTGGGTTTTCTTGAGCAGTTCTGGTTCTCTGATGAAGAGAAGCGTGACTATCTGCGCCAAGGGCACCCGGATATCGCCGCCTTTCACCATGACTTGTATCGAGGCTGCTCAAACGGTCGCTGGGCCGTCATGGAGCAGCAGCCGGGGCCGGTGAACTGGGCGCGCTTCAACCCAGCGCCTTTGCCCGGAATGGTCGCACTGTGGACGTTGGAAGCCTATGCCCATGGCGCGGAATTCGTCAGCTATTTCCGCTGGCGTCAGGCCCCGTTTGCGCAGGAACAGATGCATGCCGGGCTCTTGCGCCCTGACAGCAGCGAAGCAGAAGCGGCGCCCGAGGCGCGGATTGCCGCCGAAGCTATGGCCGTGCTCGGCGAGGCGCGCCCTGCAAGAGCGCAAGCGGCGCTGGTCTTTTCCTACGAAGCGGCATGGGTCTGCGGCATCCAGCCTCAAGGCCAAAGCTTCCGCTATCTGGAGCTTGCTTTCGAGTGGTATTCCGCGCTGCGACGCAAGGGAATGGATGTCGACATTGTCTCTCCCAAGGCCGAATTGAGTGACTATGCCATGGTGCTTGTGCCTACGCTCCCCATCCTGCCTGATGGGTTTGTCGAACGGCTGTCTGCGCTTACCGCCCCAGTGCTGATCGGGCCGCGCACCGGAAGCAAGTCGGAGAACTTTTCTATTCCAGATGGCCTTGCTCCGGGAGACCTCCAGCAGCTTATCCCGATCACGGTCACCCGGGTCGAAAGCCTGCGCGACGGGGTGGAGGAAAGCGGAGGCGGCTGGACCATCTCGCGGTGGCGCGAAGATATTGCGAGCGAGCTAAAGCCGCGCATGGCCAGCCAAAGCTGTGGGGTGGTCTATGGCCATGAGACCCTGCGCTATGTGGCGGCGTGGCCGGATCGGAGCTTGCTTGATCGTTTGGTCAGCCTGATGGCGGGTGAGGCCGAGGTGCCGCTGGTGAACCTGCCCGAGGGGTTGAGATTGCGCCGCACTGCAGAGCACATTCTCGCGTTCAATTACTCAGGCCAGGCGATCAACGTGGCAGGCATAGGTTGCGGCGTTCCGGTGATCGGTAGCACGATTTTGCCGCCGGCCAGCTTTGCGGCGTGGACCCGCGATTAAACCCGCTTGCCAAATGTCTGGACGCGACCCAAAGGCGCGGTCGTGAACACGAACCAAACCTACGCCATCATCGGATGCGGCATGATGGGCCGCGAGCATATGCGCAATCTCGCGCTGGTGCCGGGCGCTGAACTGATTGCGATTGCGGACCCCGATGAAAGCTCGCGCGAAGGCGCCAAAGCTCAAGCCGAAGCGCTCGGTCAAAGCGTCCGCATCTTCAATGACAACACCGCATTGCTTGCCAAGGCGCGGCCTGACGCCGTCATCATAGCCTCGCCCAATTTCACCCATTTCGATGTCGTGCAGCCCTTTATGGCGGCAGGCTGTGCCGTGCTGCTCGAAAAGCCGATGTGCACCACGCTTGCCGATGCCGAGGCTTTGGAGCGGGCTGCGCGGGATTATGCGGGTCTGTTCTGGGTTGGTCTGGAATATCGCTATATGCCGCCGGCCACCCGCTTTATTGAGCGGGTCCATTCAGGCGAAGCAGGCGCGATCAAGATGCTGAGCATTCGCGAACATCGCTTCCCCTTCCTTGCCAAAGTGGGCGACTGGAACCGCTTCAACCGCAATACGGGCGGCACTCTGGTTGAGAAATGCTGCCACTTTTTCGACCTGATGCGCCACATCCTGCGCGATGAACCGGTCCGCGTCTTTGCAAGCGGCGGGCAGGATGTGAACCACTTGGACGAGCTTTACGATGGCGAGGTGCCCGACATCATCGACAATGCCTTTGTCATGGTCGATTTTGCCGAGGGGGCTCGCGCCGTGCTCGACCTGTGCATGTTCGCCGAGGGGTCGCGAGATCAGGAGGAAATTAGCGCAGCCGGGCCGCTCGGCAAACTTGAGGTCAAGCTCCCCAGCGCTGACGTGGTCTGGTCTCCGCGCGACAGGAGCGGGCCGTTTGTGGAGTCGATCACCACCCCGGAAGAAGCGTTGGCAGCGGGCGATCACCACGGCGCGACCTATTATCAGCTGCACCATTTCCACACGGCCTTGACCTCTGGCGCACCTGCGCAGATCACAGCGCGCGACGGCTATCGCAGCGTGGTCATGGGAGCAGCGGCGCAGGAAAGCATTGCGACCGGAATGCCGGTGCAGATCCACTTCAAGGACGAGGACTAGAAATGCCTGAGACAATGCCCAAACAGATGGCGCGCGTCGGCTTTGGACTTTGGAAAATTCCGCAGTCAGACACGGCCGCCGCCGTGGTCGAAGCGGTGCGCGCGGGCTATCGCCATTTTGACAGCGCCGCCGATTACGCCAACGAGGTCCAGACAGGCGAAGGTCTGGCGCACGCCATGGCTGAAGGTCTGGCGACGCGCGACGAGCTATGGATCACTTCGAAGCTCTGGAACACGTTCCACGCGCCCGAGCATGTCGAAGAGGCCTGCCGCAAGACGCTGGCTGATCTGCAGCTCGATTATCTTGATCTCTACCTGATCCACTTTCCCATCGCGCTCCAATATGTGCCGATCGACGAACGTTACCCGCCCGAATGGCTGGCCGATCCGGAAGCGGAAAACCCTGTCATGGTGAAAGCGGCGGTGCCGCTGCACGCGACATGGGCGGCGATGGAGGCGCTGGTGGAGAAGGGCCTCGTCAAGCAGATTGGGGTTTGCAACTACAATTCAGGCCTGCTGCACGATCTGATGAGCTATGCCCGGATCAAGCCTGCCATGCTCCAGATCGAAGCGCATCCCTATCTGACGCAGGAACGGCTGATCCGTCTGGCGGGCGATTATGGCGTGGATATCACCGCATTCTCGCCATTGGGCGCTCAAAGCTATTTCGAGCTGAACATGGCAGAGGCTGGTGAGAGCCTGTTAGGCGCCGCACCGGTGATGGTGGCGGCCGACGCACATGGCAAAACACCGGCGCAAGTGCTGCTGCGCTGGGGCGTACAGCGTGGCACGGCGGTGATTCCCAAGACTTCAAAGCCGGAACGGATGCGGGAAAACCTCGCGATTGACGACTTTGAGCTAAGCGCAGTTGAGATGGCCGCAATCAGCTCGCTCAACCAGAACCGCCGCTTCAACGATCCGGGCACTTTCACCGAAGCGGCCTTCAACACGTTCCACCCGATCTATGACTGATTTTCCCGCTCTGATAAACGGTGGCGGTGACCTTGCCGCGTTCCTGAAGGCCAACAAACCAGCAGTCGATGCGGCATTGGAGGATGCGGGAACGCTGCTGTTTCGAGGCTTCGACGTGCCCGACCCGCTGGCGTTCGATGCAGCGATTGAAGCCTATGGAGAGCCGGGCTTCACTTATGAGGACTCGCTCTCCAACGCGGTGCGCACCAATGTCACCCCGCGCGTGTTCACGGCCAATGAAGCACCGCCGACGACTGAAATTTTCCTCCATCACGAAATGGCGCAGACACCGCTCTACCCGTCCAAGCTGTTCTTCTATTGCGAAATTGCAGCACAGCACGGGGGCGCAACGCCGCTCTGCCGTTCGGACTGGGTGCTCGAAAGGCTGCAAGAGCAATCGCCTGAGTTTGTCGCGCGGCTCGAAGCGGAGGGCGTGCGCTACACCAATGTCATGCCGGGCAGCGACGATGCGGGATCGGGTCAAGGGCGTTCTTGGCGATCAACCCTGAGTGTCGAGACTAAGCACAAGGCCGAAGCGCGCCTGTCAGAACTCGGCTATTCATGGACATGGCTTGAGGATGGCAGCTTGCGGGTAACCACCGCCGCGCTGCCCGCGATCCGCACTTTGCCCGATGGCCGCAAGACCTTCTTCAACCAGTTGATAGCAGCTTTCAGAGGCTGGTCAGACAGCCGCAATGATCCGAACAAGGCGATCACCTTTGGCGGCGGCGAAGCGATTACCTCGCAGGACATGGCCCCTGCTATCGCGCTTGCCGACGAACTGACACAGGATTGCGCATGGCAGCCGGGTGATGTGGCGCTGGTGGACAATTTCACCGTAATGCATGGACGCCGCCCGTTCGAAGGCAAGCGACGGGTACTGGCCTCGCTCGTCGCTTAGGCGGGAGCCTTGCGCAGCGCGAGGCTCCAAAACGCGATGTTGCCCACGGCCAAAGCTGCCATAAGCGGCGCGAACCAGCTGCTCCATCCCCCGGCAACGCCCAGTGGAGAGAACAGCAGATAGGTCGCCACCACACAGCTGAAGAGAGTGCCCGCCAGCGGCTTGGCAAAGCGCCATTCGGTCAGGTCGACCTGTTCCTTGCGGGTAAACTGCCATGCCTGTTCGCGCGGTTTCCATGCTCCGCAGGCGAGCATGATCCCCACCTCAATCACAAACAGAATGGCATATTGATGGATGAAGTGCAGCGTGACCTGCTCATCAAAAACAAAGGTCAATAAAGCATAGGCGAGGACGTGGAAAATGATGGCGATCTTCGCGCCCAGCGCAGGGACGCGGCGGGTAAACAGGCCGACCATGACGATGACGATCGTTGGGATATTGTAAAAGCCCGTGAACTTGCGGATCACCTGAAACAGCCCTTCGGATGCGTAGGTCAGCATTGGCGCGATCACAAAACTCGCCAGCGCGATTACAAGGCTCGCGACCTTCGCCATCCGGACCAGTTCTGCATCGGAAGGAGTACGCTTCAAAGCCGGCGCATAAACATCAAGCGCAAACAGGGTGGCGGCGGAATTCAAAAGCGAATTGAACGATGAAAACACCGCACCCAGCAGCACGGCGAGGAAGAACCCGCTCATCCAAACGGGCAGGACATCGCGGATCAGCCGTCCGTAAGCCTCATCCATATCGGTGATGCCCGGCCCATAGAGATGGAAAGCGATCACGCCAGGGATCATCATCATGAAAGGCACCAGGATCTTGAAAAAGCCCGAATACAGAACGCCCTTCTGCCCCTCTGCCAGACTGCGCGCGCCCAAGGTCCGCTGGATCACATATTGATTGGTGCACCAGTAAAACAGATTGGCAAAGATCATGCCGGTGAACAGCGTGCCAAACGGGGTCGGATCATCCGCGCCGCCAATTGCGTTGAGCTTGTGCGTGTTCTCGCTGGTGAGCGTGTCCAGTCCACTGACAAAATCACCACCGCCCAGCGCGATCAAGCCAAAGACCGGCACCGCCACTCCGATAATCAGCAGGCCAATGCCATTAAGCGTGTCCGAAATTGCCACTGCGCGCAGTCCGCCAAAGATCGCATAGATCGATCCCACCACCCCGATCAGCACCACCATCGCAATCAGGCTTTGAAACTTGTCCATCCCCGTCAGCGCAGGGATATCGAACAGAGCAATCACCATCAGACTGCCCGAATACAGCACGCTGGGGATCGTGATCAGGCCATAGCCGAACATGAACAGCACCACCGACATGCGCCGGACAGTCGGGTCAAATCGGTCATTGAGGAATTGCGGCAGGGTTGTGAAAGCGCCTGCCAGATAACGCGGCAGAAAGACCAGCGCCATCGCGATGGTCGCCAGCGCCGCCGTGACTTCCCAGCCCATGCTCGAGAGGTTAAATCGATAGGCAGACCCGTTGAGCCCGGTCAGCTGTTCAGCCGACAAATTGGTCAGCAGCAGCGAGCCTGCAATGAACGTCGCCCCAAGCCCGCGCCCTGCAAGGAAATAGCCGTCCTTTGTCTCAACCGTTCCGCGTGTCTTGTACCAGCTAACCCAGGCGACCAGCGCCATGAAGAAGACGCAGGTCACCGCCGTAAACACCCAATTGCTTGCTCCCACTATGCGCCCCTTCTTGCTGCGGCTCAGACGCTAGCGGCCGCAGTTTGTCGGTGCAATTCCTCGGCGAGC
>JBCBMN010000128.1:0-8019 GCA_039822745.1 Pseudomonadota bacterium | reverse complement strand
GGATGCCTGGCTCAGCGTCATAAGATTTCCAAGCTGGGCCACGCTGCCGCAACGCTATAACCTCGCCGAAGCGCGCGACTGGCATAGCGCGGGAGCATGGGTGTTCGCGCTGGCGCTGCTGGGCATGTGGGTCGCGATGCTGGTGAACCGCCATTTTGCGCGCGACATTGCCGCGCCCGTGCGGACTTGGTCGCCTATCCACCTCTGGGCAGAAATCAAGGCGCATCTCCAGGGCCGGTTTGAGGCCGAAGATGGATCGAAGTACAACACTTTGCAGAAGCTCTCTTACGGGGTGGTCCTGGGAGTATTTTTGCCGCTGATGATCCTGACAGGCCTAGCGATCAGTCCCGGTTTCGAGCCTGCCGCGCCGTGGCTGGTGGATGGATTGGGAGGAAGGCAAAGCGCGCGCTCGCTCCACTTCATCACCGCCCTCGCGCTTTTCGGGTTCTTTGTAGTGCATATCGTGATGGTCTTGGCTTCCAACCCGGTTCGCCAGATCTGGAGCATGATCGCAGGCGGCCGCGCACCAGAGGGAGGCGACACATGACCAAGATCGCCCGCCGTTCACTCCTCGCTGGAATGGCGGCCCTTGGCACGGGTGCGTGCTCCAAGATCGACGGCTTTGCCACCAGCGAAAGCGGTGAAGGCCTGTTTGACATGGCCGAAGACTGGCACCTATCCGCGCACCGCACGCTGGCTGGTCGACAATCGCTCGCCCCCGAATACGCATCCGAAGACCGCTCCCCCAGTTTCAAGGGCAATGGCTCGCTGACCGTAAAGAGCGACATCTACAAGGATCAGCTCGCCAAGGGTTTTCCGGACTGGCGGATCGCGGTGAAGGGTCTGGTCGACAATCCCATGCGTCTTTCGCTGGCAGAGCTGAAGGCACTCCCCCAGCGCACCCAGATCACGCGCCATGATTGCGTCGAGGGATGGAGTGCGATTGGGGAATGGACTGGCCCGCAACTCTCGACCGTTCTCGACGCTGCAAAGGTACAGCCTGAGGCCAATTTCATTGTCTTCTGGTGCGCCGATGTCCTTTACGGGCGACAATACTATGAAAGCGTAGACATGGTGGACGCTTATCACCCCCAAACCATCATAGCCCACGCGCTCAACGGTGAGCCGATCCCGGAAAAGAACGGCGCACCCTTACGCATGCGGATCGAGCGCCAGCTTGGTTATAAGCACGCCAAGTACCTGACAGCGATCGAAGCGGTTGCGAGTTTTGACGACATCAAGGGCGGCAAAGGCGGCTTTTGGGAGGATATCGGCAATTACCAATGGTATGCTGGGATCTGACGCTGCTTAGTCGGGGTAGACGCGGTTCATCGTCTCCCAGCAAATGGCAATGATCTGTTCGAGCACAGCAAGGTCGATATCAGCCAGCTTGTTAACGTATACGCAGCTTGCGCCGGTCTTGTGCTTGCCCATTGCTTCAAGCAGCGCGTCAACTTTCTTGCCCGTCGCCTGATCGACGTAGCGGCCCATGAGGTAGAGCGAGTGTTTCGCCTTGCGTGGGCTGAAGCCTGAACGCATCGAGTCACCCTCGCGGCCCGTTTCGTATTTGTAGTGGTATTGGCCAAAGCCGATGATCGACGGCCCCCACATCTTGGGCTCTTCCCCCGTCACCCGCTCAAAGATCTCGAGCAGCACCTTGGCGTCCTCGCGCTTGGCCCGTGGCTCAACCCCCGCGATGAAGTCTGCAACCGCCGCCCCCGTCGGCACCGTCTTAGCATCGCCCATGCTTTTCTCCACTTTGTCGATTGCCAATGTAACTGATCGGCGCGAACATGAGAACACAAAGAAACAGGCACAAGGTGAAAGGAGGACGAGGGTGGGCAAGGCTCTTCTCAGGCGGTTTCTCAAAGGCGGCGTGAAAGAAGGACGTCTCGGCGTGGTGTTCGCCGATGGCAGTGCAGAAACTTTCGGGACGCCGGCCGAGGGCTATCCCGATATCATCGTGCGCTGCACCGACGACCGCGTGCCGCGCGATATTATCCTCGATCCTAGATTGGGCGCCGCCGAAGCCTTTATCGACGGACGCCTGGTGATCGAGGAAGGCGATGTCATGGGGCTTGTCACCTTGCTGCGCTGGAATAGCCGGTGGGAGAAAGGCGGACAATTTGCTCCGCCCAGCACCACTCGCAAGATCAAGAACCAGGCAACGTGGTTGATGGACCGGGTCAACACTGCTCTGACTTCCAAGGAGAATGTTGCCCACCACTACGATATCGGCAACGATCTCTATGCCTTGATGCTCGATCATGACCATTGGCAGTACTCGTGCGCCTATTGGAACACCGAGCATTTTGGCGAGAACATGACGCTTGGCGAAGCACAAAAGGCCAAGCTGGCGCATATCGCGGCAAAGCTGGCGATTGAGCCGGGCAACAGCGTGCTCGACATTGGGTGCGGCTGGGGTGGCATGGCCATATTTCTCGCGCAGAATTACAACGTGTCAGTCACCGGCATCACCTTATCGGAAGAGCAATTGGAACTTGCCCGCAAACGCTCGCGCGAAGCCGGTGTTGCCGAACGGGTCCGCTTCGAACTGGTTGATTACCGTGACCTTGCGGAAAGATGCCACACTTCGGGGGACCAGTATGACCGGATCGTCTCGGTAGGCATGTTTGAACATGTGGGACAGCCGCAATTCCAGACCTTCTTTGAAGCCTGCGCAACCATGCTTGCCGAAGACGGCGTAATGCTGATGCATACGATCGGTCGCATGGGTAGGCCGGGCACGACCGATGCCTTCACTCGCAAATACATCTTTCCCGGCGGCTATATTCCAGCTTTGTCAGAGACCCTCGTCGCAAGCGAGAAAGCACGCCTGATCGCCACCGATGTCGAGACGCTGCGGCTTCATTACGCTCGCACGATCCGCACTTGGTATGCGAACTGCTTGGCTAACAAGGACGCGATCATCGAGATCTATGACGAGCGCTTCTTCCGCATGTGGACCTTCTATCTATCAGGCGCTGCGACCGTGTTTGAAGCGGGCAGCATGTGCAATTACCAGATCCAATATGCGCGCAGCCGCCATGTCCTTCCACTAACGCGGACCTATGTGGAAGCGGAGGAGAAGCGACTGCTCACATCGAGCTAGGTTGCGTTTTTGCTCGCATGCTCGCGCGTGGCGGCGCTCGGGCGATAGACCGGACCAAAACCGAGCAACGCTGCTCCCACAAGTGGCAAGGCAATGACCCACCAGCGGATACCAGACAGGCTATCCGGGCTGGCAATCGTCACACCTGCGGTCGCCCCAAGGCCAACGCAAATCGCCAGCACACCGAAGACTGCCCGCACCTTGGGCACTGTTCTGCCACCACGGATCAGGCCAAAGCTGCGTTCATGCCTTGCGAAGATCGCGATGAAGGGCAGCAGCGCCAGCACATAGATCGCGATCCACATCGGACGTGTGCTCCACCACGCGCCCGTGCCCGGAACCGAGTCCAGTCCAACGCCACCCAGCAGCAGCCAGCACACCGTCATCACGAGGACGAAAGCGGTGAGGTGCCACAGATAGACGGTCATGATCATGCCGTTCATCAACACCGTCGCGGTCCAGATGCTCAGATTGTTGAGCATCTTGCGCCCCATCGGCTCCAGCGCGAGCACTAGCCCCACCTGCACCATTCCCAGCGCAAACAGAGCCAGAGTCGGCGGCAGCGAGTTGGAGAAACCTCCCGGTGCGGACACCATCGATACCGGGTAGAAACCATATACCGTGATCGCGACGAGCACAGCCAGCCCAACGGCGAACCAAGCCCAGGCGAACCAGCGCATTCCTTCCCCCTCGCCGAACTTGCCTTCGCGCCATGCAAAGCCAAGCTGGTGGATCGCAAGGAATACCCACAGGAAATTGGTGAAGTTCACCCATGGCACGCCTTGCGAAAAGGTCAGCCAGTCGGTCGCAATCGCGATCGGAATGTAGATGGCGAAACTCAGCCAGCCAAACCGCTTCCAGGCCGCATGAGTGAGCGGCGTGAACGCTGTCACCAGCAGATAGACCGCAAGGAACCAGACCGGGATAAGCGCCGCCTCGGTCGCCATGCGGATCTGGTCACGCGGCAGGCCAACCTGCGTCATGATCACCGCGAGCCCAGCCCACAGCAGCAGTACCGGGAATGTTGGCGTAATCAGGCGCTGAACCCGCGCGGCAAGCCAGTCACGATACACACCCGTCTGCGTGGCTCGTCCCTGCTCCTGCGCCTTACGCACAGTCGCATCCCAGCTCACTCCGTTGGAATATCCCCCGACAAGAAAGAAGACCGGCATCACCTGAAACGCCCATGTCAGCCAATGCGTCCAGTTGGCGACGGTGAGCAGGTCACCACGCTGCAATTCGCCAGCCCCGTCGACATACAGCCCAGCCATCAACCAGTGGCCGACAACGACGGCCATAATCGAGACAGCTCTCAGAAAATCCACCCAGCGATTGCGTTCGGGCGGAGCCATTTTGGCCAGCTCACGCGCTTTACTCCACATGGTCAGCTCTCCCAATGGTCAGCGAAATGATCCATCCGACTGTGTAAGTTCCCGGAAATATTGGGAGCCTCTGAACGCAAAACAAGAAATTACCGTAAATTGCCCTCGAATTCGTTGCTGTTACCGGCCCTCACTGCTAGCCGCGCCCCCACCGAAACTTGAGAGAATTGCACGTGTCCGAGATCAAGAAAGTCGTCCTCGCCTATTCCGGAGGTCTCGACACCTCTGTCATCGCCAAATGGCTGAGCGTGGAGCGCGGCCTCGAAGTGGTGACTTTCACCGCGGACCTTGGCCAGGGCGAAGAGATTGAACCTGCGCGCGAAAAGGCCCGCGCCATGGGCATTCCCGACGAACACATCTTTATCGAAGACCTGCGCGAGGAATTCGTGCGCGATTTCGTCTTTCCGATGATGCGCGCCAATGCACGGTATGAAGGTGACTATCTGCTCGGCACGTCGATTGCGCGCCCGCTTATCTCCAAGCGTTTGGTTGAGATCGCGCATGAAACCGGCGCTGATGCCATCGCTCATGGCGCGACCGGCAAAGGCAATGATCAGGTCCGCTTCGAATTGTCCGCCTATGCGCTTGATCCCGATATCACCGTTATCGCTCCGTGGCGCGAATGGGATCTGACAAGCCGCACTGCGCTGATCGCATGGGCCGAAGCGCATCAGATCAAAGTGCCACAGGACAAGCGCGGTGATGCCCCCTTCTCGACCGATGCAAACCTTCTGCACACCTCGTCTGAAGGCAAGGTTCTGGAAGATCCGTGGGAAGAGACCCCCGACTATGTTTATTCGCGCACCGATCACCCGGTGAACGCGCCCGACACGCCGGAATACATCGAGATCGGCTTTGAGCGCGGCGATGGCGTCTCGCTCAATGGCCAGGCGATGAGCCCGGCAATCCTTCTCACCGCGCTCAACGATCTGGGGCGCAAGCACGGCATTGGCCGGCTTGATCTGGTTGAGAACCGCTTTGTCGGCATGAAGTCGCGGGGCATGTACGAAACACCGGGCGGTGAAATCTATGCGCGCGCGCATCGCGGGATCGAGCAGATCACGCTGGATCGCGGCGCGGCTCACCTCAAGGATGAGCTGATGCCCAAATATGCCGAGCTCATCTACAACGGATTCTGGTTCGCACCCGAGCGCGAGATGCTGCAAGCGGCGATTGACCTTTCGCAGGAAAAGGTCACCGGCACGGTGCGGCTGCAGCTCTACAAGGGCCTCGCGCAGGTTGTGGGCCGTAAATCGCCGCACTCGCTCTATTCCGAGGCGCATGTGACGTTTGAAGACGATGCAGGCGCTTATGATCAGGAGGACGCGGCCGGCTTTATCAAGCTCAACGCCCTGCGCTTGCGTTTGCGGGCCCAGAGAAATCGGTAACGCGGCTGAGAGATTCCTCGAGTCGCTCGGACCTGTGAAACCGAAGGATGGAGTCGCGTAAGATTCGGATAGTGCCTCTTATGGAAGGCAACCCTCAAGAACCGGTGATCGGCACCGAAGTTCCCACGCGACACGTCTAAATGCGATAAAGCGTTGAGTTGTCCACCGCTCTCCACAGCTGATCGGGGGAAAAGTGGAAAAGTCGCACTTGTCAGACTTGCCGAAGAGCGGATTCGGGCGCAACTTCAACTTGTCTTCGGGACACAAAGCGTTGAAGCGAAGAGCCGCAAGGCCCTGAAACAACGGCACTTTATGTACCAAAGATCGCGTTGGGTAGCTGTCCACGCGCTTGTCGAGAGACGTCATGCAGAAGGTCTCGGCCCGATGCAAGGCGGATCGCTTGAGAGAGGCGTTAAGTCATGTCGACGTGAAAGACTGCGAGCTTGGTTCGCAATCGAGGGAGCTGAAGGGTCAAACCGGAACGCGACCGCTTGAGATTGGGACAAGGCAGGCACGTAGTCTCGGCTTCGCGGAAGCAGGCGGAGTGCAGATTGGAAGCTTCGGCGGATGACCGGCACGAAACCGGTGAAAACGAGGTCGGATGCCGGTGCGAGCGCCGGTGACGAGGTCAGACGCGGATCGTTCCTTCGGGAACAGCCTTTGATGGGAGCCTTCGGGCGAAGATCAAAGGAGTAACCGCGAAAGGCGCGAGACATCGGGCGCCAAGTGCGCTTGTGTGGAGTTGGAAAGGTCGGCTTGCTGACCGGAAAAGCAAAGCACAGCGCCCACGCGCCGGTGAGAGTGGGGTCGGCAGCAATGCCGGCCCCATTTGCTTTGCAGGAGATACTTGCCGCATAGGCTTGCTCCATGAATTCATGCCACCTCGCCTATCGCTTCGCGGCCAATCGCCTCATGCCAAAGGTGCTGCGAGTTACCCAGGATTGGCTAACCCAGTGTTCTGAGTGTATGCCCGTCCTCAAGGATGGGAGACTGGATCATGGCGCTACAGGCACGGCGCAGAGATCAAGGTTGCACGCACTCGCTCGCCAAACGCCGGGCTAACAGGCACCGCGTCACCTTTCGCGCACCTCTTTCAGCGCTCGCCTCCCTCGCGCTTTGCAGCCTATCGAGTTCCGCAGTTGCCACCCAAGAACCCCCGCCAAACGCACCGCCCCTTACCTTTGCCGCCGCCTTCGAAGCGCTTGGCGAGCCCAGCCCCATCACCAGCCCGGAACCGGGCGCGGTAGACCTCACCAGCTTCGAGACCCCGCTCGAGATCGACCGCGTCATCCGCAGCCTTGGGACCAAGGTCGCCTCCTATTACGGCAAGCGCTTCCACGGCCGCCTAACCGCCAATGGAGAGCGCTTTGACATGAACGCCATGACTGCTGCTCACAAGACGCTGCCCTTTGGCACCCGCGTGCGCGTCACCAATCCGCGCAATGGCCACACCGTCACGGTGCGCATCAACGACCGCGGCCCGTACATTCGCGGGAGAGAGATCGACCTGTCACGCGCAGCTGCGGCCAAGATCGGCATCATCCAGCGCGGCCATGCCCGCGTGCAGCTTGAGATCGTCGAAGGCTAGGCCCGCACCGCTCAGAGCCGGCTCCCGGGCCTCCCCCTGCGCCTTCTCCGACGCCTCCTCCGCCAAAGCCGCCTCCCCCAATGCCGCCCCCCCCAATGCCGACGCGTGAGTGCCCGCTTCCCACCAGCGCGGCTCTCCTGCTTCGAAGGCGGCGAGTTGCGCGGCCTCCAGATCGCCCATACCGCACCCGTCCAGCGGCTCGTTCGACGCCTGTTCGGCAAGGCTTGGAGCATTGGCAGGCCGCTCGGCCTCCATCGCCTGCAATCGCCGCTCCAGTTCGGGCAGGTCGTCCTCCCCAGAATCGGAACCGGCATCGGCATCCAAACCCCCACCAGCACCCTCACCTGCACACCCGCCAGAACCCGCATCCGCATCCGCTTTCCTACGCGATGGAACACATGGAACACCCTCCTGCACACAATCGCGCGCCGCTTTAGAACCAGTCACGGAACCGGTCTCTCGGCTCATCTCTGGGCCAATAAGCGTGTCGATCTCCGCCCCGTCCATCAGCGCCTCGATACACTGGTCGAGCCGCCCCATCGCCTCGGT
>JBCBMN010000127.1:0-8059 GCA_039822745.1 Pseudomonadota bacterium | reverse complement strand
GTCGCGCAAGACGGCCATCAACGCGCCGTCGCCGCAGCCTACATCCAGCACCGTTCTTCCCGGTATCGCGTTGAGCTCATGCGCGATCACCGCCAGATCAAACCGCAACTCAGCCATTAAGGAACCCTCCCACAACCCGATCAAGCTGGTCGTGCGGGAGTAGAAAGCTGTCGTGGCCTGCGCTTGCGCTCAGTTCGACAAAGCTCACCTGCGCGCTGGTAGCATTCAGTGCATGGACGACATGGCGGCTTTCGCTGGTCGGATACAGCCAATCGGTGTCGAAGCTGACCAGACAGAAGCGCGCAGTGGACTTCGCAAAGGCATTCGCCAGCTTCCCGCCATGTTCCTCGGCAATGTCGAAATAGTCCATGGCGCGGGTGATGTAGAGGTAGCTGTTGGCGTCAAAGCGCTGGGTGAAGCCGCTGCCTTGATAGCGCAAATAGCTCTCAACCTGAAAATCGGCATCAAAGCCAAAACTCTTAGCGTCCCGGTCCTGTAGGCGCCGTCCGAACTTTTCGGTCAAACCAGCTTCGGATAGGTAAGTGATATGCGCCGCCATCCGCGCCACGGCGAGCCCTGCTTCGGGTCCATTGCCCTCTTGAGCGTAATAGTCGCCTTCTGCCCAAGCAGGGTCTGCCATGATCGCCTGACGGCCGACCTCGTGAAAGGCGATGTTCTGCGCCGAGTGGCGCGCGGTTGAGGCAATCACCAGCACGCGGGCGGATCGCTCGGGCCAATTCGCTGCGAGGCTCAGTGCCTGCATCCCACCCATCGATCCGCCGACAACGCCATGCAATTGCTCAATTCCCAACCCGTCGAGCAGCGCCAGGAGGCCCCGCACCATATCGCGAATGGTGATGACCGGGAAGCGCATGCCATAGGGCTTGCCATCGGGAGCGATGCTTTTGGGGCCGGTCGAACCGAGACAACTGCCGATCACATTGGCGCAGATGACGTGGAAGCGATTGGTGTCAATCGGCTTGCCCGGACCGACCATCCTTTCCCACCACCCGGGCTTGCCCGTGATCGGATGCTCACTCGCCACATACTGATCGCCGGTGAGCGCGTGGCAGATCAGGATAGCGTTGGATTTGCTCTCATTGAGCGTCCCATATGTCTCATAGGCGATTTGCGCGCCCGCCAGATTCTGCCCGCTATCAAGCGGCAAGTCTTGCGGGATTGCATAGGTTCTGGGGACAAAAGCGGGAGCCATGCGGTGCCTAAACAGGAAAATTGCGCTTTCAACAAGCGCAGGTGACGCTTGTAGCTGGCGCGATTTTTGTTCAAGCGGTCGCTCGCAATGACGAAACCAAGTGCAAAACCCTGGGTCGAACAGATTCACGCCTACAAGCCGGGCAAAGCAAGTGCCGATGACGGACGCACGCTGATCAAGCTTTCGGCGAACGAAAATCCGCTCGGCAGCAGTCCAGCGGCGATGGCGGCTCTGGCTGAACCGCGTGATCAAGCGGCGCTTTATGCGGACCCCGCGTGCACGCAATTGCGCACCGCGCTGGGTGAGCTTCACGATCTCAACCCCGATCAGATCGTGTGCGGCACAGGCTCAGGCGAATTGCTTCATTGCGCAGTGCAGGCCTTTGCCGGTGTCGGTGATGAAGTGCTGTTTTCACGCTATTCCTTCTCGCTCTACCCGCTGATCGCGCACAAGGTCGGCGCGGAGCCTGTCATGGCCGCGGACGAGGATTATGCTGCCGATGTCGATGCCTTGCTGGCCGCAGTGACGCCGCAAACGCGCGTGGTGCTGCTCGACAATCCCAACAATCCGACGGCAACATGGATCAGTCCGTATGAAGTGCGCCGCCTGCATGCCAGGCTGCGCGCCGATATTCTTCTGGTTCTCGATGAAGCCTATGCTGAATATCTGCCCGCCGAGATGCAGCGCGTTGGCTTTGACCTTGCCCGCGAGCATGACAATGTGCTGGTCACGCGTACGTTCTCAAAGGCCTATGGTCTGGCAGCAGAGCGGATTGGCTGGGCCTATGGCGCGCCGCATCTGATCGATTATCTCAACCGGCTTCGTGGTGCGTTCAATGTCAGCGCGAGTGGTCAGACTTGCGCTCTAGCAGCCGTGGGCGATCAGGCCTTCGTAAAGGCATCAGCGCAGCACAATCGCCAAGCGCGCGCCCGGTTTGCTGCGAAGATCGAGGCTTTGGGCAATCGCGGGCTGCGCTGCCTGCCGAGCGAGGCCAATTTCGTTCTGGTCGAATTCACCGGCGCTCTGACCGCACAGGATGCAATGCAGGGTTTGAGCGAGGCAGGCTATGCCGTGCGCCATCTGCCGGGTCAGGGACTGCCCAATCACCTGCGCATAACGATTGGCATTGAGGCAGATATGGACATCGTCGCAGACACGCTGGCCCAGCTTGCCGGAGAAAGCGCATGTTGATCGAGCGGGTTGCGATCATTGGCCTTGGCCTGCTGGGTGGCTCAATCGGACTAGCCATTGCCGAGCGCGCGCCGGATATCGTCACTACCGGCTATGACCGTGATCCTGACGTGCGCGAGAAGGCAAAGGCGCGCGGGCTGGTCGGCGCGGTGTGTGACAGCGCCGCCGAAGCGGTTGCGACCGCCGATCTGGTTGTTCTGTGCGTCCCTGTGGGCGCGATGGCGGCTGCGGCAAGCGAGTTGGCTGACCACCTACCAGAACATGCGATCATCTCAGATGTCGGTTCGTCAAAGAAAAGCGTGCTCGACGCGCTCCGCACCGCATTGCCCGGCCACACAGTAATTCCAGCGCACCCGGTTGCCGGGACGGAGCAAAGCGGGCCGGATGCAGGCTTTGCGACTCTTTTCGCCGAACGCTGGTGCATTATTACCCCGCCCGCCGATGCGGATGGGCAAGCGGTTGAGGCGCTCTCGGATTTCTGGACCGCCCTTGGCTCCAAGGTCGAGATCATGGATGCTGACCACCACGATCTTGTCCTAGCCGTCACCAGCCATATCCCGCACCTTATCGCCTTCACGATCGTCGGAACTGCCAGCGATCTGGAGGAGGTGACCCGGTCTGAAGTGATCAAATATTCCGCCGGTGGCTTTAGAGACTTCACTCGCATCGCTGCATCCGACCCGGTGATGTGGCGCGATGTCTTCCTCAACAATAAGGGCGCTGTGCTGGAGATGCTGGGGCGCTTCACCGAGGACCTGACCGCGCTCCAGCGCGCCATACGATCAGGCGATGGAGACAAGCTGCACGAACTCTTCAGCCGGACCCGCGCGATCCGGCGCGAAGTGATCGATCAGGGACAGGACGATTCCAACCCCGACTTTGGCCGGAAGCACTGACAGTCAGCGTCAGGCGTTCAGCGCATTGATTGCCGAGTGAACGCGGGTTTCAATCTCTTCGCGCCTCAACCCTTCGGGGATAGTCTCACCAACCCGATAAGTGATCGTGCCCGGTTGCTTGATTATGCGGTGATAGACCGGCCCGCTGTTCACAGCGATGGGAACCACCGGCAAGCCAAGCAGCTTATAGGTGCCCGCAAAGCCCGATTGCAGAGGGGGCCGCGTCCCGTGTTCGACCCGTGTGCCTTCGGGAAAGATCACCAGAGGCCGCCCCTCAGCCACACGCTCGCGCGCCGTCTTGATCATTTCGCGCAAGGCCTTGGCACCCTTGTCGCGCGCTACGGGGATCAGGCCATAGACCTTTGCCGAATAGCCCCAGCCGGGAATGAGAAACAGCTCGCGCTTGGCAAACACCGTGGGGAAACGAAACAGCCGCGGCATGTCAATAGCTTCGAAATAGCTTTCATGCTTGACCGCGATCAGCACGGGGCCATCGGGCAGAGAGCCTTCAATCACCACATCGATGCCAAGCAGGGTTTTGAGGCACCAGCGATGCCAGTTGCCCCAAGTCGCGACCACCCAGCGCAAGCGATCCCGACCCAGCGGAATGGCGAGCACCGACGCCACCACGAGGAGAGCGCTGAACCCGTAGAACATAGGGTAGAAAATCATGCTGCGCAGGATCGACATCAGACTGACAGTGCGCCCCTCACAGATTGAGCAAGCCTGCAATCTGGCTTGCAATCAGCTTATGATATTCAAGGAACAAGGTTCCCATATTGGGCTGTGAGGGGACGGCATCGCGAACAACCCGCACGCTGGTGGGCAGCTTCCGGTCCAACTCACCTGCCGCGCGGCGCATGTGCCAGTCTGTCGTCACCAGCCGCAGCGAGGTGACCTGGTTGTCCTTAACCCATTGCGCGGTTTCGAACGCATTGCCGCGCGTGTCGAGAGCCATAAAGCCGAGCGAGATGCAGCACTCCATCTGCGCCTGAGGCACTTCAAACTCGGCAGCGAATTCACCCGGTCGCACGTCTGGATCGACCCCGGTGACCAGCATTCTGCCTGCCAGCCCTTGATCCAGCACTTCAAGCCCGCGCGCAATGCGCCCTGCGCCGCCTGTTGGCACGATCACCGCATCGGTCTGCGAATCCTGCGCAGGCTGCGGCAGCGCGACGGCAAACCACAGAAAGCCCAGCACCCAGATAAGAGCAGCGGCGGAGACAAGATTGCGAACCATCAGTTCCGTCTCTTCACAGCATTGCTCTTAACGCAAGCGAAATGGTGATCCGCCCTGTCAGCATAGCGATCAGGACGCCTGCGAGCGGAATGGAGCCGATAATAAGCCAGTCCTCCATGCGCAGGCCCGCCCCGCCCACCATACCGCTTTCAAGCGCGGCAAATTGCTGCCCCAGAAGCAAGACAGCCAGCAGACCCAGCGCCAGGCCGACAATAGCCCCAAACGCCGCTTCGCGCATCACGGCCGTTTGGAATACGCGAGTGATCTGGCTATCGGTGCCGCCCAGCAGGTGGATGATCTCAACCGTTTCCTTGTGATTGGCGAACGCGCTGCGCGCCGCAAGCCACACCGCCGCAGACGTGGCAAAGGCGATCAGCGCAATCAGCGCCAATGCCAGCCATTGCAAAGCGGCGAGCGCGTCATAGACGGGCTTTAGCCACGATGATTGAGCATCCACCTTTGTGCCCGGCACAGCCCGATCCAAGGCCGCTTGCAATTCGTCGACCTGTGCCTCGCTCGCGCTGTCTCTCAATTCGACATCGATCAAAGCCGGGATCGGAACATCCTGACTGCCCGCGCTTGTGCCAAGCCAGGGTTCGAGCAGCGCCTGCAATTCCTCTTCCGGAACGATCCGCACCGAAGTCACCAACGACTGACTGGATAGGGCAGCAGCCACAGCCTGCGCGCGTTCGGCGCGGGTTTGGGGATTGGCTTCGATGATTTGCACCGTCACCGCTTGCGAAAGATCAGCCCGCGCATTGTCTGCAAGGTTGCGCAGCGAAAGTCCGCCTGCCGCCGCGATCACAACGAGGGAAAGCAGGATTGCGATCACCCACGGGATCGGGCCGCCAAAGCGCGTGGCCGGCAGAAGGCTTGCGACCCGTTTGGCACTCATGTTTGCGCGTGCCTCGGTCATGTGCCGTGCTCTGATGAAAACGGGTTGTCTTCGGCGGGTCTACGCGGCTGAGACGCGGCCCTGGCGCGGGCCGGGGGATAGCGCAAGGCACCAGTCGGATCGGACAGCCGCCCTTTGTTAAGCCGCATGATCAGCGATTCCGGTACGCGCTGAATGAGTTGGACATCGTGCGTGGCGACCACAACAGTCGTGCCGACCCGGTTGTTGAGCGCTTCGAACAGGCGCAACAGCTTCAAGGCCATCTCAGGATCGACATTCCCGGTCGGCTCATCCGCGATCAGCAATTGCGGGCGGGCAATCACCGCTCTGGCGATGGCCACCCGTTGCTGCTCGCCGCCCGACATCGTTTGGGGCTTGGCATCGGCACGGTGAGAGAGGTTCACCCAATCCAGCATATCGTTCACGGCCTTTTGCACGCGCGCTTCATCCGTCCCGGCAAGACGCAAAGGCAAGGCGACATTGTCGAATGTTGTCAGGTGCTCGACCAAGCGGAAGTCCTGAAAGACAACTCCCAAACGACGCCGGAAATCCGGCAGGTCAGCGCGTGGCAGCGTGATCATATCACGACCAAACATCCGAATACCCCCTCGAGAGGGGCGCTGCGCGAGATAAAGCAGCTTGAGCAGGCTGGTCTTGCCTGCCCCACTTGCGCCTGTGAGAAAGTAGAAACTACCCGGGAAAAGCGTGAAACTGAGGTCGCTCAGCACCTCCTGATCCGCGCCGTAACGCAGACCGACATTGTCGAATTTCACGATCTCACTGGCGCGCTCGGTCATGCCTTTGCCCTATCAGCGCCCCCGATGCTGGGGAAGCCTATGTGTGGCAAGAGCATGGCACAAGCGCAAAAACATGGTTATCAGTGTGGAAAAAAGCGCGGATTCGTGCCGGAGGAGAGGCGATACACTTGTCTGGGGGGGCCTGAGAAGTATTGCCGTTATGACAATGATTATATCGTGCCCAAATTGTGGGACCCGCTACGCAGTTCCTGACACGGCCATCGGAAATGAAGGTCGGACGGTTCGCTGCGCCAAGTGCAAACACAGCTGGTTCCAGGAGCCGCTTGCTGCTGATGCCGCGCAGGACAGCGTGGCCGAGCCTGCCCTTGGGGCAAGCGCCGCTGCTATACCAGCACAGGCCGCAACCGAAGCTGCTGCTCGACCAGCTGCTCCGGTCCCTGAACCAGCAGCGGTGCCTGAGCCGACACAGACGGCGGCCCCAAAAAGCCCGATTGTTCCCAAATCGTCGCGCACAAGCTCGGCAGGCCTAGGGGCAAGACCGCCGCGCATTCCAACCGAGCCCTCCGCGCCTGAGGTTGTCGAGGCTGCTGAAGCAGGCGAAGAGCAAGCCACACCCGATCCATCGATCAACCATTGGTCGACCAAGGATGAGGATATGAGCTCAATCGCCGCCCGCGCGCTCGGCAAGACCGGCGCTGGCGCGGCAGCTCGCGCCAGTGAAGAGCAGCCGGACGAACAGCCCCGCAGATCGTCCCTGCGCCAAAGGCTGGCAGGTGGCGCTGTCTCAAAACAGCAAGAGGGGCAGTCCGCAGAGCCGGAAGCTCCTCAAGAGAGCCTCGCTCCCATCGATGAAAATGAATTCGGGTTTGAGACAGACGCTCCCGAAGTGGCTTTCGCTGATCCGCTCGCTGATGAAGCGGTGTCCGAAGAGGACTTTGCCGACGCAGCCACTCCATTCGACGAAGACTATGAAAGTGCGCTCGAAGAAGAGACATACGATGACGAAGTCTCACAGTTTGAATATCGTGCTCCGTTCACTGCGCAGCGCAATCCTGTCAAAATGTGGACACTGGCCGCTGCGATTTTCGCCTTGATGGCCACCGGCACCATCTTCGCAGTGAATTATTACGGGCTACCGGACTGGGTTCCGGTGAGCCGCCCAACCTATGGGATCGGCAAGCCTGATCTGATCCTGAACTTTTCGAAGGCCAATCAGGTTGAAGAGACGCTGGACACCGGCGAGGTCATCTTCCGAGTGCGCGGTTCGATTGACAATGTCGGGCGCGAAACCGTGTCGGTCCCCCAGCTGATCGTCGTTTTCACCGATGAAGGCAGCAATACGGTCTTCAGCAAGGCAATCGCGCCATCCAAGAGTGAGCTTGCCCCCGGAGAAAGCCTCAAGGTGACAGAGGGCATTGCAGGATATCCGGGCACGTCAAAGACTGTCGGCATCGGCTGGTCACCGCGCTGATCCCTTTGGGATAGAACCGCGGTCAGGTTCGGAACGGACCGCATAATCCTATTCGAATGGAGCGGGATGCCGCCTGGGCGAGCGCGTCAGACGTTCATCCGGGCCGAACCCGACCTCAAAGGGCTTGCACGCGGCAATCCACATTGCTATCGGCGCGCTCCTACCTCGGGGCGAGCGATGCGCTGCCCCGGTTTTTTCTGAGTGCGGTCGTGGCGGAACTGGTAGACGCGCAACGTTGAGGTCGTTGTGGGCTAACGCCCGTGGAAGTTCGAGTCTTCTCGACCGCACCATCACTCTCTCACGAAAACGCGCTTCGCTCGCGTCTGGGAGGTACAGCCTTTCGGCCGGCGCGCCCTTGCGCTTGCGGACCCTAAGGTGCCGTTTTTCTTGCACTC
>JBCBMN010000126.1:0-8096 GCA_039822745.1 Pseudomonadota bacterium | reverse complement strand
CCATTGGTCAAAAGCGGCAAGACGACAAGGACCTGTTGGAGGGGCATCAGCCCAGCGGTTTCACATTCTGAGTCCTGCCGTATGAACACTGGCCTGTCAAAACTGATTAGTTTTTGGCCGAACTGGCGCTTCAGTTTGCTCAACACACCAGCCAATTGCGAGACATTAATCACCAAATGGCTTGGTGGTGCCTGGCAAGGTCACGGACGGTCCGCAGCCGATTTTTGAAGGGCCGCTCTCCCCCTCTTGCCGGGCTTTTCGAAGGTTCGGATGCCTTGAGATTTTTTGGCAAAGGCACCCCAACTTTAGAGATGGAGAATCACATGAAAAAGATTGCATTGCGCGCTGCGCGAAGCCTTGCCCTTGGGGGCATTGTCATGGCCGCTTCCCCGGCGTTTGCGCAGGAAGAAATCGAGTTTCAAGGTTTTCGCGTCGGGGGCCTGGCCGGCTTTGACGTGGTGAGCGCCGGCGTCGGTGACGAAGTGACGGGCGGTGGCGAGATCGAAGACACCGACCTTGAGGGCGCAGCCTTTTACATTGAACTTGGCCGGGATTTTCAGATCGGGAATCTCGTGCTCGGATTTGGTTCGGAATACGGCACTTCGACCGCGTCAGTTGAGATCACTGACGGAACGGCACTCGAGGAAGTGGAAACGGGCGTCGACTTCTTCATCGGAGCCCGCGTTGGCGCTGTCGTTGGCGACAGGACCATGATCTACGCCAAGGGCGGCTATACGAACAACGAAGTCAAGTACACGGTCGATGACCCGGAACTCGGCACGTTCGAGCTTGACCCAGGTGTCGACGGCTTCCGCATCGGCGTTGGCGTAGAGCACATGATTTCCTCAAGCTTCTACATCAAGGGTGAGGCCCGCTACTCAAACTACAGCAATCTTGAACTGACCAGACCCGATGACACCGAACTCGATATCGGGATTGATCTGGACCGTACTCAGGTCCTCGTCGGCGCAGGCTTCCGTTTCTGATTGGCGTGGCGCGCCGCTTGCTGGCTCAGCAATGCCACGCGGCGCGCTACGCTTTACTCTGGGCTCGCCGTGCGTCGCCCCGGCACAATTTTGCTTTGAGCGGGACTGGAGAGGATCGTCCCGGTCTCCCGTCGCAACGAAGGTCACCCCCATGTCGCTTAAATGGCTTGCTTGTCTTGCCTGTCTGGCTGTCGCAGCTGCTGCTTTTGCCCAGTCAGCGGATAAGTGGGAGACTAGGAACACCGTTCATGGCCGGTTTCCCGGTATCATTTCGACTGTCGAGACGCCAATCGGCGACGCTCTTGAAACGATTGATCTTGGCTTCCTTGCTGCGCTCGAAGCCCGCAAAGGACGTCTCTCGCTCGTGGGGGACTTCCAGTCTTTTGACATTACCGCAGATGAAGACACCAGCGGGCCTGCTGGCGCGTTGATTGGCGGTGTCGAGATTGAATCGCAGATACTCATCTTCAGTGGCTATGCGACCTATGCAGTGGTCGACACGCCGACCACCAGGCTGGATCTGGCTGCATCACCAAACAGGGGAACATCATGAAATCCTATCGTCTTGCGACGCCGACCTTGCTCGCCCTCGCTTGCGCTCTCGCCCTGGCGCCGCCTGCGCTTGCACAGGATGACAAGATCTCAGCAACACCTGACGCTCCTGACGCCCCCGAGGCTGAGGCGGCCGAAAACCAATTGCCTGAAGCTTCCGAGTTTCCGCGCACGCTGGCTTTGCCGAGCGGCCAATTCACCCTCTATGAGCCGCAGATCGAAGATCACGCCGATTTCACCGCGGCGACCGCGTGGAGCGCAGCGTCCTATCGTCGCAAGACCGGCGAGCCCGCCTTTGGAGCTATCAAGTACCGCGCCAAGATGCTGGTTGACCGCACCCACCGCCTTGTAACGGTCTACGACCGCGAGATCCTCGAGGTCCAGTTCGATGAGCTCGATGAGGCCGAGCAAACAACGCTGATGCGTGAGCTGCGCGCCAATATCCGCACCGATCCCGAGACGATCCCGCTCGATGTGATGCTCGGTTATGTCACACAGGCACCGGCGGATGCGGAAGGGATTGCTATCTCCACCGAGGCGCCCACTATCCTGTATGCCTCCACGCCAAGCCTGCTCGTTCTGCTCGACGGAGAAGAGGTCCAGGTGCCGATTGAAGGCGCGCCGTCGCTCTCGCTCATCGTGAACACCAATTGGGACCTGTTTTATTCGGAAACGACCAAGACCTATTTTCTCCTGCTTGGAGAAAGCTGGCTCAGCGCGCCTTCGCTTGATGGCAAATGGACCGTTGCCTCTGCACCCGAAGGGATAGCGGATCTGCCTGATGATGATCGTTGGGCCGCGTCCAAAAAGGCGATGCCGGGTAAACCACTTGCCGCTGACGACACACCTACCATCATCGTGGCGAAGGCGCCCGCAGAGCTTATCGTGACCGATGGCGAACCCGAGCTTGACGCGATTGCGGGAACCGAGCTTGCCTTCGTTGCCAATTCATCGAGCGATATCGTTTTTAACAGCGCTGATGAGGCGTTCTACTTCCTCACTTCGGGCCGATGGTTCAAAGCTGCCGCGCTCGATGGGGACTGGAGTTATGTCAAACAAGCGCCTGAGAGCTTCCAGGCGATCCCGGCGGACCACAAGCGCGCCTATGTGCGCGCGTCGGTGGCAGGAACACCCGAAGCGGGTCGTGCTATTGCCGAGGCAATGGTCCCCCAGACTGCCGAGGTCTCGCGAAGCACATCAGCGCCAGATGTGCGCTACGCGGGCGACGAAGCAGAGTTCGAGCCGGTTGAAGGCACCGATGTCTATCGTGCGACCAATACCAGCTTTGACGTCTTCCGCGTCGGGGATGACTATTACTTGTGCTACGAAGCCGTCTGGTTCACCGCGCAGGATCCCAATGGCCCCTGGGTGGTCACTGACACGATTGCGGCGGCCATTTACGATATTCCGTCAGACTCGCCATCGCACCATGTAACCTATGTAAAGGTCTACGAATCGGAACCTGACACGGTCTATTTCGGGTACACGTCCGGCTATCACTACAATTACGTAAGCAACGGCATTGTCGTCTACGGGTCAGGTTATTATTGGGGTAGCTATTACTATCCGTACAGCTATTATGGATATGGGTACGGATATTATCCCTATTACTATTACCCCGCGTACCCCTACACTTACGGCCACGCGAGTGTCTATTCCGTGTCTGCAGGTTCGTACTCGCATGGCAGCTATGTCTATGGTCCATACGGCGGCGTTGGTGGCACAGCGAATTACAACGCGAGCACCGGAACCTACAGCCGCAGCGCCTTTGCCTATGATTACAATTCGGGCGCTTACGCTGGCTATGCCTACAATCCGCGTACCGATACCAGCGCCGGGACCTATCAGGCGGTCGAATGGGGTGACGGCAACAGTTACGAAACCTGGGGTGAGACCGTGGTCCAGCGCGACGACGAATGGGTCCGCACCGAGCGCTATGGCACCGAAGACGGCTTTCGCCGCACCGCTGAGACCTCGACCGGCGGACAAGCCGCGCAGATCGGCAATCAGGACAACCGCGCAACCCTCGCGCAAACCAGCGACGGCGATCTTTACGCAGGCGCCAACGGCAATGTCTTCCGCAAGACCGACGATGGCTCATGGGAGATGCGTCAGGACGGCGAGTGGGCGAGCGCCTCGGACACGGTCTCAAACTCCGCTGCGGCTGACAGCGCCCGTTCGCGCGCTGAAACCAACGGGTTCGATCTGTCGAGCACGCAGGGCGCGCGCGAAAGCGTGCAGTCATCCAGCAGCAGCTTTCAGGGTCCACAAGGGGGCGCTTCGGAGTTCCAGCAGGTCCAACGCGACTGGAGTGCGCGGACCAATGGGCGCTCACGCTACGATTCATTCCGTAGCGGCCGATCGGGAAGCTTTTCAGGCTCTCGCGGCGGTCGATCCTTCGGCGGCGGCGGCCGGCGGCGGCGGCGATAGTCAGTCTCGCGCTTTACGTCGCACAGGACCCACAAGCCGGCATGTTGCTGGCACTGGATAAATTCAGACCTGTACTACTTGTTATTAAGAGCCTCGAACCAATGACATCTCTTATATAGCTTCTCGGGGTCAGCGCCTTCCTCGCCGCGCTTACCGGATGCGCGTCCGGGGTCACGAATGACGAGCCAACCGACACCACCGGCGATGCGAGTCTCCCGCGCTAGGCCGACGGGCAGCGCACCGATCTGGGCGACGGGCATAACAGCCAAGTGCTGTGCCTCTACACGTGGGATAAACCCGTTTCGGTAGCATTTCCTGCCGGGATCCTGACCGATCCAAAAGATGACCTCAATCCCGACTTTTCAGTCTTGATTCAAGACGAGCAAGGCGGCGCAATCCGGTCGTTACTCGCGGACCAATTAGCCTCAAGTACAAGTATCGCCAACCGCTTGGCATTCCTAAAGTCCGCTTCTTTCGTGCGAGGGCGCGAAACAGGACTGTCGCTTGGCGGTCCAGCTCGAGCCATATCCGAATGACCAAAACTGGGCCGTAAGCGGTCCGTCCGGTTTTGGGCAAACTGGCTTAAGAAACCGGACACCGATGATCGCGAACAGCGGCCAAAGAAGCAAATTTCAATGCCGCTCAGGTCATCGCGCTTCTACTGCTTCGCCCGTGATCATGGCTGTTGAATCGTGAAGGCCAACTTTTGCATGGCGAGCTTGCTCGCATCGCCTTGCGCGGCGAGCCAGGCGATGAACGCAGCGACCAACGAGTCGTCGCGGTGTTCGGGACGAGAGACAATCCAGTATTCGTGCTGGAGAGAGGCAAGAGTGTGGCGTAAGACCGATAGCTCACCGCTGGTGAGCGCATCGGAGTAAAGAATGGCTGGCGCCAGAGCTACGCCCAAGCCGGCAAGCGCAGTTTGACCAACCAGATTCCAGCAATCCCACAGAACAGGCTCGTTATCCCGCACGATTTGCCCTTCGAGGCGCGCTGTTCGTGCCCACAGGGTCCAATCCTTCCGGTGCAGCGCGTAAAGCGAGGCGGAGGCAAGAACGCGCTTTTCGTCACCATCGAACGCGGCGAGCAAGTCGCGATGCGCCAACGCGCCGATGGCGAGCGGCATCAGAGGGCGGGCATCCAGGCCCGGATAGTCGCCATAGCCATCCCGGATCGCGATATCGATGCCGTCGCTCGTCAGGTTCGACAGCGAAAGCGCCGTATCCAGCTGAATGTTGATCTCTGGATATTGCTCTTTGAAATGCCGAAGTCTCGGCAAAAGCCAACCGTGACCGAGATTCGCGACAGCGGATATTCTTAGGGTGCGACGCGCTGGGGTCGTCGCATCATCCACTGCATCGTCGACAAGGCGATAGGCTTGCGCAAGGCGCATCGCCAGCGTCGATCCTGCGTGTGTCGGGCGAACGCGGTTCCCGACGCGCTCGAACAGGCTGATCTGCCTCTGCGCTTCCAGCAGCCGAATTTGGTAACTGATCGCCGCGCGCGTCATGCCGAGTTCCTCGGCCGCAGCGACGAAGCTACCGTGCCGCGCGGCGGCCTCGAACACGCGCAAGCTGTGATCTCTTGGCTTTGTCATTCGTCAAAACTAGCTTGCGCATTGGTCAAGGGAAACAGATTTGATCGGCCAAGTGTTCTGCGCCAAAGATTTCGGGAATGTGAACCATTGGATGAAATACTTGTGATCAAGACCAAAGTCATTTCGGTGAAAAGACTGCTCGTCTTCGCACTCTCGATGCCCCTGCTAGCTGCGTGCGTCACCGTGTCGACGAGCCATCAGGGTTCGGTCGCTCGCGAAGTGGTCTTGAGCGACCTCAAAAGCCCATGGGGCATGGCGTTCATCGATGCCAAGTCGGTTCTGATAACCGAGAAGGAAGGTGGGCTGGTGCTCGCCGATCTTGCTACGGGCACGCGGCTCGACGTGGCGGGGCTTCCGAGCGATATCTTCGAGGATATTCGCGGCGAAGTACCGTTCGACAATAGCGGCTTGTTCGATGTGGCGCTGGACTCAGACTTCGCGCAGGATCCCTGGGTCTATTTGTCTTACAGCGCAGCTCAAGGGGATGGCCTCACGACGAAGGTCGTACGCGCAATGCTGGTCGATGGTGCACTCTTCAACACCGAAACGCTGCTCGTGGCCGAGCCTTTCACGCAGGGCGAATTCTTCCATTACGGCGGTGGTCTGGCTTTCGGAGCGGATGGCAAACTCTACGTGACCGTCGGCGAGCGCATTTTCAACGAGACCGCCGGTCCGCCGCTCCCCATCGCGCAGGACGTGAGCGACAGGCGCGGAAAGATTTACCGCATCAATCGCGACGGTTCGATACCCGCTGACAACCCGGAATTCGGCGAAGGTGCGGTTCCTGGCCTCTTCGCTATCGGGATCCGCGCTTCGCAGGGCATTGCGCTTAAACCCGACACGGGCGAGCTTTGGTTCAGCGAGCATGGCAGCCGTCAAGGTGACGAGATCAATCGGCTCGTCGCAGGCGCCAATTATGGCTGGCCCATCGTGACCACTGGTGGCTATCGCAACGACAACTACGCGCCTCCGCCGCCCGGTGAGACGGCGTTTCAGTCGCCTGAATGGAGCTGGCCGCAGACTGTCGCGCCCACCGGTCTCGCCTTTTACAGCGGGGCCGAATTTCCGGAATGGCGGGGCGACCTGTTTGTCTCGGGGCTGTCTCTGGGCAGTTTCTGGCGCTTCGACTTTGAGGGCGGCAGGATCGTCGGCGTCGAAGAAATGTTCGTCAATGATCGTAAGCGTTCACGTGACGTTGCCATGGCTCCTGATGGCTCGCTTTACATGCTCACCGATACGTTGTTGGTCACAGGCGCTGACGGACGTTTACAAAACACCGAACAGCCAAGTGGCGCGCTACTGCGCATCGTAATTGGAATCCGTTGAAATGACTAGTCTGAGACTGGGCCGATTGCGGAATGTCCGGTTACACCAGTGCGTGGGTCAAATGTACCCTGAGGTCGCAATCCTGTCTAAGACGCATGAAAAACTGAGGAGGCTGAAAGTTCATCCGTAAGCTGCGAGCTTGAGCTAAGTCTACAGGGCTGTTTAATCCTCTGACCTCATTCAAAACCAAGGCCGTCGCTACACTAAGGCCGCTCAAGTATGAGTCGAACTCAGACTTCGTGATCGCTAATTCTGACCCGTGTTTTCCCCACATATCCGGCAGTGAAAGGGTCTCAGAATACCTAAGTTTACAGGTTGCCGCTATCGTTGCTACCGGCGATTTACTATACAACCAGATTCTAGAACCTTTGGGAATCTGGGGCGCTCGACGACGTAACTCGACAGTCTTTTTGCCGCTTAGGATGCTGTTGAAATAGCACGGCTCAACTGAAATCAAGACATCTGTGTCAGACAAGACGAGGTTCTCCCTCTTTGAGGAGCGCGATTGCCTGCGCTGGCGTGATCACTTTCGCCGTCACCATATTTGCTCCGTCCCAACACCCTAACTCACTCAGCCTCTCTTTGGCGATTGGCTCGTTGAACAACATCACCGTATCAATGTCGACTACTGTCTTCAGCCTGCGGCCGGTGTCGCTTCGAATTCTCGCATTAGGAAGCACGCCCCGATCAGCGCTTATTGTCGCGGCCTGATCCGGAGGCAGCAGATATCGGCCCGTAATTCTGGCAACAGCTGTCACGGCCATCCGGCCCTTTTGCGCGCTGGATTCATAGAAGAACGCCAAGCCTCCGTCCGGGATGCTTCCATAACTCCCGCCAATGTATGCTTTCTCAGGCTTAATCGCTGCTTCACGATGTTCGAGAAAATCGGGCTGCAGACTACCGTGGAACAGTTCCTCGGCATAGCTTGGCCATATCGGAAGGATGACACCTGGCCGGTCGACCGCACAAATGATTGCCGGACCGAACATTCGCTCAAGCTCGATCAATCCAGTTGCTCGTTTTGCACCATCAGCGTCGATAAGGTGCAGCGCGTCACTAGATACCGAAGCAGGCACGCCGATGATCTTCACCCCGGTCGTCTGCTCGATATCTATTGCGACCGTAGACCATTCGTCCGGCAATATGATCCTCCCAAGCGAAATCCGCCTTAGGATTGGGTTCCTAGGTATGCTGGAGCTATCTGA
>JBCBMN010000125.1:0-8147 GCA_039822745.1 Pseudomonadota bacterium | reverse complement strand
CTAATCTGTTCTGGCTGTTCGTTGGGCGCGTCTTGTCCGGGATTATGGGGGCAAGCTGGGCCGCAGCCAATTCGTGCATCGCAGATGTCGCAGAGCCCAGCGAGCGCGGTAAATATTTCGGTATTCTGGGCGGCGCGGGGGCGGGAGGCTTCGTGATTGGCCCGGCGCTGGGCGGACTGTTAGGCAGTGTGGACATTCGCCTGCCCTTCATCGCCGCAGCTTTGCTCGCTGTTGCCGGAGTGTTGCTGGGCTATTTCCTGCTGAAAGAAACCCTTCCAAAACAGCGCCGCCGCCGCTTTACCATGGCGCGTGCCAACCCCCTTGGTACGCTGATACAGATGGCAAGGTTGCCGATTGTGCTCGGCTTTCTCGGCGTTATCTTCTTCTCGCAGCTCGCGGCACAGTCGCATCAATCGGTCTGGGCCTATCACACGCGGCTGGTCTTTGGCTGGGATGAACTGCAAGTGGGGCTGAGCGTGGGTCTGTTCGGAGTGCTTCTGGTGCTGGTTCAGGGCGTGATGACCGGCAAGACCATTCAGCGCTTTGGCCCAAAACGCACTATTATCGCGGCTTATCTCATCTCCTTTCCCGCCAACTTGCTGTTCGCCTTTGCACCAGCGGGTTGGGTCATGATCCTAGGGATCGTTATTGGTGCGGTGGGCGGGATGGCCTTTCCTGCCATGCAGCAATTGATGAGCGCACAGGTTTCCGAAGATGCACAGGGCGAGCTGCAAGGCGCCATTGCCAGCGCCATGAGCATCACCGCCATTATCGGCCCACCAGTACTGACAACGACTTTCCGCTATTTCGCTGATGATGAAGGGCTTTTCCTGCCGGGAGCCCCTTACCTGCTTGCCGCCCTATGCGCGACATGCGCGATCGCGATTGCCGTCTGGAATATAGCCCGCGTCCCTAGCGAGCCGAGCGAGAGTTTAGGCTAGCTCACGCCGCCTTTGGCGTAGCAACCCCAAGGTCTGAGCCGACATTCCCTTCGCGTTCGAGCTGGCGCAGGCATTCGCGATAAATCACAGGCTGCCCAATGCCGAGCCTTGCACGTGCCTCGTCAATATCCTCGCGCATCAGCGCTTCGATATCCTCGTGTACGATCTTGCCAGCTGCTTTGCCCAGACGCTGTCCCTCACGTACAGCCGACAGGAGTGGCGCTTTCGTCCCAGAGATCTTCTTGATTTCGCGCGCACCAGCATAGCCGATAAACAGCGCGCCCTTGTTATAGTTCTGCGAATAGGAGAACCCCAGCAAGCACGCCTCACCCATAGCATCACGCCCATACGTCGTCAGGACGTGGAAAAGATCATGCGTGTCCCGCACGCGATTGAAGTACCACTGCACAAGATCTTGCGGACGCTGCTCAGGCGAAGCCAGCTTGTTGTCCTCTTCTACCAGACCCTGCGCGGTAAGCCCTCACGCTCCATGAAAGAGATATATGTCCGCCCAACGCTGTTGGGCGGAAGATCTGCCCACCGTGCGTGATCGTCCAGCATGGATGGAATTTCAACACCTTCGCGGATGAAGCGCTGGCCCTTTTCAGAAGCGATAAAGTTCTCAGCCTGCCGAAAGCACGTTTTGCCCTTGGTGGCCTCGATGATGTAAAACACCTGCTCGGTGTCTTCCTTGTTCTCCACCAGCTTGGCGAAGTGATGCAGAATCTTGCGCGGATGGAACCCGACAGCGGGGCGATCCGGGGCAACAACAGGACGATCGATAAGAGCCATAATCTCCTCCAAGAGCCATATGGTTAACCCAGGTTGAGTTAACACTCCACTTCACAAACTGTGATGCGTGGACGATAGGCGCGGCATGAAGGATCATGAAACCGTCCCCTATTCCCTCGAAACCCTGCCCGACGAGGAGAGCGTTGCCCGTGCGCGGCGCGTTCGCGACAGCCTGAAAGAACGCCGCACCTGCCGTTATTTCAGCGATCAGCCCGTTCCACGCGAAGTGATTGAAGCCGCCATCGAAGCCGCCGGAACTGCGCCCAACGGAGCCAACCATCAGCCCTGGCATTTCGCCGTTGTCCACTCAGCAGCGAAAAAGCGCGCCATTCGCGAAGCTGCCGAGGCCGAAGAACGCCGGTTCTATGGCCAAGATGGCGATAAGCCCAAGGCCAGCGATGAATGGCTCGACGCACTCAGCGATCTCGGCACTGACGCAGACAAGCCCTTTTTGGAATCCGCGCCCTATTTGATCGTCGTATTTGCCCAGCGCAAAGGCGGGATCGAAGAGGACGGGCAGACACAGAATTACTACGTCAATGAAAGCGTCGGGATTGCCTGCGGCATGCTAATCACAGCGCTGCATGAAGCGGGTCTTGCCACCCTCACCCACACGCCCTCACCCATGGGCTTCTTGCGCGAGGCCTGCGAGCGCCCCGAATGGGAAAAACCGCTGATGATCCTTGTGGTCGGTCGCCCCAGCAAGGATGCGACCGTACCTGCCCATGCGTTGAAGAAGAAACCACTGAGCCAGATCGCAACCTGGCTCTAGCGTCTCAGATCAAGCGGCCAGCGCCTTTTCAGGCGTATTTTCGCTTGCGAGCATGTTGTACGGGTCAAGCCCTTCGGAGAGCCAGATGCGGTGGCATTCGCGATATTTGGTTGGTGCCGGAATATTCATGGCATCGCGGACCGCATCGAGAGGCTGTTTCAATAGCTCGCGGATTGGCTGCTCCAGCAGAACCGATGCGCCTTGTCCAGTGCGCTTGGCCTGATTGACCGCCGCCATGACGGGAGCCTTGCTGCCCTTTGCCTGGAGCTTGATGTTGAGCGATCCGGCATAGCCGATCAGAAGGTGGCCATGCGACGGGCTTTGCCCATGCGTGAACAAAAGCACGCACTGTTCGCCCAAAGCATCACGGCCATAACCGGTCAGCACGTGAAAGAGATCATGCGTGTCGCGCGAGCGCTCAAAATACCATTGCGCAAGGTCAGGGTATTTCGGGCGTCCCAGAGCATCGGATTCGGCCACAAGCCCGGCGGCTGTCAGCCCTTCGCTCTCCATGAAATCGCAATAGGCATGGCCAAGACTGCCCACGGGCGCCTTACGAAGTTCTGCGTGGTCATCGAGAATTTCCGGGAGGTTCGGCTCTGTCCGGCGCAGCATTTCGCCGCGCTCGGAAAGAGTGGCCCGTTCAACGCGCTGGAGAGAATCTTTGGGAGGAAGCGATTCGAAGATCTTGAAAACAAGGCTCGTATCTTCCTTGTCCTTCATCAGGAGCTGGAAGTTCCGGATCGCTCTTAGCGCGGAGTAACGCGGCTTAGGGCGATCAGGGTGGCGCAGAAGTGTGCCATCAGGCGCGGTGATCGAGCTGTAGTCTTTGGTGGCCATTTTGGGGGAGACCTTCGGTTGGGTTGGACGCTCAGGGAGCATAGCGCCTGTTACTTACACTTATGTAAATAACCGATTTGGACGTAAAAGGAAAGAGCCTTTCAATCCAATCGAACTCATTTTGAAAATTTCTATATGCTTGGGCTACCTAATAGCAGCAATGCATTGGCCAAATTGCCAGTCGCTATCCGTCCGCCCGCCGCCTCGCGCGCCTTGGGCTTGGCGCAATAGGCGAAACCGTATGTCGCAGCCTTGATCATGGGAATGTCATTGGCGCCATCACCAATGGCGCATGACACAACCGAGCGTCCCAAGGACCTCTCGAGCAGACCTGCTTCCGCTGCAAGAACTCTCGCCTTGGTCTGAGCATCGCTAACTGGACCGTCGAGCTTTCCGGTCAGCACCCCGCCTTTCACTTGCAGGCGATTGCCGACCACCCGGTCAAAGCCGATTTCCTCAGCCACCTTGTCTGCAAAATGATGAAAGCCCCCGGTCACAAGAATTGTGCGCGCGCCCCTCGCCTTGAGGCCCTGCACCAGATTGCGTGCCCCCGGATTGGGTCGGATCCGTTCGGCAAGACACTGATCGATGGCGCTCTCCGGCAGACCCGCCAGCAACGCAACACGTTCGCGCAGGGCGTCTTCAAAATCGAGCTCACCCAGCATCGCCCGCTCGGTAATCGCTGCGATCTGGTCCTTTATCCCGGCATAGTCGGCCAGTTCATCAATGCACTCCTGACCGATCATGGTTGAATCCATGTCGGAGACGAACAGGTCCGGTGAAGTCACCGCCTCCTCAGCGCAAAGCCAGTCATCGTCCGGGAACAGGTCATCCAAGCCTTCGTGCAAAATCTCAACACTCGGGCCAATGAATTGGAGCACACCTTCGGGCAAGCCATCGGTCTCCACCACCTCTACTCCCGGCGCGATCATGGCTGTGCAGGCTTGATCCAGCCGACTTTCAAGCCTTGCCATGTCTGCTATGAGCCGGGCGATGGCCATCAAAGATTCTCCCAAAAACGGCGCACCAGAACGCCCCGTGGCGCTCATTGCAGGGCCAACTGCCAGCAGCAAGAGCGCAGTGGCCGTTGAGCTGGCAAAAGCGATCGAAGCCAAAGGCGGCAAGGCCGTTATCATCAACGCAGACAGCGCGCAGGTCTATTCTGATCTCTCCGTTCTGTCCGCGCGCCCGAGCGAAGACGAGATGGGCGGCATCGAGCACCGCCTGTTCGGCGCTTGGGATGGCGCGAAGGCATGTTCAGCAGCGCGCTGGGCTGAGGCCGCACGCGAAGAAATCGTGCAATGTCACGAAGCAGGCGCTGTGCCGATCCTCGTGGGTGGCACCGGGATGTATATGAAGGTGCTGCTCGAAGGCATTGCCCCGATCCCGGAGATTGAACCGGAAATCCGCGAGGTCGTCCGCGCCATGTCGGTTGAAACAGCGTATGAAACGCTCATGATTGAAGACCCGGAGCGCGCCACCATGCTGGAGCCGGGCGATAGCCAGCGTATTGCCCGCGCGCTGGAAGTGAAGCGTTCAACCGGGGTGACGCTTGGCGACTGGCAGATGGCCAAGACCGGCGGGATTGGGGACGAGATAGCACTTTTTCCGTTGCTCCTGTTGCCCCCGCGCGAGTGGCTCTATGAACGGTGTGACCGGCGCTTTGAACGGATGCTGGATGGCGGCGCCACGGATGAAGTTGAAGCGTTGCTGGCACGAAAGCTCGATCCTGATTTGCCGGTTATGCGTGCCATCGGTGTGCCTGAAATCACGGCATTGCTGGCCGAAGAGGCCTCTCGTGAAGAGACTGTCGACGCCGGCGCGCAGGCTACGCGCAACTATGCTAAGCGCCAATACACCTGGTTCCGCCGTCAGACCGATGCCGACTGGCCGCGTATTCTCGAACCGGTTGAATCTAATAATATCGATCTTGACACATATTTTGCATCATTATTGCTCGATTAACGGTTGACGCATTAGAATGTGATTCATAGAGAGCTTGCCAACGGAGCATCGCGGCCCAGCACGAAAGCGCTTGGTTTCGGCTCTTGATGCCATTAGACCTGCGGTTACCACGGAAGGGAAAAGGCCCAAGATCATGATTATTGTGCTTCTAGTAACAGGTGCAGGTTGATCTAGGCGTTTTCAAATCAAAGTGTCTTGGTCGGCCTGATGCGAATATCCGCTTCAGGCCGTTTTTTTTGGCCCCACTTGTGGGGCCTGGTTGTTTGGCCCCACTTGAGGGGCCGTGAACTTGGAGAATAAAGTGTCTCAGCCTTCGGGAGCTGCCATATTGGTTCAGGGTCTGGTCGATCAGGGCGTCGAGTTTGTCTTCGGCTATCCCGGCGGTGCAGTCCTGCCAATTTACGACGAGTTGTTTGGTGATGAGCGCATTCGTCACATTCTCGTCCGGCACGAAGCGGGCGCAGGTCACGCCGCCGAAGGCTATGCGCGCGCCACCGGCAAGCCGGGCGTTGTGCTTGTCACCAGCGGACCGGGTGCGACCAATGTCGTCACCGCAATTGCCGATGCCTATATGGACTCGATCCCGATGGTGGTGCTCACTGGGCAGGTGCCCACCGCCCTGATCGGCACGGACGCATTTCAGGAAGCCGACACGATCGGCATTACCCGCCACTGCACCAAGCACAATTATCTGGTGAAAGACCCGCAAGACCTCGCCGCAACCATCGAAGAGGCGTTCCGGATCGCCACGACGGGCCGCCCAGGCCCGGTCGTGATCGATATCCCCAAGGATGTGCAGATCGCGGTGCCCTCTTCTTCGCAGAAGGCGCTCCAACAAGCCTCGCACCGTTACACCCCGCAAATGGTCGCAAGCGCAGAGCAGATCGCCGAAGCGGTTGAGATGATCGCCCAGGCCGAGCGCCCGATCCTCTACACTGGCGGCGGCGTCATCAATTCAGGGCCCGATGCAAGCGCGCTGCTGCGCCAGTTTCAGGACCTCACACAATCTCCTGTCACCTCAACTCTGATGGGGCTTGGCTGCTTCCCTTCGACGCATCCTGATTTCTTGGGCATGCTCGGGATGCACGGCACTTATGAAGCCAATATGGCGATGAACCGTGCTGACGTGATGGTCTGCATCGGCGCGCGCTTTGATGACCGGGTTACGGGTCGCCTCGATGCTTTCTCGCCCGACAGCACGAAGATCCACATCGATATCGACCGCAGCTCGATCAATAAGACCGTGCCGGTAGACCTTGGCATTGTCGGCGATTGCTCAGCCGTGCTGGGTCAACTGATCGCCGCATGGGGAGACCGCCGCCCCCAAGATTTGGGCGAGTGGAAGGCCCGCATTGCCGGATGGCGCGCACGCGAATGCCTCGCCTATCCCGAGAAATCGACCAAGCACCCCGAAATGATAATGCCGCAAAAGGCGATTGAGCGGCTGCATGCTTTGACCAAGCACAAGGAGCCCATCGTCTCGACCGAGGTCGGCCAGCACCAGATGTGGGCCGCGCAATATTATGGGTTTGAAAGCCCCAACAAATGGCTAACCAGCGGCGGGCTCGGCACGATGGGCTATGGCATGCCGGCCGCCATTGGCGCGCAACTGGGCTGCCCCGATGCACTGGTGATCGACATTGCCGGTGAAGCCTCGATCCAGATGAACATTCAGGAGCTGGGCACCGCCTCGCAATACCGCCTGCCGATCAAGGTATTCATTCTCAACAACGAATATATGGGCATGGTCCGCCAATGGCAGGAGCTGACCTATGAAAGCCGTTATTCGAATTCCTATTCAGACAGCCTGCCGGACTTTGTCGCGCTGGCAGAGGCCTATGGCTGGAAGGGCATTCGAATCGAGCGTCCTGATGATCTTGATGCCGGTATCATCCGCATGATGAAGCACGATGGCCCCGTCATGGTCGATTGCTGCGTGGCGCCCGACGCCAATTGCCTGCCCATGATCCCCTCAGGCGCGGCGCATACCGAAATGCTGCTTTATGGGGACCGTGTTGACGGCACGATGGATGATGAAGCGAAGGCTTTGGTGTAACTCATGAAAATCACAAAAGCCGAAAGCGAGCGCCACGTCCTCGCCGTCACTGTCGACAACGAACCGGGCATCCTGGCCAAGATCACCGGGCTGTTCACTGCGCGCGGTTACAATATTGACAGCCTGACCGTGGCCGACATCTCGACCGATAACGCGGTCAGCCGGATCACCATCGTCACCAATGGCCCGCCACAGGTAATCGACCAGATCGAAGCGCAGCTTGAACGGCTTGTGCCGGTACACAAGGTTCTCGACCTCACCGCAGCCGGCCCTCATGTCGAGCGTGAACTGGCGCTGATCAAGGTCGCAGGCAAAGGCGAAACCCGGGTCGAAGCCCTGCGGATCGCCGAACTGTTCCGCGCCAAAGTGGTCGACACCACCACAGAAAGCTTCGTCTTCGAACTCACCGGAGCGCCGGACAAGATTGACAGTTTTATCACTTTGATGCGCGAGCTGGGGCTCGTATCAGTCGGACGTTCCGGCGTGGTTGGCATGATGCGCGGTCTGAAGAGCGCGTGATGCGCCCGCTGTCATTGGTTATCACCTTATTGGGTGTCGTGTGCATCGCTAGCTGCAGCGCCAACGCGCAGGCCCCTGACCCAGAAACTTGCTCAGACACCGCCCGAACAAACACAGAATTTGCAGCTTGCGGGCAAGCCAGAATCGACAAAGCACAAAGCCGCCTCGATGCTGAATATTTGCGGCTTCTCATCTCAATGCGCGAGAATTCGAACAAGCAGGCTGTCGCGCTTATCGAAGAGCAATCTGCATGGAAAGCCTT
>JBCBMN010000124.1:0-8422 GCA_039822745.1 Pseudomonadota bacterium | reverse complement strand
GCCGACCAATGATGTCGGCAAGATCCGCCGCGCGCTCGACAAGCTGAAGGCTGGCGGCTCAACCGCTGGGGGCGCAGGCATTCAGCTGGCCTACAACATCGCCGAAGACAACTTCATCAAAGGCGGCGTCAACCGCGTGATCCTGGCCACCGATGGCGATTTCAATGTCGGCGTTTCCAGTCGCGACGCTTTGGTCGAGATGATCGAGAACAACCGGGATCGCGGTATCACGCTGACCACGCTGGGCTTTGGTCAGGGCAATTACAACGAAGCCATGATGGAGCAGATCGCCAACAAAGGTAACGGCAATTACGCCTATATCGACAGCGCGCTTGAGGCGAAAAAGGTACTGAGTGATGAGATGTCTTCCACCCTCTTCACCATCGCCAAGGACGTAAAGATCCAGGTTGAATTCAACCCCGGCGTGATCGGTCAGTACCGCCTTGTCGGCTATGAGAACCGCGCGCTTCGTGAAGAGGACTTCAACAACGACACTGTCGATGCCAGCGATATCGGCGCAGGCCATCAGGTGACCGCAATTTATGAAGTCGTGCTGGCAGGCGAGCAGGGCTGGATTTCCCCGCGCCGTTATGAAGAGGGCGCTTCGAAACCCGCCCGCACCAAACTAGCAGAGGCGGCGCATGTGAAGCTGCGCTACAAATTGCCACAGGGCACCACGTCGAAGCTGATTGACCGGGTCGTGAGCTATCAGCAATTCGCCCGCGCCAAGGCACCAAGCGGCGACTTTGCCTTTGCCGCCTCGGTCGCCGCCTTCGGCCAGATCCTGCGCGGCGATGATCTGATGCGTGACTTCGACTTTGACGATGTCGGCGCGCTTGCCGGGCGTCAGAACACCTATTGGCGGCAGGAGTTTCTGGAGCTCAATGCCGTGGCTGCCAGCATGAAAGGCGGCTGATAAACGACGTCCAAAAAGAGCACTCGCGCCGGACGGGAGGGTCTTGGGCGACGAGGGGGCCGGTATTGCCATCACAGGCGATACCGGCCCTTTTGCGTGGCATAAGCGGCCAAGCAATTGATACATCATGGCGTTTGCACCGGCGTGTCACGCTGCTAAGGCCCGCGTGTTTCAAAGAAGAATTTTGAGGGGGTTGTTTCATGTCTGCTTCGTTTGGCGTTGCCGTTCCGTTGATTATCATCGGTCTTGTCCTGCTGGTCCTTGCGGTCTGGATGATGCTGCGTCTCAACCAGTCGACCACGGTGGTGGGTGATGAGACGATGCGCAAAGATGTGCTCGACGAAGGCGCTACTCCTGCTCAGAGGAACCAAGCCCTGATCGATGCGGCACCGGCTGCGGTGAAGACAACACCAGAGCCTGCCCCTGAACCCGCACCCGCACCCGCACCCGCACCTTCGCCTGTGCCGGCGCCTGAACCCGCGCCTGCGCCCGTTGCTGCGCCTGCGCCCGCGCCCATTCCGGCTCCGGCTCCGGCTCCGGCCCAAACAAGCGCCGATGATCTGTCAGATATCAAAGGTGTGGGCCCCAAGCTGGTCGCTCTGCTCAAGGATGAAGGCGTTACAACCTTCGCACAGATCGCTGCATGGACCGACTCGGACATCGAAACGATCGATGCCAAGATGGGCCGATTCAAAGGTCGCATCACCCGAGACCAATGGGTAGAGCAAGCCAAGCTTCTGATTTCCGAAGATAAATCGGCCTACGAAGCCAAGTTCGGAAATAAGGGATAATAATCCACACCCGATCCGTACAAACTGTGTTACACTCCTTACCGTAAAGTAGGGAGGACAGTATGACGCAGCGTATTCTTGTCGCGGAGGACGAACTGATCGTCGCCTTCGATCTGTGCGATACTGTCGAAGAGGCTGGCTTTGAGGTTGTGGGGCCGCATCGCGGAATCTCATCAGCCATGCTCGCCACCCAACAGCGCAAGCCGGACCTAGCCATCCTCGACATCACGCTCGAAGACGGCGAGGTCTTCCCGCTCGCGAAGAAGCTGGAAGCGGACAATGTGCCGATCATCTTCCATTCGGGTCGCCAATCCAGCGAAGAGGTAAAGGCGCAGTTCCCCACCGCGACCACGGTGATGAAGCCATGCCCGCCCGCCGAAATGCTGAGCGCGGTCAACGACGTGCTTGAAGCGAAAATGCCGAACGCCTGAGCCAAAGGCAGCGAGGCAAAGGCTCGCTGCGACCCTACGCACTGAGGTTCCAAGCGCAGCGCTTTTGCACAAAGCGCTGCGCCCCCTTTCTCAATTTGCAAGTGACCAGACGATAGACCGGGGCTTGGCCTCAGTGTATTGCTTGCAAGACTGCGCCGATCTTGCGAGAGGCTAATGTATCGCATTAAGGAGCTTTGAGTGAACGCCCCGTTTAACACGCCCGCCAATGACACGCCCAATCCGAGCGCTGGCATTGTTCCGTTCAACTGGGAAGATCCCTTTGATCTGGAAACCCAGCTGACCGAAGACGAACGCATGATCCGCGATGCGGCCAATGCCTTTGCGCAAACCGAGCTGCAGCCGCGCGTGATCGAGGCCTTCCGCAATGAAGTGGACGCGCCTGAACTCTTCCCACTCATGGGCCAGGCAGGCATGCTGGGCGTCACCATCCCCGAGGAATATGGCGGCGTTGGCGCATCCTATGTCGCCTATGGCCTCGTCGCGCGCGAAATTGAGCGGGTGGATTCAGGCTATCGCTCGATGGCGAGCGTTCAATCGAGCCTCGTCATGCACCCGATCAACGCCTACGGCTCTGAAGAGCAGAAGCGCAAATTCCTCCCCGGCCTTGCCAGTGGAGAGCTGATCGGCTGCTTTGGACTGACCGAACCCGACGCAGGCTCTGACCCCGCAGGCATGAAAACCTGGGCCAAGAAGGACGGCGATGATTACGTCATCTCTGGCAGCAAGACCTGGATCTCCAATTCTCCCTTCGCCGACGTCTTCATCGTCTGGGCCAAGAGCGAAGAGCATGGCGGCGGCATTCGCGGCTTTATCCTTGAAAAGGGCATGGAAGGCCTCTCCGCGCCCAAGATCGAAGGCAAGATTTCGCTGCGCGCTTCGACCACCGGCATGATAATGATGGACGACGTGCGCGTGCCGGCCGAAAACCTGCTTCCGCATGTGCAAGGCCTCAAAGGTCCGTTCGGCTGTCTTAACCGTGCGCGCTATGGCATTAGCTGGGGCGCGATGGGTGCAGCGGAGTTCTGTATGCACGCCGCGCGTCAATACGGCCTCGATCGCAAGCAATTTGGCAAGCCGCTGGCTGCAACGCAGCTGTTCCAGAAAAAGCTCGCCGACATGCTCACTGACATTGCTCTGGGCTTACAAGCGTCCTTGCGCGTGGGTCGCCTGATCGATGAGCACCGCTTCAGCCCAGACATGATCAGCGTCATCAAGCGCAACAATGTCGGCAAGGCTTTGGACATCGCCCGCCAAGCCCGCGACATGCATGGCGGCAACGGCATCTCCGAGGAATATCAAGTCATCCGCCACGCGGTGAACCTTGAGACGGTGAACACCTATGAAGGCACGCACGATGTCCACGCACTGATTTTGGGGCGGGGTATTACGGGTATTGCTGCTTTTTGATCGAAGGTGTTGTTACTGCGACTGGCGGCAGAGGATCGGACGTTCCGCTAACGACCCAATTGTTGACACTAGAGAATCTGCCCTATTTGAGAGTCTGACCGATAGGCGCAGCTATGCCCGACACACGAGCCAACTGAGCAATCCATTGCTCGACCTCAGCCATTTCGCTTTCGACAACTGGACTCTTTGAGTTCTCGGTATCACGAGCCTCTTTCTCTGCGTAAGCGACACCGGTCTTCGCATCTTTACTGAACACTTCTCCCTCGACGATCTCGCGAATATCTATTGGATCAATCCCAAGTCCAAGAAATTTCGATGCAGAGTTTAGGGTTTCAGCACGGCGTTCGTTCAATCGTTTGCTATGTAGAACGCGAATGCGTTCACGTTCCTTGCCGCTCGATACAGTTTCAAACCAGTTTTGCATGAAGAGCCAGCCAAGTGCAGACACTTGCAAATCAGTCATCGCGGGGACGACCTTGTCGAAGGCCGATGCGTCACCGGCATAGGCGGCAGCTGTCAAGTACGCTGAACGTCCCCACTGGCGACCTAGCAGCCCCTTTCTAACTATGGCTTCCAAATAATCTCGCAAGTCATTGGTGATTAAAATTGCCCGCGCCCCAGATCTTGATCTCAAGAAAACTTCCAAGAGCCGGTTCGGAAAGTTGCTAGGCTTGATCAAGACTGTTTCGCTGGATCCGTTTTGTCGCGAAAGCAAATCGACGATAACACCTATCAACGCCTCATCAGGTCGGCTCAGTCTTGCCAGGCTGTTTAAGATCTCTGGTTCATTAAGGGCGTATGTTTTGCCGGGAACGGTCAGCGCTTTGAGCAAGAGAGTGGACCGGCAAAAGCCAGAGTGAAAGATGAACTGGACAGGTCCAGCCGTCGGATTCATTGCCTTTACGCTATCTATGGGGACCCACTGCTCCTCCAGGCCCTTCTGAAGGGCCAAGAATACCCGACCTTCGAGTTCTTCACGTCCAAATCGAACAAACTGAACGCGATCATTTTGCGGGTCAATTTGATTGGGCATCCAACATGGATTGGTTTCAAGTTCTGCTAGCGAAGTCATCACCGATTGCTATCAATCGATTGGCAAATTCTTACAACAGATTTTCGCATGCAATGACGTCCCCTCCCACCCCCAATCCCGGCCCTTGCGACAATTCATCGTGTCACCTGTGAGTGGACGCAAAAGCCCTTCTCCTCGAAATCATTGGCTTTGCTCGCAAGGCCGATAAATGGAGCACTGTCCCACACGTCCGCGATCAGGCATAACGGTGCGCATGATGATGTCCCCCCTTCCCGTTTGTTCGGCTCCGTCAGGCTCCTTGGGCGCGGTGTCTATTCTATCTTTGGACTGTGTCGCCTGTGTCTTCTACAGGCTGGCTGAGTGAGAGAATGATGAAGCTTTTCGCCTATTTCCGCAGTTCGACCTCATACCGCCTCCGCATCGCGCTCGAACTCAAGGGGCTCGATTATGAAGTGATCCCGGTCGACCTGCGCACCTCTGAACAGAGCGGCGCGGACTTCATATCGCGCAACCCATTTGGCTCTGTGCCGATGCTGGAGGCCGATGGCCGCGACCGCGCGCAGTCGATGGCGATGATCGAGTGGCTGGACGAGGCCTATCCGCAAAAGCCCCTGCTGCCCGCCGATCTGGAACAGCGCTATACGGCGCGCGAGATGGCCTATGCTATCGCGACCGAGATCCACGCGCTCAACAATCTGCAAGTGCTCAAATATCTGCGCGCCCCCCTTGGGCATGGCGATGCAGAGGTTGATGCGTGGTATCATCACTGGCTCGCGCGCACGCTGGACCCGGTGGAAGCGCGCTGCGTTCAGATTGGCACCGGCGACTTCCTGTTCGATGCGCCTTCCTTCAATGGGCCGGGCCTGTTCGAGGTCGTTCTGCTCCCGCAGCTGTTCAACGCGCGCAAGCTGGAGTTTGACCTTGCGCCCTACCCCCATCTGACCCGGATCGAGGCGGCGTGTCTGGCGCTGCCTGCATTCCAAAAGGCCTATCCCGATAATCAACCCGACAGCCCAGAGTTTAAGGGCGCATAGAGAGGGTAAGAGAGGACACTAGGATGAAACTGGCAACACTCAACGATGGCACGCGCGACGGCAAACTGGTCGTCGTGTCAAAGGATCTCACACGCTGCTGCGCGGCGGGCTATATCGCGCCCACGATGCAGGCGGCGCTCGACAATTGGGAGCGGGTGAAGCCCGAACTCGAATTGCTCGCGACCGATGTGGAGCATGAAGCCGTGCCGTGTGAACGCTTCCACGAACGCCAGGCGCACTCGCCGCTACCGCGCGCTTATCAATGGGCCGATGGCAGCGCCTATATCAACCATGTCGAACTGGTCAGGAAAGCGCGCAATGCCGAAGTGCCGACAAGCTTCTACTCCGATCCGCTGATGTATCAGGGCGGCTCGGACGGCTTCCTGCCGCCGCGCGCTGACATCCCCTTGGGCGATGTGGCGTGGGGCTGCGACATGGAAGGCGAGATCGCGGTTATCGTCGACGATGTGCCAATGGGCGTTTCGGTCGAGGAAGCAGCGGACCACATCAAACTGGTCATGCTGGTCAACGATGTGAGCCTTCGCGGTCTGATCCCGGGCGAACTCGCCAAGGGCTTTGGCTTCTTCCAGAGCAAGCCTGCAAGCGCCTTTTCCCCCGTCGCGGTAACGCCGCAGGAATTGGGCGATGCGTGGAAGGACAGCCTCGTCCACTTGCCGCTGATGGTTGACTATAATGGAGAGCCATTTGGCCGGGCCGAAGTGGGCGTGGATGCCACCTTCAACATGGCGCAGCTGGTCGCGCATGCCGCCAAGACGCGCAGCCTTGTCGCTGGATCGATCATCGGGTCAGGCACGATCAGCAACAAGGGCAGCGACGGAGGTCCGGGTAAACCGGTGGCCGAAGGCGGCCTTGGCTATTCGTGCATCGCCGAAATCCGCATGATCGAGACGATTGCCGAGGGCGCACCCAAAACCCGCTTCATGGCCCCCGGCGACACGGTGAAGGTCGAGATGCGCGATGCAGACAACCACTCGATCTTCGGGAGCATCGAGCAGACTGTGGTGGGGGTTTAAACCTCAACCGGCACGAAAGCCGTTGCTTCATCGCCGGTATTGGGTGTGCCTTCCGCGTCCATCACAAGCACCTTAACCTCGCCCTTGCGCGCGCGGGGGCGGTGTTCGGTGCCTCGGGGGACGACGATCAGCTCGCCCGCGCTGAGTGTCTGCGTGCCATCGCGAAACTCGATATCAAGCTCGCCCTCGATGACGAGGAACAGCTCATCGGTGTCGGGGTGGGCGTGCCAATGGAAATCGCCCTCCAGCTTCGCAAGGCGCACCTCATTGCCATTATAGCGAGCCGCCAGACGCGGGGCCCAGTGCTCTTCAAACAGGGCAAACTTGTCGGAAAGCGAGACCTTCTCCACCATCAGAACACCACCACGGACCGAATGCTTTCACCGGCATGCATCAGGTCAAATCCCGTATTGATTTCCTCCAGCGTCAGGCGGTGGGTGATCATCGGGTCGATCGCGATCTTGCCGTTCATGTACCAGTCGACAATCTCGGGCACGTCGGTGCGACCCTTGGCTCCGCCAAAGGCTGTGCCGCGCCAATTGCGCCCGGTGACGAGTTGGAAGGGCCGCGTCGCAATCTCCTTGCCCGCTTCCGCCACGCCAATGATGATCGAGGTGCCCCACCCCTTATGACAGCATTCCAGCGCGTCGCGCATCACATCGGTGTTGCCGGTGCAATCAAAGGAATAGTCCGCGCCGCCATCGAGCATCTCGACAATATGGCCAACCACATCCTTGGTTTCGCGCGGGTCGATAAAGTCGGTCATGCCAAAGCGCTCACCCCATTCGCGTTTCGAGGGGTTGATGTCGACACCCACAATCCGCGCCGCGCCCGCCAGCTTTGCGCCTTGGATCACGTTGAGGCCAATCCCGCCAAGGCCAAACACCACCACATTATCGCCGGGCTGGACTTTGGCGGTCTTGGTCACCGCACCCACGCCTGTGGTGACACCGCAGCCAACATAGCAGGTCGTATCAAACGGCGCGTCCTTGCGGATTTTGGCGACCGCAATCTCTGGCAGAACGATGAAGTTCGAGAAGGTCGAACAGCCCATATAATGGTAGATCGCCTCGCCCTTGTAGCTCATGCGCGAAGTGCCATCGGGCATCAGACCCTGCCCCTGTGTGACGCGGATCGCCTGACACAGATTGGTCTTGCCGGAGAGGCAGAACTTACATTGTCCGCATTCAGGCGTGTAGAGCGGAATGACATGATCATCGGGCGTGACCAAAGTGACCCCGGCACCCACTTCGCGCACCACGCCGCAGCCTTCATGGCCCAGCACACTCGGGAAAATGCCTTCACTATCCAGCCCATCAAGCGTGTAGGCATCGGTGTGGCAGATCCCGGTCGCCATCAGCTCAACCAGAACCTCGCCTTGCTTGGGCCCTTCGAGGTCGAGTTCGACGATCTCAAGCGGTCGCTTTGCCTCGAACGCCACGGCGGCTCTGGTCTTCATGTGCTGTTCCCCTTGTCCTGCTCCTGAACACGAAGCAGCACGCGGGAGAGTTCAGGTCAAGCCCGGCTCAAACCACAATCCCGCCCGCATCAAACAGTGTCAGCACCCGCCAGAGCCTTGTCAGCCTTGCGCTCGTCGAGAATGTCGACAAAGCCGTGGTTCACGTCGCGGTGCTCGGCCTCGTCGGCGCGCACGGCGATGATGACATCGCGCAGGCGCGCATTGGCGGGCAATTGCCAGTAGTCGATGGCGATCTGCGGCGCAGAGACGTTATCGTGGCGGCCCGCATCCACTTC
>JBCBMN010000123.1:0-8586 GCA_039822745.1 Pseudomonadota bacterium | reverse complement strand
AGTCGGTTGGACTAAGGAGGCTTTTGTCCTCCCACACAAGACGATTAGGGACAGCAATGGCCAGCGGGTAATCTTTCAGACCGAAGGCGCACTTCGGCACCAATACGCAACCACCGGGAGCCTTGAGCACTGGCAGAACGAAATTGCTCGCTTTGCAGTTGGAAACTCGAGGCTGGTTCTTTCTATTTCGTCGGCCCTCGTTGGGCCTTCACTTCCTCTTCTTGGTGAGGAAGGAGGAGGGCTCCATTTTCGCGGCGGCTCCTCAATCGGCAAGTCCACAGCCTTGATCGCTGCAGTAAGTGTTTGGGGTCCGCCAGAGTTAATGCGCCAATGGCGTTCGACAGCCAATGCCCTCGAAGGTGTTTGCGTTCTGCACAACGAAACCTTCCTGGCACTCGATGAAATTGGTCAGCTGGACCCGAAAGAGGCCGGGAGCGTTGGTTATCTGATCGCCAATGGGAAGGGCAAAGCACGTTCAGGGCGCTAGGGTGCGCTTCGTGCGTCTGCAGAATGGAATGTCTTCTTCCTTTCCTCAGGCGAAGTCAGCCTCGCTGATCTTGCTGCTCGCGATCAGCGCGGTCCTAAGCGCCTGGCAGCCGGACAGGAGGTTCGTATCCTCGGTTGCGAGGCTGATGCCGGAACAGGGATGGGCCTCTTTGAGGATATTCATGATGCCCCTAACCTTGGAGCATTCGCGCGTTCTCTGAAAGATGCGGCACGCTCCGCTCATGGCGCGGCCGGTCCGGAATTCATCGAACGCATTATTGCGAACCGCGACGGCCTCAAGATTTCCTTGAAACAACAGATCGACGCTTTTGTCGCTGACAATGTCCCGGATAATTCTGACGGCCAGGTTCGGCGCGCTGCACGGCGCTTTGGCCTCATTGCGGCAGCTGGAGAGCTCGCAACACGCCTCGGCGTCCTCACCTGGCCAGAGGGAGAGGCGACCTAAGCCAGTGCCAAGATCTTCGGTGAGTATCTGACATCGCGTGGTGGATACGAAGCTACAGAAGACCGCGAAGCGATTACGATCGTCTGCTCCTTCATCGAAAAGCACGGAAATTCTCGTTTTGAAGATATCGATCCCGTCGACGACGGACGTGTCATCAATCGGGCTGGCTTTTGGCGCTAGGAGCCCGGCAAGGAACGCGAATACATCTTTCTGTCCCAGACGTGGCGAGACGAAGTGTGCGCCGGGGTGGATGCGAAGCGTGTTGCGAAGGTGCTCGCCGAACGTGGCTACCTTTAGCAAGACTCGCAGGGAAAGAACTCCATCACGCTGACCCTTCCTGACGGCATCGGGCGGGCTCGTTGCTACGTGGTCAGCTCCAAGATCTTCGAACACGATGTGGACGCGTGATGACCTACTTCGTCAATCCTCATTCACCTATTGAGTTAGCGGTGTTCCAGGTGATCTCGGTGTCTGACCCGCAGAAAATCGGGGATCCGCTCGAACACACCACAAGCACACCCGGATACTACTGGTGCGATCGCCCACCCTGATGGAGGCCCGATCGTGACGTGATTACCAAACCCAAGGCTGGAGGGCGAATAGGCTCCAGTCGGTGAAATATCTTCTCAAATGAACCTATAACAGGCACTAGCCATGACTAAGTTTATCTATCGCAAGCAGAGAAAGCCGTTCTTCGGCGAATTCGTGGAACTGCAGGGCGTGAATGAGGGTGATGAAATCACTGAAATGCAAGCCCTCATTGTTTCGCTCGATACATTGAATGCGACCCTTAATATGATCGACCAGACCTTGCGCCATGCCTCCTAAAGTGCATCGGGAGAGTGCGTTGCACAAAAATCCGCAAAATCTCAATGCGACCCCAATTGCGGCTAAGAATCTGCAGTTGGGGTCCGCTCTCGTCCTATCTAAGCCAATTCAGTTGTGGGCATAGGAGTGGGCGAAAACTCCAAGAATTCCCTCAAACCTTTGTTAAGTTGAAAAAAATGGCGGAGAGACAGGGATTCGAACCCTGGGTACTCGTGAGAGCACAACGGTTTTCGAGACCGCCCCGTTCGACCACTCCGGCATCTCTCCGCATGTTCTGAATACCAGCAATGCGCTCAAAGTGGCGTTGAGCGCGCTTTCATCGGTGCCAGAAGAGCGCGCCCGTTAGCGCAGGCCCTTGCCCTTGCCAAGCCCTTTAGCTGGCCAGACATGCCCTACACAGTCGATTTCCGGTGCATATCTTGCCCCTTCATCGTCTTCGCGCTTGTTTTGCGGCTGCGAAGAGCCATATTCTCATACGTATGGAACGCGCCGAATTCTTCTCGAGTCACGCAGGACGCACAATCAACGCCCCGCGTCTGATCCGCAGCCGCTTTGGTATCGGAGAGGTCGTGCGCCACCGACTGTTCGACTTTCGCGGTGTCGTCTTCGATATCGATCCGGTCTTCGCCAATAGCGAGGAATGGTATCAGTCGATCCCCGAAGAGATTCGCCCCAATCGTGATCAGCCGTTTTACCACTTGCTCGCTGAAAACGAGGACTCCAGCTACGTTGCCTATGTCAGCCAGCAGAACCTGGTGAGCGATGGCATAGCCGGGCCGGTCGATCACCCGACCCTGCCCGAACTGTTCGAGCAGTTTCACGACGGCCGCTATCGGATGCGCCGTTCGCTGACGCACTGATTCTATGCCGCCAGCGGCTGATTTCCAGTTCCTCGTCCCCGATCCCAATTCCCCGTGAGAACGGAAATGGTTGGTCGAGAGGGGAGCATACCTTGGCTGCTTTGACCAAAGGTCAACTCTTCAGCTTCCACCCGCTCTTGAGCAGCGCATACACACCCAGCGCTATCGCCGCGTTGAATATGCCAATGCCAATAGCGGCCACCATCACCGCGCCGCCGTCGCCAATATCGCTCTGCCCCAGAAAGCCGTATCGGAAGCCCGAAATTACGTAGAAGAACGGGTTGGCGCGGCTGATCGCCTGGAACGTCGGCGCAAGGTTCTCGATCGTGTAGAACGTGCCCGACAGCAGCGACAAGGGCGCAATCACGAAATTGGTGATCGCCGCGTTGTGGTCAAACTTCTCGGCCCACACCGATGTCGCAAGGCCCAGCAATGCCAGCATCACTGCGCCCATCAGGCCGAACCAGACAATCGCCCAAAGATGCACGACGCCCATGGAGACACCCGGCCACAACACCATCGCCAGCCCGACTGCGCACCCCACCGCCAGCGCGCGGGTCACCGCGGCAGCGACAATGCCCGTCATCAACTCGCCCGGCGACAAGGGCGGCATCAGCAGGTCGATAATCGTCCCCTGGATCTTCCCCGAGAGCAGTGAGAAGGAGGAATTGGCAAAGGCGTTTTGCATCATCCCCATCACAATCAGGCCCGGCGCGACAAAGCTGGCAAAGGGGACACCGAGCACTTCACGCCCACCCCGGCCCAAGGCGACCGTGAAAATGATCAGAAAAAGGAGCGTTGTGACCGCCGGAGCCCAAATCGTCTGGGTCTGCACCTTGAGAAATCGGCGGACCTCCTTCATATAGAGGGCCCAAAGCCCAATTCGGTTTACGCCCACAATCTGTGGGACGCCGCGCGGGGCAAATCCTGAACTGTGTGGGTTGGAACTTTCCATCGTGCCGGGATCGGATGCTTGCTCTGCCATGGCATGCCGACTAGGCCAGCATGACAGGACACACAAGGCATGGCGGGCCGTTTGCCCCTTATGTCTATCGAAGTGAAAGTGAATTTATGAGTTGGACCGACGAGCGTATCGCAACGCTCAAGAAGATGTGGGAAGGTGGATCGACTGCCAGCCAGATCGCAGAAGAACTCGGCGGCGTCAGCCGTAACGCGGTGATCGGCAAAGCCCACCGCCTCGGCCTGAAATCGCGCCCTTCTCCGGTGAAAGCCAATGAGAAGAAGAAAGCCGCGAAGAAGGCAGCGGCAAAGGCTCCGGCCAAAAAGGTGACAGATACCGCGGCAAAGCCAGCGGCGAAACCAGCCGCCAAGCCTGCCGCGAAGGCTGAAAAGCCCGACACTTCTGCAGAGGCAAAGCCTACATCCACCTCGGCAACGCCATCGCAGCCCATGCCGAACCCGACGTCTGATCTGCCCAAGATCGTGTCAGTCGGGCCCGGCGGTTTCCTGCGGCAAGGCCCTGGCGATCAGCAGGCTCCTATTCCGCCCGCTCCGCCCCGCCGTCTGGTACCGGCCAAGCCCAGCCCCGATATCGCAGACAAGACCAGCCTGCTGGATCTGTCAGACAAGGTGTGCCGTTGGCCGATGGGTCATCCGGGTGAGCCTGATTTCCACTTCTGCGGCAAGCCTGTGAACCCCGGTTTTCCCTATTGTGTCGAGCATTGCGGGCGAGCCTATCAGGCACAGCTTCCGCGCGGTGCGCGCCGTCCCCCACCGCCCTTGCCCTTTGGTGGACCCAGAGTCCGCTAAAGCGAGCCCAAAAAGCTGCGCTGAAACACGAGACATTCAAGGCCCAGGGGTTTATCGCCGCTGGGCCTTTTTCATGAGAGGATTGCTCAATGCCGCTTACCCTTCACGAAGCCTTCGTCCCGAGCTGTCGCCAGATATTGGGCGGCGTGCGCTCCATCACCGATATCGCCGAGAGCTTCGCTGCCGAGAACAGCATCAGCGATGAAGACATGTTCGAAGCGCGCCTGACAGAGAGCATGTGGAACTTGCCATGGCATATCCGCGCGTGCTGGGTGCATACCAAGCTGGCGCTGGAACTGGTCCCCACCGGCGAATTCTCGCCTGACTTTACTGTTCTGCCCGCGAGTTGGGATGAAATGCGCGCAATGACTGACGAAGCCATCGCTGCGCTGGATGCGTCCGATCCAGAGGCGCTGGAAGCGATCGTCGATCAGGAGCTTCACTTTGTGCTGGGCGGCACGCGCCGCATGTCCTTTACCGTGGGCAATTTCATTCTGAGCTTTTCACAGCCCAATTTCTATTTCCATGCGACAACATTTTACGACATCCTGCGCATGAAAGAAGTACCGCTGAGCAAGCGCACTTTCCTTCATGCACCGCGCATTATTGGGGGTTAACGTGATCAAAACCAAAACGGCTCTTCTGGCCTGCGCTGCAGGCCTCACCGCGCTTGCGCCCGCCCCGGCCTTTGCCGAGATACCCGGCCCGGTTCAGGCCATGATCGAAGCAGCCATTGCGACCGGCGACAAAACCAAGGTGCAAACCGTCATCGAGCTTGCCAAAGCGACAAATCCCGATGACGCGGCTGAGCTGGATGCGATCCTCGCCGGCTTCGAAGATGACATGGCTCTGGCTGAGGCCGAAGCGGCGGCGGCTGAGGAAAAGGAAATCCGCTCAGCTGGCATTTTCGAAAACTGGTCCGGCCAAGGCGAGTTGGGCGGGTTCATGTCGACGGGCAACGCCGAAAATACCGGGATCACCGCGAGCGTGGCTTTGTCCAAAGAGGGCATAAACTGGCGGCACAAATTCTCGGGCCGCGCTGACTATCAGGAAACCGAAGGGGCGGTCACGCGGGAACAGTTCCTCGCCGCCTACGAGCTGAACCTAAAGATTACTGACAGGTTTTACGCTTACGCACTGGCGCAGTTCGAGCGCGATCAGTTTCAGGGCTTCTCAGCGCGCTACTCGACGTCGGGCGGTCTTGGCTATGACGTTCTGACCGATGGGCCGACGCTGACGGTGAATGCCGGTCCGGCTTGGCGGCGCACCGAACTGACCGATAATGGGACCAGCAGCGAGAGTTTTGCAGCGCGCGCCGCTCTCGACTTCGATTGGGCCTTGTCCGACACCTTTACGCTGACGCAGGATGCGAGTGCATTTGCGCAGGATGGATCAAGCACCTTTACGTCTGACACCGGTTTTCAGGCGGCTTTGTCCGATGCGCTGTCAGTGCGGCTATCCTATACGGTGGAGCATGACACAGCCCCACCCGCAGGCGCGGTCAAGACCGACACGCTGAGCCGGGTGACCATCATTTACGGGTTTTGATTTCAGAGACCTTTCCGAGCCACCCGCGCCCTGTGCTCTTCCACCCGGATGATATCACGGCAGGCTCAGGGCGGAAGCGCGCGGGTGGGCTGGCACAGCGTGAAACGCTGCCGCAATCAAACAGAAGCAAACCAGATCGTGTGGCGCGGACCTTTATTGTTGGGCCGCGCTCGCACCTCGCGCGCTTCGACTGCGAAGCCAGCCTCTTTCAGCCTGCGCGTGAAAGCGGGATCGGGCGCAGCTGACCACACCGCCAGAATGCCCCCGGGATTGAGCGCCTCGCGCGCCTTGGCCAGCCCGGTGCGGGTATAAAGCCGGTCATTGTCGTCACGCACGATGCCATCCGGGCCATTGTCCACGTCGAGCAGGATCGCGTCGTAACGCTTGGCCTTCCCCGCCCCGTCAATCAGTTCTCCGACGTCGCGCAGCATCACTCGGCCGCGCGGATCATCGAGGCAATTCCCTGTAAGCTGTGCCAGAGGTCCGCGCGCCCAATCGAGGATTTCGGGCACAATCTCCGCCACCACGATCTCCGCTTGCGCAGGAGCAATCGCTAAGGCCGCACGATAAGTGAACCCCATGCCGTATCCGCCGATCAGCAAACGCGGCGCAGGCGCATGCAGCTGTTCCAATGTCAGGCGCGCCAATTGCTCCTCGGAGAATTGCATGCGCGTTCCCATCAACTCATCGCGTCCAAGCATGATCACAAAGTCACGCCCATGGCTGATCAGCGTCAGCGTGTCACCGCCGGGTATCTGAGCGGTCGCAAGGGTCTCTCGGGGAAGCATGGCGGTGCCCTAGCCGCGCCTAAGCAGCGAAGCCAGCGTCATCCGCCTCCAATCAGGCGCCTTCGGGCAGCGGGGTCGCCTCGGCCCAGACCGGGAAAGGATCGTGCATGCCTTCCCACGCCTCGGCATCGAAAGTGTCCTCGTCCACCAGGCACGCCTCTAGCGCTGCGGTGATCGCCGCCTGATCCATACCAATGCCAATAAACACCAGTTCCTGACGCCGATCGCCCCAGGTCTGGTCCCAATGCTTCATCACGAACTCTTCGAACGTGCCATCATCAGGCCAACGGTTCTTGGGCACGGCGGCCCACCAGCGGCCCATGCGGCTGACGCTTTTTTGCGTACCCGCAATCGCCAGCTCGGCAAGGAAATCGGGTCGGGTCGCCATCCAGAAATGGCCTTTGGCGCGGATGATCTTGTCGAGATGCTCGCCGGTCAGGAAAGCGTAGAGCTTGCCCGGATCAAACGGCTTGCGCGCGCGGAAGACAAAGCTCTCAACGCCATATTCCTCGGTCTCGGGCCGATGACTGGCAAAGTCATAGAGCTCTTTCAGCCACAGCGGGTGCTGTTCAGACTGTTCTTCATCATAAAGACCCGTGCCGATGATCTCATCGAGCTCAACGCGCGAGTGATCCGCTTCGATAATCCTCGCATCAGCATTGAGCGAGGCCACAACCTTCTTGACCATGGCCAGTTGGGCAGGCTCGACATCCTTGGCCTTGTTGACGATCACCACGTCAGCGAACTCGATCTGCTCAACCAGCAGACCGACAAGGCTGCGATCATCCTCCTCGCCCGCCGTCTCGCCGCGTGCCGAGAGCAAGTCGCTGCTCGAATAATCCGCCAGCAGGTTCACCGCATCGACCACAGTCACCATCGTATCAATCTGTGAGACATCGCCGAGGCTCTCACCATCTTCGTCACGGAAGGAGAAGGTCGCGGCGACTGGAAGCGGCTCGGAAATGCCGGTGCTCTCGATCACAAGGTAGTCAAAGCGACCTTCCTCTGCGAGCGTGCGGACTTCCTTGAGCAAGTCATCACGCAAAGTGCAGCAAATGCAGCCATTGGTCATCTCGACCAAGGTCTCTTCGGAACGCGAGAGCGTCGCTTCCCCGCCACGCACCAGATCGGCATCAATGTTCACCTCGGACATGTCGTTGACGATCACCGCCACGCGCTTGCCCTCACGATTGGAGAGGATGTGATTGAGCAAGGTCGTCTTGCCCGCGCCAAGGAAGCCGGAAAGGACAGTGACAGGCAGACGCTTTTCAGGCGGCAGAGCGCCTGGATTTGTGGGGGCGTTCATGGATCGTGTTCCAATTCAAAGATGATATCTTGTATCATTAGAGAGCCGGTCGAGCATTTTCAATGCGATTCCCCCGTTTGAAATCCCTGTGACCTCTCAGCGCTCTCAGGGCAGCTTCGCATCAGTGAGTACAGGAATCTGTGGCATCAAGAGATTTCACAATAATCTCGGATGCGCCAGAGCTTACCGCGTCGCTTTACATCGCTGTTACAAGCGGCCATTGTCCATGCGCTCAACAAACGGGGATACATCAATGAAAATTGCGGCTGTAATCATAAACTTCTTCATTCCTGGGATCGGTAGTCTGATCATCGGAAAGACAACAGAGGGGATCATTCAGCTTCTCCTGTACTTTTTCGGGCTCTTTCTGACCATTACCGTCCTCGGCGCAATCATTGGTGCTCCTATGATGTTGGCAGCTTGGATCTGGGGTCTAGTGACTGCAGCCACCTATAATGAAGAGCCTAGTGTGACACACGTCCACCACACATACGATACGGGTGCGCCCGGCACGCCTGCGCAGCCAGCACAGCC
>JBCBMN010000122.1:0-8631 GCA_039822745.1 Pseudomonadota bacterium | reverse complement strand
TTGCCGGTGTCGAGTCGATTGGAATCGGCGCAGACTTTGACGGGATGCCCACGGGGCCGGTCGGGTTCGAAGATGTGAGCGGTTATCCAGCGCTCTTTGCTGAACTGGTCCGGCGCGGCTACTCGCAAGCTGAGCTTGAAATGATTGCGAGCCGCAACGCCATTCGCGTGCTGCGCGAGGCGGAGGCTTATGCCGCGTCACAACGGGGCAAGCCGCCGATCGAGACGCGCATGCCCAAGGCTGATTAGGAGATCAGCCCCAGATGGCGGGAATGATCCAGACCGCGCTCATCGCTACCAAAGCAAGCAGCAGGCTGAAGCCCAATACGTAGCGAACGACACCCGGAGTGTGCGCTGCACGAGCGTCATCGTCTTCAATACGAATTGCTTCTTTTTTGTCGCTCATGTCTGCTTCCCTTCGCGTTACTCTCAATTACGTAACGTGACGTAGCAGAAGAATGATCCTTAGTCGCGCAACAACTCATTGATCCCGGTCTTCGAACGGGTCTGTGCGTCAACGGTCTTCACAATCACCGCGCAATAGAGCGAAGGGCCGGGCGTGCCATCGGGCAAAGGCTTGCCGGGCAAGGTGCCGGGGACGACAACCGCATAGGGCGGCACTTCGCCCCTGTGAATTTCGCCGGTCGCCCGGTCGATGATCTTGGTCGAAGCGCCCAGATAGACGCCCATGGAGAGCACTGCGCCTTCACCAACGCGCACGCCCTCTGCCACTTCGCTGCGCGCGCCGATGAACGCGCCGTCGCCGATAATGACAGGCTCTGCCTGAAGCGGTTCGAGCACACCGCCAATGCCGGCACCGCCCGAAATATGCACATTGCTGCCAATCTGCGCGCAGGACCCAACCGTTGCCCAGGTATCGACCATCGTGCCTTCGCCAACATAGGCCCCGATATTGACGAAGCTGGGCATCAACACTGCGCCTTTGCCGATAAAGCTCCCCCGGCGGACGACCGCCCCCGGAACGACGCGGAAACCGGCATCGCGGAAGCGGTTATCGCCCCAGCCCGCGAATTTGAGCGGGACTTTATCAAACGCTGCTTCACCACCAGAGGCCGCGTCCATCACCTGATTGTCCTGCAGGCGGAACGACAGGAGCACCGCTTTCTTGAGCCACTGATTGACTTTCCAGCCCCCATTTTCGTCCGGCTCCGCAACGCGCGCCTCACCGCTATCCAGCAGGACCAGCGCATCGTGCACTGCATGACGCACCTCGCTGCCGGGTGTTACATCCGCGCGGTTTTCCCAGGCAGCTTCGATTTGCGTGATGAGGGTATCGGTCATGGTCACTCCGGTGGCGTGTCAGCAGCGCCAGCATGGTCGCTTATGTGCGTTCGCGCTGCTAGCGCTGAGAATGCTGTGGGGCAAGCTCGGTTCCTCTGAGGCCGGCAGCGGGAAGCAATGGCATAGCTGCAACGCCACCGGTTCGGATACAGTTGAGCGAAGAGAAGTCCTTGTCAGTTGGCGGACAATCCCGTTACTCTGGGGGCCTAGGGGGAAGTTGAGGATCCAGATCAATGCCTGACAAACCCCTTGGCGAATGCGCGGTTACGCCAGACTCGACCGCCCCCCTCCCAGACCCTTCGGCTCCGATTGTTTGGAAGCCAGTGGTTGCTGCCATCGCCTGTGCAACGCTTGCCGCATGTGCGGGAGGAGGCGCGAGCGAACCTCCTTTCATGATGACGCCGCCACCTCCGCCACCACCACCTCCTCCTCCGCCACCCCCGCCGCCGCCTCCACCGCCTCCAGCCAGCTTCAACACGGCTGAGGTGCGGCGCTCGGACGGGCCGCAATTTCACGGAGCGCCAAGTGCGTGGGAGGAGGGCATCACAGGGGCCGGCGAGATTATCGCGGTGATCGATTCCGGGATTGACAGTGACAGCCCCGAATTTGCGGGACGCATTCATCCCAATTCAACCGATGTTGCAGCCAATCGTGGCATCGATCCTGAAAATGACCATGGGTCCAATGTCTCACGCGTGGCCGCAGGGGCGCTGGATAACAACGGAGCGGTGGGTATCGCCTTTGGCGCCGATGTCCTGGCCATTCGAGCGGATTTGCCGGGCACTTGCGGAGCGGACACCCCGCAGGATGCCTCTTTGGGATGCCGATTTGCGGATAGCGATATTGCTGTGGGGGTCGATCTGGCCATCTCTACGGGCGCAACAGTCCTCAATCTGAGTCTGGGCGGCGGACCGGCTGCGCCTGAGCTGCGCGACGCTTTGAGCCGGACGGGCGATGCTGGAGTGGTCGTAGTTGTGGCTGCGGGGAATGCGGGCGACGGGTCCGATCCGAACATCCCTCCGGACCAGCCTGATCCTTTCGCGGCCGATGCGGTTGATGCTGGCTCCGGGAATGTCCTGATCGTCGGATCGGTGGATGACAACGGCGTCATCTCGGGCTTCAGCAACCGCGCCGGAGATTATGCCGAATCCTATATCACCGCCCGGGGTGAGCGGATCTGCTGCGTCTATGAAGATGGCGAGATATTCGTCGAGACCATCGATGGGCAGCAATTCGTCACGCTGTTTTCAGGGACCAGCTTTGCTGCGCCACAGGTCGCTGGAGCGGTCGCCCTGCTGGCTGAGGCATTCCCCAACCTTGAAGCCGATGAGATTGTCGATATTCTTCTGGAGAGTGCGCAGGACGCAGGTGAAGAGGGTGTCGATCCCATTTACGGGGTGGGCATTCTGGATATCGAGGCAGCGTTTCAGCCCTTGGGCCAAACGCAACTGGCAGGCACCAACAACGCGCTTAGCCTTGCGAGTGACTTTGCGCTGGGCTCTGCGGCGATGGGAGATGCACTGAGCACCGCTCAACTCTCAACCGTGGTGTTGGACCGTTATGACCGCGCCTTTGATATTGAGCTTGGGCCGCAGGCCACTCAGAATGCAGCGCAAGTCCCGCGGCTGCGCAGCGCAGTGGAGCGGGGCACTGTCACACGCTCGGCTGCACGCCCCGGTTTTTCTGCCAACGTAACGATCGGTGAGGGCAATCTGGCGGCGGGGCTGAATTGGGCACGCGGTCTGCAAATTTCCCCTGAAGAAGCCGACGGCGCACCCCTTATGGCCGCGCGGATCGCGGCTGACCTTGATCCCAATACGCAGGTCGGCGTCGCTATCGCTCAGGGTGCCAAGGGCTTGGTCGGGCAATTGCAGGGCAATACAGGCACGGCATTCGCGATCGCTCCACGGGCAGGGGCGGATACGGGCTTCACGGACAGCAGCGATGTGGCCATGGCGGTGCGTCAGATTTGGGGAGACTGGGGACTGACGGTCTCTGCCGAGCGGGGACAGGCGTGGCTGGCTGGAAATCGGCGCGTCGGCGGTGCCGTTCTGACCGAGCGCGAGCAACGCTCGACTGCAACCTTTGGCTTTGCTGCGGATCGGAGCTTTGGCGCGCTGGACACCAATGTTGCCGTGTCCTGGCTCGCCGAAGAAGAGACTATTCTGGGCGGGCATTTCAACCCGGCGCTCGGCTTTCGCGGAGCCAATACCCTGTTCCTCGATGGCGAGGTGGGACAACGTTTCGGAGCGGTTCGAGTAAGCGGTGCTCTGCGCTATGGCGTTACCACTCCGCGCGGTTCGGCGCTGGTTTCGGATCAATCGCAATTGACCAGCGATGCCTGGTCATTCGATGTTTCAACCGCGCAGCTTACGAGCATGGGCGACTCTATTGCGTTCCGCGTGAGCCAGCCCTTGCGCGTGAATGGCGGCGCTCTGTCCTTCGATCTGCCGGTTGCATATGACTACGCCACAGAAAGCGCGATCCTCGGGCGGCAAAGCCTCAATCTGTCGCCAGAGGGGCGCGAGATCATGACTGAGATAACATGGGGCGCGCCGATCCTGTTTGGCTATGTGCGCGCCAGCATGTTCCACCGGAGCGAACCCGGGCACATTTCACAAGCGCCCGAGGATGTGGGTGGATTGGTCAGCCTGTACGCCTCGTTCTGAGCCTTACTCAGGCATCCCGGCAGAGAGCGCGAAATGATAGGCGCGCTCTACCAGAGGGGCGACGCGCTCGCTCATTGATTTGGCATGGGCCGACGACGCGGTCCCATCAATGACGCGCTTCTTGATGCCCTGAATAATGCCTGCCAGCCGGAAGAGGTTGTAAGCAAAGTACCAGTCCATCGGCGGGACCGGGTATCCGGTGCGCGCGACATAGCGTTCCACTGCCTCATCCACCGAAGGAATGCCAAGCGCTTCCAGATCAAGCCCGAGCAGCCCTGCGCGACCATCGGCGGGCTGATGCCAGTTGAGCATCAGATAGCTGAAATCGGCAATCGGATCGCCCAGCGTCGACAATTCCCAGTCAAGCACAGCAATCACGCGCGGCTCGTCATGGGCAAATATCACATTGTCGACCCGATAGTCGCCATGCACCACGCTGCTTTCGTGCTGCGGCGGGATCGTCTCGGGCAGCCATTCGATCAACCGCTCCATCTGCGGCATGTGCTCGGTTTCAGAGAGCTTGTACTGCTTTGACCAGCGCGCAATCTGTCGTGCGCAATAGTCGGTCGGCTTGCCGTAATCGCCAAGGCCGATTTCATTCGGCTTGTTAAGGTGCAAGTCCGCGATCGTGTCGATCAGGGAGTTGTAAAGCGCGCGGCGTTCCTCTGGCTCCATTCCCGGCATCGATCCGTTCCAGAGCGAGCGACCATCGGCCATGCTCATGACGAAGAACTTGGAGCCGATAACCTCAGGGTCCTCGCACAGACCATAGGTCTTGGGGACGGGGAAGCCGGTGGGGTGCAGGCCGGTCATAGCGGCATATTCGCGATCAACCGCATGCGCGCTGGGGAGTAATTTGCCAAAGGGCTGACGGCGCAGGACGTAATCCGTCTCTGGGGTCTCGATCTTATAGGTGGGGTTGGATTGTCCGCCTTTGAACTTTGTGTAGCTGATCGGGCCGGTAAAGCCTTCCACATTGGCTTCAAACCATGCCGTCAGCGCGTCCAGGTCAAGCTTGTCGCGCTCTTCCACCTCAACGGTGCCGACCATTTCCTTGTCGAAATCGATTTCCATGCCTGTTCTCTTTTGGCCTTTCTTATCCGCGAAAAGGGGCGGCGCGCGTTTGCACACCGCCCCGATTTGCGTGTCCCCTCTCGATTGGCGCGGCGCCCTTAGCGTGCGACGCCGATATCGCCTGAGCTGATGCCGCCATCATTGGCCGGTGCGCCCACTCCGCCACGCAGAGCATTGGCGGTAGGGCCTGCCTCTGGCGCGTGCTTGCTGATCTCCATCCGGCTGATCGAGCGAGCGTGCACTTCGTCAGGACCATCGGCAAGACGCAGCGTGCGCATCGAGGCATAGGCTTTGGCAAGGCCATAATCCTCGGACACACCGCCGCCGCCATGCGCTTGAATCGCGTCGTCGATGATCTTCAGAGCCATGTTGGGCGCCTGAACCTTGATCATCGCGATTTCCTGCTTGGCAGCCTTGTTGCCGACCTTGTCCATCATGTCCGCGGCTTTGAGACAAAGAAGGCGCGTCATATCGAGATCAATACGAGCGCGCGCGATCCGCTCTTCCCAGACTGAGTGCTTGTAGATCGGTTTGCCAAAGGCTTCGCGCTCTTGCAGACGCTTGCACATCTTAGCCAGCGCTTCTTCCGCGACACCGATGGTGCGCATGCAGTGGTGGATACGGCCCGGCCCAAGGCGACCTTGCGCGATTTCGAACCCGCGCCCTTCGCCCAGCAGCACGTTGCTGACCGGAACGCGCACGTCCTTCATCTCGACTTCCATATGGCCGTGCGGCGCATCGTCATAACCGAATACGGGCAGGTGGCGGATGATGTTCACGCCGGGCGTATCAATCGGCATCAGAACCTGGCTCTGCTGCGCATGACGCTGTGCTTCGAAGTTGGTTTTACCCATGACGATCGCGATCTTGCAGCGCGGATCGCCCAGACCCGAAGACCACCATTTGCGGCCATTGATGACATATTCATCGCCATCGCGCTCAATGCGGGTTTCGATATTGGTTGCGTCAGACGATGCTGTGTAGGGCTCTGTCATCAGGAAGGCGGAACGGATCTCGCCGTTCATCAGCGGGGTCAGCCACTGTTCCTTTTGCTCGCGCGTACCATAGCGGTGGAACACTTCCATATTGCCGGTGTCAGGCGCCGAGCAATTGAACACTTCCGAAGCCCAGCCAATGCGGCCCATTTCCTCTGCACAAAGCGCATATTCGAGGTTGGTCAGGCCGGGGCCGTCAAATTCGTAGGTGTCATCGACATGGTGGTGGCTGTCATTGCGCGGCGGCATGAACAGGTTCCAGATACCCGCATCCTTAGCGAGCTTCTTCTTGTCTTCGATGACCTGGATCACTTTCCAGCGATCACCCTCGGCATCTTGATCCTTGTAGGTGCCGACATTGGGGCGGATTTCCTTTTCGATGAAATCACGCACACGGCCTGCCCAATAGGCTTGGCGTTCATTGGGTTCAAAATCCATGGGGGCGTCCTCTCTCTCGTCCGTATCAAATAACTACCGAATCGGTGATGGCAGAGCGAATGCGTCGCGCCAACACCTGATTTTTACTCTTGGCTCGTTTGGATCATGCAGTGGTGTGAGGCATCTCCGGGAGCGGTGCTGATGCAGCATTGGAAGGACCGGCCTCGCCAGCGGCCTCCTTGCGCTTTGCCAATCGATCAAGCCGCGCTTCATGCTCAGCCCGATCAATCGGGAAGCTTCCGAGCCAATATGCAGCGATTAGGGCGAGTGCGATAGCCGCCAGACCGTAATAGATGATGATCGTGGAGATCACTTCAAACGGCACTGCCCCCGGCGTCGCATCGGTCTGCAATTGTGAGGCCGAGATGATCTGTCCGGTGGCAAAGATGCCCGCGCCGGTCGCGCATTTCTGGATCAGCCAATTGCCTGAGTAGAATGCCCCCTCTGCCCGGCGATGCGTGCGTTCTTCGAAGGCTTCGACAACCTCGGCAATCATGGAAGTCGCAGAGATCATGGTTACGACGCCGAGCGTATTGCCGAACAGGTTGAAGGCGAGATAGCCAAAGGTGGAAGCGGGCGTCCCCGGCTCTGGCCAAAAGCCAATCAGCAAAAGGCCGTATGGCAATAGGCCGACAGCAATGCTGCCAACCGCGCCAATCACCGCGCTCTTTGCTTTGCCCAGATTGGCGTGCATCGGACCCACAACCAGAAACATCAAGACCACTGATAGAAACAGCATGAGCGGATAGGCGAGAAGCCCGGTGAACCATTCCGGTGCACCCGGCGCGATCGGCCCGTCCAACTGCCACACAAACAGGTTGAGATAGTTCGAGATCGAAAATGTCATTCCCTGGCTGACATAAGCGGCAAGGCCCCCGGCAGCGAAAATCAGGAAGCTCTTTTCCGAAAAAGCATCAAAGATTTCCGAGAAAGCGCCCTTGAGTGAGAAAGGCTCGGGCTTTGTTTCGGGCAGTTTTGCAACCAGATGATGCTGGCCTGCGGCTGATCCGATGACCGAGATGACCATCAAGACTGCTCCGAACATGCCGAAAGCGGTGTAGCCGTCGCGGGTGAGCAGCCCGTCCGGCCCCGGCATGAACACGGTGTAGGCCAGCGTCATCATAACAATCCCGCCCAGCCAGCCAGACAGGTAGCGGAAACGGAAGAGGGTGGTGCGCTCATCATAATCCGCTGTGATTTCGGGCACGAGGCTTATCGAAGGCACCTCGCAGGCTGAAAGCAAGAGGCGCACTGATATGGCTATCGCCACCAGACCCGCAAAGCTGGGCGGGCCGGAGCCGGGCGGGGACCACAGCAGCACCCAGCACACCGCAAGTGGAATGGGCGCGGCATAGAGCCACGGCAGTCGCCGTCCCCAACGCGTATAGGTGCGGTCCGACAGATTGCCGAGGATCGGATCAACCACCGCATCCACCAGCAGAGCGATAAGCAGGGCGATGCTGACAAGCCCTGCATCCATGCCCAGGACCTGATTGTAGAAAATCAGGAGGAAGAATGAAAAGCCCACATCCTTCACGCCAAAGGCGACGGCGCCAAATCCGTGAACAAGCTTCAATCGAAGGGGAAGACCGCCAGCCGCAGATGCCATTACGCGCCTTTCGCAGCGGCGGCTGCCTTGGCTTGCTCTTCAAGCGCCATAAGGCCCGACAGCGCATTGGCTGCTTCAGGGTCCCAGCTATGCCGCGGGCCCACGGTCAGGCCGCCGTCAACGATCAGCGAGGTGCCGGTGACAAAGCTGGCGGCATCGCTGGCGAGGAACGCCACCGCTTCGGTAATATCAAGCGGCTGGCCGCCGCGCGCGATCGGCTGAGCGTTGGAGGAACCTTGCGCGATCATCGCCTTGGCAACCGTCTTCATATCCTCGGGTATTTCGAGCGATGCGGTAAAGATATTGGTGTTGATGAAGCCGGGCTGCACGGCATTCACGCGGATGCCGAATTGAGCAAGGTCAGCGGCGGCGCATTTGGTAAGGTGCAAGACGCCCGCTTTGCCCACGGCGTAGGCAGTCGGCGAATAGCCGGGGCCGACTGCCGCCACGCTGGAGACATTGACGATGCTGGCGCCCTTGCGTTCTTTCATGTGCGGGACGGCGTAACGGATGCCGAAGGCGACCGAGCGCAGGACAAGGTCCAT
>JBCBMN010000121.1:0-8798 GCA_039822745.1 Pseudomonadota bacterium | reverse complement strand
GAAACCGATGAGTTTCAGCTGGGCGTGGTTGAAAAGGGTCAGATCATCTACGAAGCGCGCATTCCGCAATACCAGGCAGCGGCCAAGCTGCTTGATCAAGGCGTCACGCATTACGCTAGCAATCTGTTCAACGCGGATTGCTGGTAACATCAGCCCCGCGCCCCCTTAATATAGCGGCTCACCGTGTTGCCCACGACATTCAAAGGCGCGTTGCCGCCCAGAATGACGGCGGTGTTGAACTCGCGGAAGTCATAGGCCCCGCCCAGTTCCTTTTGAGCCCTCGCGCGTTGGCCGACAATTTCGGAATGGCCGATCTTGTAGCCGCAGGCTTGCCCCGGCCAGCTGCAATAGCGGTCCACCTCGCTCGCGACTTCTTCCACCTTTGATCCGTTGCGCTCGACAAAGAAGCGATTGCCCTCTTCGCGCGTCCAGCGCTTGTGGTGGAGGCCGGTATCGACCACCAGACGACAGGCGCGGAAGGCGAGGCTTTGGAGATAGCCCAGCCGCCCAACCTTGAAATCGTCATAAGCGCCCAATTCGTCCGCCAGTTGCTCGGCATACAGCGCCCAGCCTTCGCTGAAGGCGTTGAAGGCGAGGATGGAGCGGATCAGCGGCAGGCGGTTCGAATACTCGCCCTCCCAGACATGGCCGGGAATACTCTCGTGGAATGTCAGGTCGGGCAGGTCATATTTGCGATGCAGATCAGTGGTGCGCAGATTGATCCAGAAGCGCCCCGGAATAGAGCCATCCTTGGTGCCAGCACCGCCATAGGCACCGGGCGCGCCAAGCTCTTCGGCCACCGGAATGCGGCGCACTTCGAGCGGCGGATCGACCAATTGCGTAAAGGCACGCGGCATTTGCGCTCTGATGTAATCGACCTGTTTGTTGATGAAGGCGAAGATTTCCTCACGCCCCTCATCGCCCGGCGCGAACTGGTAACGTTTGTCCTTGCCCAGCGCCTGCATGCGTTCGCCCACGCTGCCCTTGGTATAGCCGATTTCCTTGAGGATCGGGTCCATCCGGCCATGCAATTCGGCCAGCTCTTCAAGGCCTTGCTGGTGTATCTCATCCGGTGTCAGCGAGGTGGTGGTTGATGCACCCACGGCCCAGGAATACCATTCCTCACCCTCTGGTTGTGCCCACATGCCGGCATTGGACGTCGCTTCGTCACGCTGGGATGCGATCTCCGCCAATTGCTCTTCCAAGGCCTCACGGATTGGCCCGGTGACTTGCTGCTCTGCCTTGGCGAGATATGTGTCGGACAGGTCGGCCTGTTTCAGCAATTGCTCGAAATCGCGGACGAACAGATCGCCTTTGCCCGCGGCCTTGGTGGTGAGTTCGAGCTGGTTTGCGGTTTTCGCCAGCAGAAAGTCGGGTGGGATAACGCCAAAGCTGCGCGCCTCTTTCACTCGCTCCAATTCGCCTTTCAGCGCGGCGGGGATTTCGGACAAGCGCGAGAGGAAGAACTCGGCATCTTGATCGGTTTTGACCGGCTGGCCTGCTCCCATCGCGCGCGGATAATCGAGATAGCCGCCGACATTCTGGATCACGAGATAAGGCGCGTTGCGCCAACTGCCCACGGCCACATCGCCATAGGGTAAAGCCATGCCTTCGAGCGCTTTGGAGAACGCGGTCTCGACCACTTCAAACCCGATTTGCTGGTCGGGTGTCAGGCCGTCCTTGGGATAGGCTTTCGCTTCTTCGACCAATTGGGTGAGCGTCGCACGATAGGCTTCTCGCCCCTCGGCTCCGGGCACGCCGAATGTCCCGCGCCACTCGGCAAACTCTCCGGTGTCGACCCCCAGACTGGTCGCCCGGCCCGGTTCATGGCGCAGCATGCGATAGGCAATATCGTCGAGCTTGGCATCGGGGCCGGGCATCGCCGCAGAAGTGCCCGGCGCACCGTTAGCGCCATCGGCGCCGCGCATGGACATACAGCCTCCCAGCGCGGTGCCGCTGATAGCCAAAACAGAAACGCCGCCAAGCCCGTTAAGGGCCTGACGGCGTGTGAAATCAGGATTGCTTTTTGTCATGCCCCCGGGATTAGCCTGCAGGCACTGACAGAGCAAATCAGTCTTTCAGATCGTCCGGCACGATGCCGCCTGCTTCTGCCAGTTTCGTCATCACGGCCTTGTGCAGGGCGATGTTGTCTTCAGCAGAACCTTCATAGCCTTCAATGCCGACTTCACCGGCAAGCTCCTTGCGATTGCCATAGCTTGCATCGAGGTTGAGCAGCTTCATCAGATCGACGATCGAGGTCTGCCAGTTGAGCTTGTCTGCGCCCGGAATGTTGCCCACGCGCGCGATTACGTCGACTTCGCTGATGGCAGCGCGCTCAGGCTCTGCTTCGGGTGTGGGAGCAGGGGCGGGTGCTGCTGCCTTTTCCTCAGGTGCTTCCTCTGCGCCCCAGATCGCGCCTTTGATAGAACTGAAAATTCCCATGATGTCCTCCCAATTGAAATTCTAAAAAGTGTAAACAGGATACAACTAGCGGATAGGCGGGCGATGTTCCATTGCTATGACGCTGGATCGCGGTTGCGATACAATTGTTTTCAATCCGTTTGAGGAGTGCGAGCGGAACATGACCGGCCTGTGGGATGCGATTACCGATTTCTTTGTGGGCAATGTCGATCTGACGTTCACCGTGGTGCTGCTGTGCGTCATCGCCTTGCTAGCGGGGGCCTATGCGCTTTGGCGCAAGACGGGTGATGCGACCAAGCCGGTGCTGATGGTGGTGCTGGCGGGCATTGCCATCATGAATGTGCTGATCTGGACTATCCCGATGAGCGACGGGACGGCGCCGATCGACAAGATTGGGGAGGCCGGGCAGGACTAGACCCGGCCCCCACCAAATCATTTGCCTCAAATCACTCTGGGATCTGCCAGGTGACAGAATTGGAGAAAGTTCCCTCCACCTTGCTGCCATTTGCATCGCGCGCCGGGTTAAAGCGCGCCCGACGTGTCAGCAGGCGGCAGGTCGCCCCATCCAGCACATCATGCCCGGTAGAGCGGGTGATGGTGCAATCGCTGACTCGGCCGCTTGGGTCGATGGTGACCGTAAAGCCAGCCACACCGGTTAGACCTTCTCTGATCCAGCGCGCGCGATAATCGCGGTCCGTGATCCAGCGTCCAGCATCGCCGCGCGGGGTTGCGGCAATCGGATCGGGCAGCGGCGGGGCGGGTGGTCCGATCACGTCGCCGCCAAGTGGTGGCAGTTCAACAATCGTATCGCCCAATCCGCTCAAGGGCGTTGCATCGATGGTTGGCCCGGGAATGGTGATGGTGGGATTGTCGATCACCGTGGGTCTTGGCGCAGGCGGTATGACCTGCGTGGTTTTGGTTTCGGGTGTCGTTTGCCGTTCAACCGGCTTGGGAGGCGGCGGCGGTTCAATAGGCTCGACTTTGACTTCAAAGCCTTTGAGGCGGGGCTGTGCCGGAGTCATCACCACGGTGACTGCAAGCCCGGCAATCAACAGCGCGCCAAAGCCTGCGGGGATGGCCAGCGAGCCGAGGATTGCCCCGGCATTGGGCCTTCGTGATTGAGCAACATAGTTCATTGAGGAAACTCCTCGTTCCTGTTTCGTCACGTGAGCGCCCGTTAGTTGGGGAGGCGCTCGCTCGTGATGTTACAGGGCTAACCCATTGTTGCATAATTGTTTCGAGTTGCACTTTGAGACGGGTCGCATGTTGCAACGGGTGTGCATTTTGAAACTTTCTTGCCCAAGACCAGTGGCGTGGCGCCGTGCGGACCGGGCGTCAGTCGGCTTTGAAGGCCCAGTATTTCTGCGCGAAGAAGGAGAAAACGGGCCATGTAATCGCAAAGGCGAAGGCGGCGGCAGAGGGCGGCAATCCGCTGCCTACAAGCAAAGGCACTGTCAGCGCGTTCAGCGAAACACTGACACAGGCGATCACTGCGTATTTGGGCAGAGCGCTGTGATGCGGGTCTTGCGACGCGAAGGACCAGTGGTAGTTGAGCCAGTAATTCAGGCCCGTCGCCAACAGGTATGACCCGCCGCTGGTCGCCCACAAAGGCAGGCCCAAAGCCGCGCGAAACAGCGCAAACAGAGCGATATAGGTCCCAATTGCCAGCGCCCCTGAAACGGCGAAGCGCAGGTATTGCCGAAACGCGAGGCCAAGCGCGCTCTCGCCATCAGGGGCGGGCACCCGGCGGCCGGCGCGGTCTTCAAGGGAGCTTTGTTCCACGGGGTATTCATCCATTGGGCGGCTGCTGTTGGTACCGCTCGATTGACCAGAACCTGCCTGACAAAATGGTCTGTCTAGAGGCCGAACCTTAGTAATCCCCGGCCCAGCACGCAGGATCAGTGCCTAGAAATTGCAGCGCGCAAAGCCCCCTTTGCCCGCGCGCTGCAAGGGTTTGATTACTTGATCGGACAATCCGGTGACAGGCGAAAGTCGAGGTAGTTGTCGACGCTCGCCATCATGTCTTCCATCTCGTTTTCGAAGAAGTGGTTGGCGCGCGGGATCTCATCATGGTGGATGGTGATGTGCTTTTGCGTGCGCAGCTTGTCGACCAGCTTTTGCACCGCGCTGGGCTGAACCACCGTGTCCGCCGCACCTTGCACGAAGATGCCGGAAGCAGGGCAGGGCGCAAGGAACGAAAAGTCATACATGTTCGCAGGCGGCGCCACTGAGATGAAGCCGCGCACTTCGGGGCGACGCATCAGCAATTGCATGCCGATCAGCGCGCCGAAGGAATAGCCTGCCACCCAGGTGGTCTGCGCTTCGGGATGGATAGACTGCACCCAGTCAAGCGCGCTTGCCGCATCGGACAGCTCGCCAACACCGCTGTCAAAGCTGCCCTGGCTGCGACCCACGCCGCGAAAGTTGAAGCGCAGGGTCGCAAAGCCGCGATCGACAAAGGTCTGGTAGAGCCGCTGGACGATCCGGTCATTCATCGTGCCGCCGCCTTCGGGGTGGGGATGCAGGATCATCGCAACCGGCGCGCGCGGGCGGGGCGGAGGAGAGAAACGGCCTTCGAGACGGCCCTCTGGGCCGGGAAAGATGACTGACGGCATGAAACAACCTTGTTGGAAATGAATGGCGCAACGCACCGGCTGGCGCGCGCGGTTGCGAGGCCTATATAGTGTTGGAGCCGATAGCGCAAATTATTGAGAATCGTTCGCATCTAGTGTTTTATGAAACCTCGCATCTATCTTGATCACGCCGCTACCTCGCCGCTGCGCCCTGAGGCCAAGGCGGCGATGGAAGAGGGTTTTGCGCGCTGGGCCAACCCGTCATCTCCGCATGCTGAAGGGCGCAAGGCGAAACAGGCGTTGGAAGATGCGCGCGAGCGGATCAACCGGGCGCTGGATTGGAATGGCGAGCTGATCTTCACTTCCGGCGCGAGCGAAGCATTGTGGATCGCGCTCAACCGCAGCAAGGCCAAGAGGCGCATCGTCAGCGCGGTTGAGCATGATGCGGTGTTTCGTGCAGCGCCGGATGCCCAGATTGTCGCCGATGACACTGTTTTTGGCGGGGATGCGATCCTTGCCGTCCAGCATCTGAATTCAGAGACCGGCACAATCAATCCGGTGGAGCAAATGGCCGCGCCGGTGCGCGAGAGTGGGGCGGTCCTGCTGTCCGACTGCGCGCAAAGCGCGGGCAAGCTGGCTTTGCCCGATGCTGATATGGTGGTGATCTCGGCGCACAAATTCGGTGGTCCGATTGGGATCGGCGCACTGCTTGTGCGCGATTTCAACCTGCTGGAACCGATGGGCGGGCATGAACGCGGCTATCGTCAGGGGACCGAGAATATGCCCGCGGCCCTTGGCATGGCAGCCGCGCTGGAAGCGGGCGATTGGGCGACCTCGCCCGAAGATAGAGCAGGCCTTGCGCAGAGCCTTTCTGCCGACCGGCTGACGATCGGTGAGCCGGTTGACTACATCTTCGCACTCACTCACCCCACCCTCTCAGCACAGGCCCTTCTCATCCGGCTCGACGCCATGGGCTTTGCTGTCTCTGCGGGGAGCGCGTGTTCTTCAGGCACCCTGAAGAAAAGCCGCGTGCTCGACGCATTTGGCGTACCGGATGATGTCGCTGCGCGCACGATCCGGGTGAGCATCGGCTGGTCTACAACCCCGGAAGAACTGGACGCCTTTGCCGAGGCCTGGAGGTCGCTCACATGATCTACCTCGATTACCAAGCCACCACTCCACTTGCGCCGGAAGCGCGTGAGGCGATGATCCGGCAGCTTGATGGCCCGGACGGGACGAGCTTTGGCAATCCGCATTCGCCGCACCGCCTTGGCCGGCAGGCGGCAGCAGCGATTGAGGCTGCGCGTGAGAAAGTCGCCGCGCTGTTCCCCTCAGGCGGAAGAGTGATTTTCACCGGCGGCGCGACCGAGGCGCTCAACCTTGCGATCCGCGGCACTGTCGGAAAGGGGGCTGGAGCGGGTGCGGTCGCGTTCTCAGCCATTGAGCACTCGGCGGTCGGCGATACCGCGCGGGCAGCGGGCGCGCATGAATTGCTGCCGGTGACGCCTGAGGGGATATGCGATCCCAGCCAGAACTTGCCCGCCAATGCGCGCATGATCGCCATCATGCAGGTCAATAATGAGATTGGAACGCGCCAGCCGGTTGAGCAATGGGCCAGCCGCGCGCGTGATGCCGGGGCGCTGATGCTGGTTGATGGCGTGCAGGCCTATGGCAAGATGGCGCTGCCTGATGCGGACATGATCGCGATCAGTGGCCACAAGTTTCACGGTCCCAAAGGTGTCGGCGCATTGTGGCTGCGCGACGGGGTGGAGCTTCGTGAACAGCAAACCGGCGGCGGCCAGGAATTTGGCCTGCGCTCCGGCACCCTCTCGCCAGCGCTGATCGCAGGCATGGGAGCCGCCGCCGCGATGGCAGAGGAGCGACAGGAAGAGGACGCCGCGCATGTCGAGGCACTGTGGGAGCGCGCGCGAGACCTGTTCGAGGACTGGACGCTCAATGGCAGTGCGGAACATCGCTGGCACGGCAATCTCAACATTCGAAAAGACGGCTTGGATGTCGCGCGGCTGATGTCGGATGTGCGCACAGTCATGTTCTCCGCCGGCAGCGCCTGCGCCAGCGGATCGGGCCGCCCCAGTCACGTCCTCAAGGCCATCGGCCTTAGCAATGCCGAAGCCAAATCCTCGATCCGGCTGGGCTTTGGCCGCTATACGACAATGGAAGAGCTTGAAGAAGCGGCACAATCCATCAATAATGCCATGCATCAACAGGCTGCATGGGGCTGAAATCAGGTGAGCGTCACCGTCACTTTCATTGATCCGCGCGGGAAATCCGTGGCTTCGACCGGAGAGGTCGGGGACACCCTTCTGCGCGTGGGTCAGGCAGCAGGACTGCCGCTGGAAGGGACATGCGAGGGGCAAATGGCCTGCTCCACTTGCCATGTGATCGTCGCAGCAGAATGGTTCGACAAGCTGCCGCGCTCCTCTGAAGAAGAGGAAGACATGCTCGATTTCGCCGCCGGAGTGCGCCGCACAAGCCGCCTGTCATGTCAGATCGAACTGACCCCAGACATGGAAGGTCTAACAGTCAGCGTGCCGGTCGAAAGCACCGATGCGCGCGGCATTTGAGCGAGCCAAGCGCCGGACGGCACCGCAGTCTAAAGAAAGCTTGGTTCTTCCGGCGCTTGATAGGCGAACGGGTCCGCAGCCGTCTTAAAACCGGCAACCCTCTTTGCAAACAGGGCGGGGGCGAAGGAAGTCTGCACGCTCTGCGGGTCTGACAACGAGTTCATTTCCAGAGAATATCGCAAGTCAGCACTATTTTCCCCTTGCGCGAAAAGAGCTGGCAGAAAGTTCTCGAACGTACCGACTTCGATTGTGTTGTGGAGGTGCCAAGCCGAGAAGAATTCCGGTGAATAATCCGCGGTGATCTTGCTGTTGATCCATCGAGCGACAGCGTTGTTGCCGCTCACCCCGATCACGACCTCGTAATGATAGTGTACGCCCACAATCCTATCGCCCTCCATGACGTCACGGTAATGGATGCGGAGACACATTGCTTTGCCGAAAATGGGGATTGACCGGCCCATCGCCCACCCGTCGGGTGCGCAGTAAAAGATGTTGAGCGCCGTGTTGACCGGGTACTTCATTCCATAGGATTTGAACTGCATCGCTTCTTGAATGTGGATCTTCGCCCCAGCTTGGGCGGTCCCGTCTGCTGCGAGTGCTCCCGATAAAGTAGCGCTGCAATGGTCGGAAGGGTGCCAGAGAAGGTAGGCGGGTACGCTTTGCCCTTCAAACCCAGGCGTGTCTTCGAGAATAACCGCCAGATTGCCGAAGTTTTTGAACCACCAGTAGATCATCTCGCTTGTCACGCCGCGAAGCAGCGAGTGGCCAAGCACGGCGCAGAATTGCCCGTTGTCGCGCTCAACAATCTGGAAGTCCGTGGTCTCAACGCCTTTGAGCTTCCAGCCAAAATCCCGCTCTTGCGGCATGTCAAATTCGTCAGCCATGCGATCCTCGTCTGCCGTGATGGTCGCAGAACGATGTATCAGGCCCTTGTGCAGGCCAGCTTCACCTAGGTTAACTCCGCGCGTGAATTGCGCAGAAACCGGCTTAGCCCTTGCGGGGTTATCCCGAGGAAGCGTGCGAGGTGCCTATCGGGCACTTGTGCAACCACATTATCATAGCGTTCTGCAAGGAAGCGGTACCGGGTCCCGACATCGCGAATGGTCTTGGTGCACAGGATGTCCTTATCAAACAGCAGCGTTTCAAACATCGCTTCGCGCCAGAAAGTGTCCAAGTGACCGCCGTGCAAGAATGATGCTCGAAAGGATTCAAACGGGAT
>JBCBMN010000120.1:0-8843 GCA_039822745.1 Pseudomonadota bacterium | reverse complement strand
GAATAGACAATCCCCTCGGCTGAGCTGTCGACGATGCTGTCTTTATAGCCTTGGTCTGCGTTAGCCTCCTCAGTCGCGATGAACGCGCTTCCAGCATAGGCGAAGTCAGCGCCCATGGCCTGGGCTGCGAGGATTGATTGGCCATGCGCAATCGAGCCCGAAAGCGCCACCAGACCATCAAACCACTCGCGGATTTCCTGCATCAGCGCAAAAGGCGACTGAGTGCCAGCATGCCCACCAGCACCTGCCGCAACCGGGATAAGGCCGTCTGCGCCTTTCTCAATCGCCTTGTTCGCAAATCGATTGTTGATGACGTCGTGCATCGTAATGCCGCCCCAGTTGCGTACTGCGTCAAAGATCTCGGTCCGCGCGCCCAAAGAGGTTATGACCAGCGGCACCTGCCACTTCTCACATGTCGCCATGTCGGCTTCGACCCGGTCGTTGGAGCGGTGGACGATTTGATTGACGGCAAAGGGTGCGGCCGGTTTATCTGGGTTTTCGCGATTGTGCTTGGCCAGTTCCTCAGTAATCTGGTGCAGCCACTCGTCCAGCAGAGTTTGCGGACGGGCATTGAGAGCAGGGAAACTGCCCACAATCCCAGCCTTACATTGGGCGATAACCAACTCTGGGCCCGAAACGATAAAGAGCGGCGAGCCGATCAGCGGAAGACGCATGCGGTCGAAAGGGGCGGGAAGGGACATAGAACTCTCTTTCGTCTCGATTGCAGATTTTCAGTTGCCGATAAAGACTGATCCAGCCTCAGGCAAGTTCCTCTTCAAGCGCATAGAAGCGAGTAGCGTTCCCGGCATAAAGCGCTGCCTTCTCATCGTCGCTTGCTCCGGTAGTGATGCGCTTGAAGGTGTTCCACAGCACAGGATAGGTCGCCCCCCAGCGATCGACCGGATAGTTGCTCTCAAACATCGCGCGCGAGGTGCCGAAGGCTTCGATGCAGGTTTCGATATAGGGCTTCCACAAGGGCGCCAGAGCCTCCGAACTGTATCCCGCAGCGGGGCCTTCATCCGGCATGGCGCAATTGTGCATGGCCAGCCCGCCAAGTTTTACCATGACATTCTCGCATTGCGCGAGTTCGATGATATTGGCGCGCCAGATATCGAAGCGCTCTTCGAGTTTGCCCGCATAACGCGCATTGCCAAGCGGAGTGCCGCAATGATCGAGGCAGATCGGCGTGTCGGGAAAGGCACGTGCCAGATCAATGACATCGGGGATTTGCGGCTCAAGAATCCATGCATCAAAGCTGAGGCCTTTTTTGGCAAGCTCAGCAAACCCTTCTCTAAAGGTCGCGTCCTTGTAAAGTTCGGGCGGGGCGTGGAATGGAGGGCCCAGCACGTCGGGATCAGCATCCCATGCACCCTGATGGCGGATCCCCTTGAACCGTTTGGGAGCGGCCTGTTGGAGCGCGTCCAGAACGTCACCCGCCGCGCTGCCGACCAGCAAGTCGGCATGCCCGACAATCCCGGCGCATAGACGTGCAGAGCCGTAAAGGCCGCTTGCTGATTGGGCTGCCACGCCGTTTACGAACTCGACCTCGCCCACCACTTTCTTCGCATCGCCATAGGCCGCATTGTAGAACGCACCGCATTCCATGAAGACTGTGGCGATCACATTGTGGCCTGTGGCTACATCGGCATGGAATTGGTCGAACGTGTAGTGCGCGGCGTCCACCAAAGTCTCGATGAAGCGGTGTCGCGGCTCGGGGAACATTGGCAGCATTGCACGCAAGTCCCACAAGTGATGGTGCGGATCGACAATCGGCAGATCGGGTTCAAGGATCACTTCAGTCAACGGCCAGTCCTCTCAAGTTGTGCTTTTGTATCGTTTGAGCAGCGCTTCTAGATCCTTGGCAAAGACTTGGCCATATTGGTTCATAAGCTGATCTCGCGCCCGCGCTTTCATCATCTGCACAGCGAGTTCCTGGAGTGCTTGGGCATTCCCCAAGTTCTCGAACAGTCTGGCCGCTGCATCACCATCCGTGCTGGCAATGTCTCCGCGCATAGAGTGCTCCTTCGCCGCCATTTCGGTGAGCGCGTAGCTGACAACATCGGCCCAAACTGGCGATTTGAGGCCAAACACAAGGTGGAATGAACTTTCATTGCTGGCCGCGGCGCGATGGACGGTGCCGCGCGGTAGGAAGAGTACATCACCTTGCTCAAGGGTGATGTCACTTGCTTCGATGCCGGAAGGGGCCAAATTGGTATCTGGCGCGTATGTAAAATGCGGATTGGGCACCCGAGCTTCGGCTTCGACTTGCCAGGTTTTCGAGCCGTCGATTTGCACTGCTAACACGTCATGGTGATCAATATGAAAGGGAGTCGATTGACTGCCTGCAGGGCTCAAAAAGGCGTTTACATGGGTCTCGAAGTAGCCGGTCGATGACAGTCGCCTTGCCGCTTCGCGCAGGGGCTGCGCCATGAGTTGGAGCCCCTTCACATAGATCGTCGCCTTCTGCGACTGCAGCATCATGATCCGGTCGAGGGTCAGGACGCCATGATCTGCAATTGTTGATGCCCAAAGAGCCTGACTGCGCCCTTCGCGACCATTGGGCAGGAACTCAATCTCATCATCGCTACGCCATGTTCGGTCTCGCAAGAGTGCGAGAAAGTCAGCCAAGCCAAAGCCAAGATCATCGCGCAAAGCAGTGGAGAGTTTGACCGGTTTGGCCTGCAAGTGCGCGGAGATGACGTCCTCAATGAATGGTTCACGAACAACGCCTGAAAAGAGCGGAGGTGACAGAAAGTCGCCAAACGCTTCTTGTCGTTGGGACAGCGTATCTGAAAGGTCTGGTGAATCGCTCATGAGCCCACTCTTAGCGTTTTCACAAGGGCCGGGGAAACTGCGTCACTATGTTCCGAAGGTTGAGTGCGCCTTTTGCGGATTAACTGCGCTCAGGACTGCCTTTGGAAATCGAATTCGCAACGCTTAGCACTGCCCGAACACTAGCCGTTGCGACATCTGTGTCGATCCCGCAGCCCCAGACGATCCGGCCACCGCTCTCGCATTCGAGGTAAGCTGCTGCGCGCGCATCGCGGCCCGAGCCGAGCGCATGTTCGGTGTAGTCGCGCACTTTGATTTCCAGTCCGAAGCTTTCCTCCAACGTCGTCACCACGCTCGAGATAAGTCCGTTGCCCCGGCCAGAAACGCTTTGCTCCTTGCCCTCGACAGCGATGGTTCCGGCAAAGAGGCGTGTGCCATCCGAAGCGCGGCTTTCCTCATATCGGACCAGCTGGAAATGCTTGGGGTGAGTCTGGACGTGATAGGTGCGTTTGAAGGCCTCCCAAATGTCCTCTGCGTTCAATTCGCGGCCCAGTTCGTCTGCGAGGTTCTGAACCGCCTTTGAGAAATCGGCCTGCATCCTCTTGGGCAGTTTTAGGCCCTGATCCTTTTCCAGCACCCAAGCAAAGCCACCTTTGCCGCTTTGCGAATTGACGCGGATGACAGCCTCGTAACTGCGTCCAAGATCAGCGGGATCAATCGGCAGATAGGGCACGCGCCATGCCTCATCGTTTTGCGCCTCGCGGGCTTCAAAGCCTTTCTTGATTGCGTCCTGATGGCTGCCGGAGAAGGCGGTATAGACCAGCTCTCCGCCATAGGGGTGGCGCTGATGTACTGGCAGGTCGTTGCAATATTCCACCGTCTCAATCACGCGGTCGATATCGGAAAAGTCGAGCTGTGGATCGACGCCTTGTGTGTATAGGTTCAGCGCCATGGTCACGAGGCAGCAATTGCCCGTGCGCTCACCATTCCCGAACAGGCACCCTTCGACCCGGTCCGCTCCTGCCATTAGTCCCAGTTCTGCCGCCGCCACGCCCGTGCCGCGATCATTGTGCGTATGCAGCGAGATAACCGCGCTGTCCCGATGAGGCAGATTGCGGCAGAAATACTCGATCTGATCGGCATATATATTGGGCGTTGCTGCCTCGACTGTTGCGGGCAGGTTGAGGATAATCGGGCGATCAGGCGTCGGCGCGAGCACTTCCATCACCGCAGCGCATACCTCGATAGAGAAATCGAGCTCAGCAGTTGAGAATGTCTCGGGCGAATATTGGAAGTGCCATTGGGTGTTTGGCTGTTTGGCGGCTTGATCGCGCATCACTTTGGCACCAGCGACCGCGATTTCGCGCACTTCGTCCCGCGACATGCGGAATACGATTTCGCGCCAGGCCGGGGAGACCGCATTGTACAGGTGGACGATTGCCGCGCGCGCGCCTGTAAGACTTTCGAAGCTGGTGCGGATCAGGTCTTCGCGCGACTGTGTCAGGACCTGAACAAGCACATCCTCTGGCACCGCATCAGACTGGACAAGGCCTGAGATAAAATCGAACTCAGTCGCGCCGGCACTGGGGAAGCCGATTTCGATCTCCTTGACACCCACTTCGACCAGCAGATCGAAGAAGCGCCGTTTCTTTACCGCGTCCATCGGATCAATGATCGATTGATTGCCATCGCGCAGATCGGTCGACAGCCATCGCGGTGCGCGCTCGATCAACTTGGAGGGCCACTGGCGATCAGGCAGGTTGATCTGGCCAAAGGGCGCATATTTGCGGGATGGGTCTGAGAGCATGGGCATGACGGATGACTTTTCGCGAAAAGATTGTGGGGAGGGCTGGCAGCTTTTCCCTTGGAAGGTCAGCCCCAGCGTCTCCCACGCTCAGGCCTTCACCTCCAAGGGCGAATAAGTCGTAGGTCCAGAATGCCGAGCGTCGTCATGCGCGCAGTCTTTGCCGATTATTTTTCATTCCGCAAGTCACTGCTGTAACGTTCTCCCGAGAGCTGGCGAAATGGCAGGTGTTGCCGGGATACAGGCACCCGGTTTCAAGTGAGTACCCCCAGGAGGAGAATTGAAATGAAGAAATCTCTGTTTGCAATCGCCCTACTTGCCACTGTCGCAGCATGTTCGGCACCGGCTGACACTGCCAACGGCGGCGATGCCATGGCGGCTGAAGTTGTCGAAACCGGTCTTATTGCCGATCTCGGCGGCGATGCTACCGGCCCAGTGTTCCGTGAGACCAAGGGTGACACTCTGGCCGTTTCTGGCTTTGACGTTGTCAGCTACTTCACCGCTGACGGTGTTCCGGTGGAAGGCTTGGAAGAATTTACCGTGCGTTATCAGGGTTTTGACTACCGCTTCTCAAGCGAAGAGAACGCGCAGACCTTTATCGCTGATCCGGCAAAATATGCCCCGGCCTATGGCGGCTATTGCGCTTGGGCCATCGGAGCCAATGACGCGCTCGCACCGGGCGACCCCAACGTCTACAAAATTGTCGATGGCACGCTGTATCTGAACTTCAGCGAAGGCGTCGCGGAAAAGTGGAACAAGGACATCCCTGGCTTCATCGCCAAGGCAGATACCAACTACCCAACCCACTCTGCTGATGAGCATTTCAAAGACTGATCATTGCCCCCCCTAGATCAGCTCTTACCAAGGCCCCCGTCGCTTCACCTGAGCGGCGGGGGCTTTCTGTTTTGCATTGTGGTTAGCCGCAGCGAATGTCGCGAATGACGCCATCGACGGCGATCATCACATTGAGCCGCGGATGGGTCGGGTCAGGTTTGATGTAGTTTGCTCCGGGCGCGATGAATCGCACCTCAGAGACGCCTTCTGCAGCTGCCATGATTTGACCGCGCACCTCTGCGTTTGGCTGCTGGCCGATGAATTGTGAAAACACATTGGCATTGCATGCTGAATTGGGATCGGTGGCGGTGCCGGCGGCAAAGGCAGATTTTGCGTCATTCGAAGCAGGCTGGGTTTCAGCCTGCGCCGCAACGGGGGCGGCCGGCTCTGCCTGCGGTTCGGGCTGGAGCTCGGCCGGTGGCTGCGTGCCGTTTATCCGCGCTGCGAATTCTTCTGCCTGCGTGCTGCCCTTGTCCTCTTCCGGCTCGCTTGCGCAGGCGGAGAGTGTAAGGCTGGCTGTGGCACAGAGTAGAACGCAAAGCTTGTTCATGATGACCTCGGTGGAGTGACGCAATTGGTGGGGGCTCAAAGAGCGCTAAAGAGACTTTTTGATGTCAGCTTAATGACACGGACACAGATCAACGCCGGCGCACGCGTTCGCGGGTGAGTTGGTCGATAGCGGTGACACCCATCAGGCGCATACCGCGCTCAATCTCGTCGTTAAGGATGCCGAGCGCACGCTCAACGCCATCCTGACCGGCTGCGGCGAGTGCATAGAGGTACAGCCTTCCTCCGCTCGCTGCCGTTGCGCCCGTGCATAGCGATTTCAGCGCGTGAGTACCGCGCCGCACGCCGCCATCGCAGATGATCTCGATCTCGCCTCCGACAGCATCGACAATTTCTTCGAGTTGATCGAAAGGGGCGCGCGACCCGTCTAGCTGGCGTCCGCCATGGTTGGAAATCATGATCCCGTTGGCGCCGATCTCGACCGCGCGGCGCGCATCGGCGACGCTCATCACGCCTTTGAGGACGAAAGTGCCGCCCCATTGCTCGCGAATGGCGGCAGCGGTGGACCAGTCCATCGAAGTGTCGAGCATGGTGTTGAAGTATTCCGCAATGCTCACCGCCTGGCTTGACCCTTCGCTCACATGGGTGTCGAGATTGGGCAGGCGAAACTCGTCCCGCAGCAGATAGTCCAACGTCCATTTGGGGCGGGTCGCGTAGCTCCAGACACTCGCAGGGGTGAAGCGGGGCGGGGTGGTAAAGCCTGAGCGCAGGCACCGCTCGCGCTTACCAGAAACAATCGTGTCGACGGTCAGAGCGATGCAATCGAATTTCGCCGCCTGACACCGCTCAATCATGTGCGTGTTCAGCCCCTTGTCCTTGTGAACATAAAGCTGGAACATCTTTGGACCTGAGGTCAGCGCGGCGATCTCCTCGATTGAGCGTGTCGCAAGGCTGGAGATCCCGAACCACAGGCCGAACTTGTTCGCAGCCTTCGCAACAGCGGTCTCACCCTGCCAGTGGAATGCGCGCTGGACAGCGGTGGGGGAGAGCACAAGCGGCAGCGCGCTTTTCCGGCCAAGGATGTTACAGCTTGTGTCGATCTCCTCCACCCCGGCAAGAACATCCGGCACCAGATCAACCGCCTCATACGCGGATGTGTTGCGCGCTTTTGTGAGCTCATCGTCGGCCGCGCCATCAATGTAGTCGAAGACGGGGAAGGGCAGTCGCGTTCTTGCGAGGCGGCGAAAGTCATCGATATTGTGGCAATCGGAAAGACGCATATCGCTGTGCGCTTTGGCGGATCGCGCAATTCAAGTCGACCCCTTGGGCCGCGCAGCGCAATTTCCGCAAAACTTTTTTTGACAAACCTGTCACCAAATGCCCGGCGCGCGCGAAACCAAAGATGTGTGCGGCCATTGGGCGGTGTTTGATGGGACTTAAGCTGGTTCCCCTGCCAGCTTCCCTCCCCTGATGACCTTTGACCCATTGCGCGCTGTCTGATGGCCGACGCACGCCCCCTTTTTTGTCTCTTTCCCCAGGAGGACATCCAAATGACCATTCGTACTCTTTTGCTAGCAGCCGCTGCATTCGCGGCTCCGCTGGCAATTGCTGCTCCGGCGCATGCCGATGGCGGCGTTTATGTGGGCGTCGAAGGCGAAAACATTGCCGTCGGCGGCTACGACACCGTTAGCTATTTCCAAGGCAATGGCGTTCCCGTGAAGGGCGATGCGCGCTTCACCGTCGAATATGACGGCGCTGAGTGGCACTTTGCCAGCCAGGCCAATGCTGACAAGTTCAAAGCGGGTCCCGACGCCTACGCCCCGCAATATGGCGGCCATTGTGCATGGGCACTGGGCGCCAATGGCCGGCTCGCACCGGGCGATTCCAAAGTCTACAAAATCGTCGACGGCAAGCTCTATCTGAACTTCAACAAGCAGGTTCAGACCATGTGGCTGAAGGATATCGCTGGTTTTATCACCAAAGCGAACCTCGCCTGGACCGATATCCCGACCGGCAAGCGTTTCGGCTGAGCCAGCATCCCCCCTAACTTTCGAAGGAAATTCCTATGACTAAACCTGTTTCTCTCGCGCGCCTGATGATGGTTGCTGGCGGACTGGCAGTGTCGACGGCTGCCGCGCCTGCTCTTGCTGGCGGGCCTTGCGGTGCAAGCAGCTATTCAAGCTCACGTTACAGCAGTGCTGAACGGGCTCAGAAGAAAGCTGAACGGAAGGCTCGCAAGGATGCCGAAAAGCTGGCCAAGGCGCAGGCCTGCGCAGCGGCTTGTTGTGCGGCTGCTTGCAGTGCAAGCGCCTGTACGGCTTCAGCGTGCGGTGCAGCAGCAGCATGTGCGGCTGATGCATGCGCGGCTTCGGCCTGCGCAGCGTCGGCCTGCGCAGCGTCGGCCTGTTCGGCGACCGCCTGTGCTGCCTCAGCCTGTGCCGCAGCCGCGTGTGCTCCCTCATCTTGCGCTGCGGCAGCTTGTGCTGCCTCTGCATGTTCGGCGGCCTGTGAGGCAGCGTGTGAAGCCGCCTGCGATGCCAGCGCCTGCGCTGCTGATGCGTGCTCGGCCAACCCTTGTGATGCAGCAGATTGCGCACCGACTGCCTGACGGTGCGTATCCTGGTGTGGCCGGGGGGCAACAACCTCCTAGTTGATCCCTCGGTCACACCTTTTTTGAAAGCCGGGCTGACCGGCAGGATCGGCAGAATTATAGGAGGAGAGGCGCGACAAGGCCCTTCGGGTTAATCGCTATTGCGCTTCCATCGGCCCGCAAGAGCTTGCCATGGCTCTTGCGGGTCGATTGGCTTTGGCTAGCAGCCCGAATACGAACCGGACTGGCGAGAGATCAGATCAGCCCGGCTATAATAGGGTTCAGGCTCGAACGCAGGGCAGGGTTTATAGCGAGGGTCCCGAGCAAGGCACCCGA
>JBCBMN010000119.1:0-8916 GCA_039822745.1 Pseudomonadota bacterium | reverse complement strand
CCAGCGTTTCGATACCCAGCGAAAGCGGCGTCACGTCGAGCAGCAGCACGTCCTTGACGTCGCCCTGCAGAACGCCTGCTTGAATGGCGGCACCCATGGCAACGACTTCATCTGGGTTCACGCCGGTATGCGGCTTGGCTTCAAAGAACTTCTCAACCACTTCGCGAACCTTGGGCATACGGGTCATGCCGCCCACCAGGATCACTTCGTCGATTTCGTCCTTGGAGACACCCGCATCAGCCAGAGCCTTCTTGCACGGATTAAGCGTGCGCTGGATCAGCTTGTCGACCATCTTTTCAAGGTCAGCGCGGCTGATCGTTTCAACCAGGTGCAGCGGCGTGGTTGCGCCGCCTTCCATGCGAGCGGTGATGAAGGGCAGGTTGATTTCGGTCGTTGCCGAGCTCGACAGTTCAATCTTGGCCTTCTCAGCCGCTTCCTTGAGACGCTGAAGCGCGAGCTTGTCCGCCTTCAGGTCCATGTTTTCCTTCTTCTGAAAAGCATCAGCGAGATATTCGACAATCGCGTTGTCAAAATCTTCACCGCCCAGGAAGGTGTCGCCATTGGTCGACTTCACTTCGAAAACGCCATCGCCGATCTCAAGGATCGAGACGTCGAAGGTGCCGCCGCCAAGGTCGTAAACGGCGATCGTCTTGCCGTCTTCCTTGTCCATGCCATAGGCAAGCGCAGCTGCGGTCGGCTCGTTGATGATACGCAGCACTTCAAGTCCAGCGATCTGGCCTGCATCCTTGGTCGCCTGACGCTGGGCGTCGTTGAAGTACGCTGGAACCGTAATCACGGCCTGCTCAACGGTTTCACCCAAGAAACTCTCAGCGGTCTCTTTCATCTTCTGCAGGATGAAAGCACTGATCTGCGAAGGGCTGTAGTCTTCGCCACCGGCCTGCACCCAGGCATCACCGTTCTTGCCCTTGACGATGTTGTAAGGGACGATCTCCATGTCTTTCTTGGTCAGCGGATCATCGAAACGGCGTCCGATCAGACGCTTGATCGCGAAAAGAGTGTTGTCGGGATTGGTCACAGCCTGACGCTTTGCCGGCTGACCAATCAGGCGCTCCTCATCTTTAGTGAAGGCGACAATCGAAGGCGTCGTGCGCGCGCCTTCCGAATTCTCGATAACTTTTGGCTTTCCACCATCCATAACGGCGACGCAGCTGTTGGTCGTGCCGAGGTCGATACCGATAACTTTACCCATTACTTTCCCATCCATTGGACTTGCGTTGGACACCGCGCCTTTGCGCTCCCCCTATGGCAAATCCTGCGGGCAAAGCGGCTTGGCGGTTCGAATATGACGCGGATATAGGTGCGGTTTCGCTTGGCACAAGACACACGAGCGCCTAGTTTTTCACCAATCACACGAAGACACAATTTGAGAGGACAATAGCAAATATGACAATCGCACGATGGAAAAACGTCACGGCCGCAGCAGCGCTCGGCGTCACGGTGGCACTTGGAGCTTGCGCTGAGGGAGATCCCGCACCGGTTGAGGTTGAAGGCGTCATTGCCGGGCTCGAGATCACCAATGCGCGCCTGGTGTTGCCACCGGTCGCGGGCAACCCGGCGGCTGTCTATTTTGACGCGACCTATAACGGACCGAACGGCATCTCGATCACGGGTGCTGCGGTGGAAGGTGCGGCGAGCGCAACTGTCCATGCGATGATGGAATACGATTTTGAGATGACGATGGCTGAAGCTGGTCCGGTTGCGATCCGCAATGGCGAGACACTCACATTTGCGCCAGGCGAACTGCACGTGATGGCCTTCGAACTTGCTGAAGGTGTGGACGCAGACGGCACCGTTGAAGTGACTCTCGAAACAATGGGCGGCGATAAGCACAAGTTTAGCGCAGAAGTTCGCGCTGCCGGGGAAGAGCGCTGAGCACTGCACAACCGGGCAGACTGCAACCTATGCCAGCCTGCCCGGTCGGTGGCGAACGCCATCTTACATGCGGCGAAATTGAAGTCGCTCGCAGTGTATTTGGCAGCGCGATCCAATATGCGCGCGTGAAGATCAAGCGGCGAAAATGGTGGCCCCTTCAACCGCGCAAGATAACAATGGCACCGCAGGGGGATATCCATTTCCATCCACGCGGCACCGCCTATTGCGATGACTTTTCGCAAGAAAACCTCGCGCGTCAGGGTTTCTTTATCCACGAAATGACGCACGTCTGGCAAACGCAATCGCGCGGACGCTGGTATCTCGTCCTGAACCGTCATCCCTTTTGCCGTTATGATTATGCATTGCGACCGGGACAAAACCTGGAAAGCTATGGCATCGAACAACAAGCTGAGATTGTCAGACACGCATTCTTGCTCAGAAATGGGGTGAGTGTCGTCGGCATTGGCGATCCAAAGGCGTATAACCAATTGGTGCGATTTGAAGGAGCCACGCTTTGACCGACAAAGCCTATTTAATCCGCGCTTTCAGGGCGGGAGACGCGGCGGCCTTTGCATCGCTCAACCGACGCTGGATTGAAGAGCTGTTCGGCATGGAGGAAGAAGACCGCAGGGTACTTGAGACCCCCGAAGAAGCAATAATAGCCCCCGGCGGCTACATCGCCATCGCGGATATTGACGGAGAGACTGTTGGAACCGGCGCGCTGATGATGTCGGACGAGCATCCCGAGATGCTGGAACTGGTCAAGATGGCAACCGATCCCAAGGCTCAAGGCAAAGGTATCGGTTCAGCTGTGATGGACCACCTGATTGCAGTCGCCAAAGAGCGAGGTGCGAAACAGATCTGGCTGGAGACCAACGACAAGCTCAGCGCCGCGACGGCGCTCTACAAACGCAAAGGGTTTCGAACGCTAGCAGCGGATGACCTCCACCCAACGCCCTATTCACGCTGTAACTTGCAGATGGTGCTGGACTTGAATTGAGCACCTAATCCGACCTGCTGGCCTAGAACTAGATCGGACGTCGCAGCAAGCAAAGGCTCAAGCTTTTAAATTATTCAGTCCGGTTTCTTGGCCACGCCCACCATTGCAGGGCGCAGCAGGCGGTCTTTGATCATCCAGCCCGATTGCATTTCCTGGATGACAGTCCCCTGCTCCTGATCAGCACTGGGGATTTCGATCATCGCCTGATGCTGATTGGGGTCAAGCGGCATTCCGATGGCGGCGACCCGCTCAATGCCGTGTTGCTTGAAGACCTTTTCGAGCTCGCGCTGGGTCGCTTCAATGCCGACCACGAGACCCTTCATCTTGTCATCGTCGCGCAGTTCGCCCGGAATGGCCTCCACGGCACGGCTGAGGTTATCCCAAACGCTCAAGACATCGCGCGCAAAGCCGGTGGCGGCGTAATTGCGGGCGTCCTGCATTTCCTTTTCCATGCGGCGGCGTAAGTTCTGCATCTCTGCCTTGGCATAGAGCGTTTCCTGCTCAGCGGCTTTGAGGTCTTCTTTCAGGCTAACAAGCGCTTCGGAAACGAGCCCCTGCGCGCCCTCTTCATCGTCACCATCGGGATCACTCTGGTCGAGAAACTCTTCCGGCACTCCGCGAAGTTCGTCTGCCACCGCATCATCCTGCGGCTTGTCCTTATCGTTCATTTGGTACTGTTCCAGCTATGAATTTGGGTCGTCTAAGCGATCAATTTGCCCAGTGAACGGGCGGTCAGATCCACCATGGGGACCACGCGCGCGTAATTCAACCGCGTCGGGCCAATCACGCCAAGAACTCCCACCACGCGGCCTTCACGATCGCGATAAGGAGAGGCAATAACTGACGAACCTGACAGACTGAACAACTCGCTCTCGCTCCCGATGAAAATGCGCGTTGCATCGGCTTCACGCGCGCTTTCCAGCAGGGCTGCAACCGATTGCTTGTTCTCCAGATCATCAAGCAGTGAACGCACTCGCTCAACATCCACCAAGGCTGTGTCATCAAGCAAGTTTGCCGCACCGCGCACGATCAGAACTGGGCGCTGCGTGGTGTCTTCGCTCCAAACGGCAAGGCCGCGCTCCACGAGATCACGGCTCGCTGTATCAAGTTGCGACTTCTCAGCGGCAATCTCTGCCCGAATGACCTGCTCAGCTTCGGCGAGAGTCCGTCCGGCAAGTCGCGCCGTTACGTAGTTGCTCGCCTGCTCCAACGCGCTCGGCATCGTCGCATTGCCCAGATCAAGCACCCTGTTCTCAACACTGCCATCTTCACTGACGAGGACAGCAAGCGCCCTTCCCTGTCCCAGATTGACAAGGCTAAACTGCGCAAGGCGCTCTTCGCGCGTCGGCACCATTACCATCCCAGCGGCGCCAGAGAGATCGGACAGCAGCGCGCTTGCTTTCGCCAGTGCCTGTTCAACGGGTCCGGTTTCAGACAGGCCTGCCTCAATCCTTGCCCGTTCCTCAGCCGTCGGTTCGGCGACGCGCATCATGCCATCAACAAACAGACGCAGGCCAGGATCAGTAGGCATTCTGCCAGCGCTGGTATGCGGCGCAGCGAGCAGGCCCAAAGCCTCCAGATCAGCCAGAACAGACCGGATCGAGGCGGAAGACAGGTTCAACGACCCATCGGATGCCAAAGCCTTTGACCCAACAGGTTGCCCGCTTTCCAGATAGCCTTCGACGACCCGTTCGAAGATCGCGCGGGCTCGGTCAGTCAATTCAGAGATCGGGGGCGATGCCATAGCCATAAGAATAGCGGTTACATCAATTTCGCCAAGTCTTGCAGGCAAAGCTGTTCACGGCCACACGCAGGCACTTATCGACTCGAAGCGAACAGGAATTGCCCATGCGTCCCTCAAACCGTGCTCCCGATGAAATGCGGAGCATCACGATCGAAACCGGCTTCACCAAGCATGCCGAGGGATCGTGCCTTATCAGTTTTGGCGACACGCGCGTCTTGTGCACGGCCAGCATTGAAGAGCGCATTCCACCTTGGCTTCGTGGCAAAGGTGAAGGTTGGGTAACCGGCGAGTATTCGATGCTTCCCCGCGCGACGCACACGCGCGGTAGCCGTGAAGCCGCCAAGGGCAAGCAATCGGGCCGCACGCAGGAAATTCAGCGGCTTATCGGGCGCTCCTTGCGCGCTGTGGTCGATCTAAAGAAACTGGGTGAGCGCCAGATCACGCTAGATTGCGATGTCATTCAAGCTGATGGAGGCACCCGCACAGCCTCGATCTCCGGAGCATGGGTTGCACTGCGACTGGCTGTGAATGGTTTGATCGAAGCTGGTGAACTGAAAGAAGACCCCATCACCGGACAGGTCGCAGCGATTTCCTGCGGCATTTATCAGGGCACGCCAGTGCTCGATCTGGACTATATCGAAGACAGCTCTGCCGACGCCGATGCAAATTTCGTCCTGATTGATGGCGGGCAGATCGCAGAGGTTCAGGCGACCGCCGAAGGCGCAACCTACGATGAGGAAGGCCTGCTTCGCCTCCTGCGCCTTGCCCGCATCGGGTGTGACCGCATTTTCGAAGCGCAGCTCGAAGCCGCAAAATGACGCGCAAGCTCTCTGGCGGTTCGCTTGTCATTGCAACGCATAATGCGGGCAAGCTGAAAGAGATTTCGGCGCTGCTCGATCCTTATGGGTTGAAGTGTCTGTCCGCCGGATCGCTTGGCCTGCCTGAGCCGCAAGAGACGGGCACTACCTTCGTCGAAAACGCCCTGCTCAAGGCGCGAGCCGCTGCACAAGCCTCGCAGATACCTGCTTTGGCAGATGATAGCGGGATGAGCGTTGCAGCACTTGGCGGGCGCCCCGGAGTGTACACCGCAGACTGGGCCGAGCGCCAATGGTTCGAAGGCGAGCCGGGCCGTGACTGGTACATGGCAATGGGCAAGGTTGAAGGTATGCTGCAACAGCTTGGCCCTGACACAGAACGCACGGCGGCGTTCCATTGCGTGCTCGCCATTGCGTGGCCTGACGGGGAATATGCAACCTATGAGGGGCTGTGTCCCGGATCGTTGACATGGCCCCCACGTGGAGAGCTGGGCTTTGGCTATGACCCGGTTTTCGTACCCGAAGCGCGCGAAGGCTCTGAAACTTTTGCCGAAATCGACCCGGCTGAGAAGCACGCTATCAGCCACCGGGCCGATGCCTTTGCCAAACTGGTCGCCGATCAATTTGGCTGAGGCCGATAAACCGCTACACTGCCGCTGATGGCTCGCGCGCTCTACATCCACTGGCCCTTTTGTGAAAAGAAGTGCCCCTATTGCGACTTCAACTCGCATGTTCGCGCCGCAATCGATGCCGAGGGCTGGCGCAGCGCTTTGCTCGCTGACATGCGCGCTGAACATCAGGTCGCAGGCGGCGAGCCGCTCGCCTCGATCTTTTTCGGAGGTGGCACGCCCTCGCTTATGGCTCCAGCGCTTGTCGCTGAACTGCTGGGAGAAGCTGAGCGTTTATGGGGGTTTGCACCGGATATCGAGATCACGCTTGAGGCCAATCCATCTTCTGTTGAAGCTGCAAATTTTGCCGATCTGGCGAGCGCAGGGATCAATCGTGTCTCTCTGGGCGTGCAATCACTTCACGATGAAACGCTGCAATGGCTCGGGCGGCTACATGGGGCTGAAGAGGCACTGAACGCGTTAGAGACCGCGCAAAGTCGCTTTGAGCGAGTGAATTTTGACCTGATTTACGCGCTTCCAGAGCAGTCGCTCCAAGACTGGCAATCGGACCTTGAGCGCGCCCTCAGTTTTGGCACATCGCATCTCTCGCTTTATCAACTCACCATCGAACCCGGCACCCGTTTTGAGACCGATGTGCGACGCGGGGTCTTTGCGCCCATGGATGATGATGAAGCGGCGGAGTTCTTTGCGCTCACTCAGGATATCACCGAGGTGGCCGGGCTTCCCGCTTACGAGACCAGCAATCATGCGCGGCCGGGCGAAGAGAGCCAGCACAACCTCACCTATTGGCGCTATCAGGATTATTGCGGCATCGGCCCCGGCGCGCATGGGCGGCGTGATGGCATGGCAACGGTGCGCCACAAGAAGCCGGAGAACTTCCTTAAAGCCGTTTCCGAGCGCGGCCATGGCATTCAGGAGGCGCGCCTCCTGTCGCGCTCAGAGCAAGCTTCCGAAGCGCTCCTCATGGGGTTGCGTCTGACCGAGGGCCTTGATCTTTATGCGGTGGCAGAGCGGTTGGGCTTCGCGCCCGACAGTTTGATCGACCCAAAGCGGTTTGAGCACTTCATCGATCTCGGACTGGTCTGGAAACAGGGCCGCAGAATCGGTGTCGCGCAAGCCGGACGCCCCGTTCTGGATGCAATCTTGGCTGAAGTCGTCTCGGATTCCCTAATCGATGCCGAGGAGGTTTCGGCGTGAGCCATGCCATGAGCGGAGCCGATCTTCTCCATGCATGGCGCCACCACCTCACCCATGCAAAGCGCCGCAGCGCGCATACGGTTCGTGCTTACGCCTCTGCTGCTCAGCGCCTGATTGTCGCAGTCGAACTCGATTCATGGGAAGGGGCCGCTCGCATCGAAGCGCATGATCTGCGTCGGCATCTCGCTGAGCGCCGCGCTGAGGGCATTGGGAACGCGAGCGCTGCACGGGAACTCTCTGCGCTCAAAGCGTTCATTGCCTTCGCCCGCGCGCAAGCTGGTGATCCGGACCCTTCTGCCCCGCGCCTTAGAGGACCGCGCATCAAGAAAGGCCTCCCCCGCCCTGTGACGCCCGATGAAGCGGTGAACATCGCGGATGTAGTGGACGGGATTGCGACCGATGATTGGGTGGGCGCGCGCGACCGGGCAGTGCTGCTACTGATGTACGGCTCAGGCCTACGGATTGCCGAAGCGTTGTCGCTGATGGGTCGCGACTTGCCTCTCGCCGAAACGCTTACGGTGACAGGCAAAGGCGGCAAGCAACGCGTGGTGCCCATTCTGGAGATCACGCGCCAAGCGGTCAGTGAATATGCCGCAAGCTGCCCTTGGCCTCAGGAGCGCGACGCTCCATTGTTCCGAGGCATCAAAGGCGGTCCACTGTCTCCGGGCATGGTCCAAAAAGCGATGGCGAATGCGAGGAAGGCGCTGGGCCTGCCCGACACCGCGACCCCGCATGCGTTGAGGCACTCTTTCGCGACGCATCTGCTCGGAGCCGGCGCGGATTTGCGGAGCTTGCAGGAATTGCTGGGCCACGCATCACTGGGTTCGACGCAGATTTACACCAAGGTGGATGCAGCGCAGATGTTGGAAGATTACCGAGCGGCACATCCGCGGGCGCGGAAGAGATGATTTTGCCCCGAAAGCCGCCATTCCGCTTACGACCCAAATGCGGACGTTGACAATTTTGCCAATCCAAGTTGTCTAGCAGGATGGAAAAGGCTGAGTTCGAGGCGCAATTTGACGAAACTGTGACCAAGAGACTGGTTCAATTAGGGTTTAACCAGAATGGGAGGTCACTCAGTTTTCTCAATGAGCACACGACCCTAACACTTTTTAGACTTGGTGGACGGATGAGTCGGCCTGGCTGCATCTCGCTTTTGCTTTGTTTTAGACATTCATTTTTGCGAGACTTGGAAGGGTATGTCACCACCACTACACCGTTGAATATCTTCGACTATCCTTACAAATTCAGACCACTTAAAGACAGGCATCTGCCCCTCGCCTACCGTCCACAAAACCTCAACTACGAATACGAAAGGATACGATGGGAGGGGGTCGACAAGAGTGTAGTGCTTAGTGCTCTCGATCGACTTTCAACCAACATCAAAGATCATTTCTTTCCTTGGTCTCAATCTATCTCTGCCAAAGAGGCGATGTCAGAAATCGAAAAGAGAGGAGAAAATGCGTGGTGCGAGGGCAAGTGGATTGAAGACTATGTTAGCCATGTTGGGCTCTGGTGACCCCTCCCACCCCCAATTTCAGACTATAACGACCCCACGAAGCCTAACCTAAAGCAGACCTAATTCTTCACCCGCCCCACAATCGCGTCCCAGATCATCCCCGCCAGATCGGTCCCATC
>JBCBMN010000118.1:0-9045 GCA_039822745.1 Pseudomonadota bacterium | reverse complement strand
TTGGGGAACAGATAATCGAGCGGCGCAACGCAACCTCCCGCATACCATGTCGAGAGCAATTGGCTCTGCCCGTAATCGAAGGACAGAGGGAGGACAGCCAATGTCACATCATCCTCGGCGAGCTTGAGATAATGCGCGACGCTCACCGCTCCCAGCCACAAATTTGCATGGCTGAGCATCACCCCCTTGGGCCGGCCAGTTGAGCCGCTCGTGTAGAGGATCGCTGTCAGATCATGGGGATCCGCGCTGGATGGCGGTGCCTCAGAAGCGAAATCACGCGCCGATACCATAGCGTCCGCTTCGTCCAGAGAGACGCAACCATCCGGCACATCGCCCTCCTCCAGCGAGGAAAGGCGAGCCTTGGTTGCGATCAGCATCACCGCACCGCTATCCGCCAGAATATAGGCAGTTTGAGAACGCTTCAGCAGCGGATTGATCGGCACATGCACCAATCCCGCTCGCGCAGCAGCCAGCGGCATGAGGCAGGTCAGTTCCCCCTTCGCCGCCCATGTTGCGACGCGCGCGCCCTTCTCGCTGATCTGAGAGCTGAGCCACGCAGCGAGTTTGGCAACACGCTGTCTTAACGCATTGTGGTTAAGCACCTCGCTTTGGAGCGCCAAAGCCGCACGGTCACCATGGCCCATCGCACTCGCAAGCTCAGCGAGGTGATCGAGGGGAAATGGCGTTGGATCGGGGCTTTGCGACATACTTCTGACTGTGAGGAACGAAATCAAGTGATTGAAGCGCGGTATCACGACAGCGTTAACGTCTTGCAAGAGATGTTTGCAGCGCGTGGTGGCGCTTCACCTGCGTCCGCTCCGTTTGAGCGTGCTGAATGGTTCGCGCTATTGGCCCAAACAGGGCTGGTTCCGCTGATAGCAACCGCGCAGGAGAGCGATGACATGGCAGCGCTCGCCCTGACCGAAACTGCCGGTCGGTTGGAGCCGCTTCGCAATTGGTACAGCTTTACCTGGCGCCAGATTGCACCCGATGGTGAGGCCGGAGATCGGCTGCTTTTGGCCATAGCCTCACAACTTCGCAACCGGACGCACAGGATCACCCTTGCCCCGGTGCCCGAGGAAGATGGCTCTGCCTCCCGGCTCGCCCGAACCTTTGCCAAGGCAGGTTGGCGCGTCGAAGTTACCCAGTGCGACACCAATCACATCTTGCGACCACGCGGCAGAAGCTTCGCGGATTACTGGAGCACTCGCCCGGGTGCGCTGCGCTCAACACTGAAGCGCAAAGGCAAGAAGGTGGACATCACGCTCCTTGATCATTTCGACGCCGCGGCCTGGGCAAGCTACGAAACGGTGTACGCCGCAAGCTGGAAGCCTGCCGAGGGAAAGCCGGACATGCTGCAGGCCTTCGCGCAGAGTGAGGGGCTTGCCGGACGTCTCAGACTAGGTCTTGCCCGTCATGAAGGGCAGGCAATCGCTGCGCAATTTTGGACTGTGGAGGGCGGAATCGCCTATATTCACAAGCTCGCTCACCTTGAAAGCCACAAGCATCTTTCAGCTGGCACGACACTCAGTGCAGCGCTCTTCGCACATGCTATCGACACAGATAAAGTCAGTCTGATCGACTTTGGAACAGGCGATGAAAGCTACAAGCGCGACTGGATGGAGGACACAAGGCCACGCTATCAGATCGATTGCTTGGACATGCGTCAGCCAAGCGCTTGGCTCGATCTGGCGCGTCTTTCCTTGGGGCGGTTGCGTGACGCGGAAGTCCCAGCCCTTGCGCCATTGCCCGTCGATAGCTAAGTCCCGCGCCCAATTCGATTGCGACTGGGCATAGAGACCGCATTTCCGTAAAGTCGCCCTGCGCCGAGTTTGCCAGTTGCGGTGAGAGAAGGGATCGCCAGAACCATGAGCAGCAAGCCGATCACAGCCGAAGATCAGGCCCCGGCCAGCACGCTGAGCAATGAGGCGGCGCTGAAGCGCATACTTGCCGACGTTCTGGGTATTACGGCTGAGGATGCAGAGGCTCTTTCGCCTGAAAGCGGCCTGTTTGGGCACCTTCCAGAGCTCGATTCCATGGCGGTCGCAGGCCTGCTTACTGAGATTGAGGACAGGCTGGATATCGTCATCGATGACGATGAGGTTGATGGCGAAATGCTAGAGACCTTTGGCGCGCTGCTCGACTTCGTGAATGCCAAGACTGCTCAAGCCTGACTTGGCTTTCCATCGAACCGCGGCGGCCCACCCATGATCATTGGCTCATGGACTCCGCTGCGCAGTGAAGGGGCGAAACAGAGCGAAGAGATGCTTGTTTCGTTCGATCGGAGCCGCCCCGCGCGTGTCTTGATCCTGCCTGCCCTATTCGATGAAGCGAACAAGATGCGGCGCTTCACGCTGACGGTCATGCGCGCGCTCGACGAGGCTGGAATTGATAGCTTTCTCCCGGATTTTCCCGGATGCAACGACAGCCTCGTACCTTCATCCGAACAATCACTGGAGACTTGGCGGGAATACGCTCACACCGCTTGTGAGCAATTGACGGCCACGCACTTCCTGTCGATCCGGGGAGGAGCCCTGGTTGCACCGGCTCACTTGCCAGGATGGCGGTATGCCTCGGTTGATGGTGCAAAGCTGCTTCGCGGCATGATCCGTGCGCAGGCGATTGCCGCGCGTGAGGCGGGGCGAAATTCCACAACGCAAGAACTTCTTGAAGAAGGACGCGCCAATGGCCTGATGCTCGGCGGCTGGCAGCTGAGCGCCGCCATCGTCAGCGGCCTCGAGAACGAAGCCCTCTCGACCAACCCGGCCCACAGCGAAATCACGCAAGGGGACATTGGCGGGGCTGGATTGTGGCTGCGCGCAGAGCCGGGAGAGGATGCAGAACAGGCGATAGCCTTGGCCACAGTCATTGCCGAAAGCATCACGCCATCATGAGCCGGCACCACCTTACCTTCGCATGTGGCAGTTTAAAGCTGGCCGGCTCTCTCGACACCGCGCCGGGCCATACCGGCTTGCTGATGGTCAGCGGTGGCAACGAAATCCGCTCTGGAGCCTTTTGCGAGCAGTCGCAGCTTGCGTCAAAGGTGTCTCGCGCTGGTTTCCCCGTCTTCCGGTTCGACAGACGGGGTGTGGGCGACAGCGAAGGCGAGAACCGCGGGTTCCGTTCGTCTGCTCGCGACATTGCAGCGGCTCTTCATGCCTTTCGCGCGCTGGCTCCCGAAGTGGAGCGGGTAGTCGCATTTGGGAATTGCGATGCCGCTTCTGCGCTAATAATCACGGGAGGCGAGGGATTGGATGGGCTGATCCTATCCAATCCGTGGACTTTGGATGACGAGAATGAGGATAGAACTCCTCCGCCCGCAGCCATCCGCCAGCGCTATGCACAAAAGCTGAAAGACCCGGCCGAGATCAAACGCCTGCTGAGCGGAGGGGTGAACTTGCGTAAGCTCGCAAGCGGACTGTTCAAGTCGGCCAAGCCTGCACCTCCACCCACAGCGCTGATCGAAGAGATGCGCGCAGGCCTCGAAGCGTTCACCGGAAACGTGCGGTTCCTGCTCGCGAGTGCGGATCGCATTGCGCAGAGCTTTGATGACGCCTGGGATGGTGACGATGCGAGGATCTATCGCTGCGATGGTGCTGGTCACTCTTACGTTGAGCCGGACCATCGCCAGTGGCTTGCCGATCAAGTCATCGCGGCTCTTCGGGCAGAATCAGCGCACAAATAGGCTGACCAGCTCGACATGGGTGGACCAGCGAAACTGTCCAACCGGTCTCAGCTTGGCAAGGCGAAACCCGGCCTTGGCCAGCGTGGCGGCATCGCGAGACCAGCTTAGAGGATTGCAGCTCACGTAGACAACGTGAGCAAGCGCACTCTCGGCAATTTGCGCGGTTTGAGCCTTTGCTCCAGCGCGAGGCGGATCAAGCAGCGCTGCTTCGAAATTGTTGAGTTCCGCGGGCTGAAGCGGATTGCGAAACAGGTCACGGTGCATCGCGAAGACTTGGCCACCGGTGCGCGCAGCGGCTGACTTTGCCGCAAGATGCGCGGCATGATCGGCTTCCGCACCAAGCGTTTTGCGCCCTTCTCGAAGCCCTAGAGTGAAAGTGCCTAGCCCGGAAAAGAGGTCTACCATTTTGCCTGCGCCGCTCAGCCAGTCAGTCGCATCCTCCACCATACGCGCCTCAGCATCCACAGTGGCCTGAAGAAAGGCTCCCACTGGCATTGGCACGGCTATGCCTGACAAGCTTACCGTTACCGGCTCGGGCTCCCACACGGGTTCGGGGCCAAAGCCGTGATCGACACTGAGCCGCGCCAGTCTGTGATCGCGGGTAAAATCGAGCAGAGCTTCGGTCGCTGCCAATCCCTCGACCGGCATATTGGTAAGGCTGAGATCGACACCCTGATCGCTTAACGCCATCCCAATATCCATGCCTCCTCTGCCGCCGTGTTCCGCAATGAGCGAGCGCAGGCTGGGGATCAGACTGACAAGCTCTGGATGAAGCACTTCGCATTGTGCAAGGTCTACAATTGTATGCGCGCGCCCTTCGCGAAAGCCGACAACAGCACCCTTTTGAGTGCGCATTGCGTGCAAGGTGGCGCGACGACGGCTGCGGGGCGGTGAGAGATGTGTGGGCAGCAAATGCTCCGGCTCGATGCCCTGCCCCTGCGCTGCATTCAAAACCCTAGCGGTGACAAAATCGCGCAAGGTCTCTTCGTCGGCATGCTGCAGCTGGCATCCTCCGCAGCGCTCAGAATGCTGGCACGGCGGGGAAACGCGATGCGGACCAGATTCTACTGTTCCGTCGGCAAGCACACTGTCCCCCGGCACGGCGCCTTTAACATGCACTCCGCTCGCAGTAACGCCGTCGCCCTTCGCAGCGATACGGACAATTATGTCGCCCTCATTCATGAGGCGGGCTTGGTGAGCAGGTCTCGTGAAATGCGGTAGCGGTTGGGCCCGGTGGAAAATTCGAGCGGATTATCGCTGTCCTTGGTCGTTTGCTCCAGAAGAAATGCGCCATCGCTCACCGAGAGTAATCCGCTCGCGGGATTAAAGCTTACTCGGACAAAGGACCCATCGGGATGATGGATGGTGAAGCGCCCTTCCCCAGCCACCTCAAGCACGCATTGCGAGGAGAAGCCTGAAGCTTGTTCAAGGGCGCATTCGATGCTTTCACCCTCGGGCGGGCCGCTTTCGGGAGCGCAGGCGGAAAGAGCAATTGCGCTGGCAGCAAAGAGCCTAAATGTCCGCATAGACATGCGTTTCCGCTTTGGCTCCGGGATGGGTCAGCGCACCATTGCGGGCCGAGCCGACATTGTGCGCATAGCGCCATAGGGTGCCCGATTGATAATCATTCATGCGGGGCTTCCATGCCTTGCGTCGCTCTTCCAGAGTGGCTTCGTCGACATCAAGATCGATCGTGCCTGCTTCGGCGTCGATTGAGATAATATCGCCATCACCTACCAGCGCGATCGGACCGCAATCCGCCGCTTCGGGGCCGACATGACCGATGCAAAAGCCGCGTGTTGCACCAGAAAACCGCCCATCGGTGATCAGCGCGACTTTCTCGCCCATGCCCTGTCCATAAAGAGCCGCCGTGGTCGAGAGCATTTCACGCATGCCGGGGCCACCCTTGGGCCCTTCATAGCGGATGATGATGACGCAGCCCTCGGCAATATCGCGGTTCTCGACTGCCTCGAAAGCGTCTTCCTCACGATCAAACACGCGCGCCGGGCCGGCGAACTGGAGACGCTCCATCCCCGCGACCTTCACAATCGCCCCGTCAGGCGCAAGCGAACCTTTGAGACCAACCACCCCTCCTGTGGCTGTGATCGGCGTTTTCACATCGTAAAAGACCTTCTGGTCCGGATTCCAGGTGATCTCCTCGATGTTCTCCCCCAATGTCTTGCCGGTGCAGGTAATCGGATTGGGATCAAGGAAGCCGCCATCAAGCAGCGTCTTCATGCCCATATAAACCCCGCCAGCCTCGTGCATGTCCTTGGCGACATATTTGCCGCCGGGCTTCAGGTCCGCGATGTAAGGGGTTGATTTGAATATCTCGGCAACGTCGAACAGATCGAAATCAATCCCCGCCTCGCTCGCCATGGCGGGCAGGTGGAGCGCAGCATTGGTGGAGCCACCCGTGGCCGCCACAACGCGCGCTGCGTTCTCGAAAGCCGCCTTGGTACAGATATCGCGGGGACGCAGGTTCATCTCGAGCAGCTTCATGACTTGGCGACCCGCCGCCACAGCAATCTCATCGCGAGAGCGATAGGGTGCAGGCGCCATATTGCTGTTGGGCAGCGATAGACCAATCGCCTCGCCCACGCATGCCATGGTGTTGGCCGTAAACTGCCCTCCACATGCACCGTGGCCGGGACAGGCGACTTTCTCAAGCGCGATCAGATCTTTCAGCGGGCAATTGCCTGCTGCGTGTTGACCAACGGCCTCGAACACATCGACCACGGTGACATCCTCGCCGCGATGGGTCCCTGGCAGGATCGAGCCACCATAGACAAAAATGCTCGGCACATTCAGCCGCAGCATCGCCATCATCATGCCGGGCAGGCTCTTATCACAGCCGGCAAAGCCCACCAGCGCATCGTAGCAATGGCCGCGCACAGAAACCTCGATCGAGTCCGCGATAATCTCACGGCTGACCAGCGAGCTTTTCATCCCCTGATGGCCCATGGCGATGCCGTCGGTCACAGTGATGGTGTTAAAGCGGCGCGGTGTACCCCCACCCTCGATCACGCCCTCGCGGCAGATATCGGCCTGCGCGTTCAGCGTCGTGTTGCAAGGCGCACTGTCATTGCCCGCGCTGGCGACGGCCACAAAGGGTGCTGCAATCTCTTCCTCAGTCATACCCATCGCGTAATAGTAGGATCGGTGCGGCGCTCGCTCGGGACCAACCGAGACGTGACGCGAGGGAAGTTTCGTCTTGTCGAACTTTGAGGACATAAAATTACCTGCTTGAGTGGCTTGCCGCTCCCCTGCCCTCAGGACAGCGCCAGTGCAACCCTTCCTGCAACATCTGCGATCATGCCAGCCCAGCGCGCCTGATCCGCGCGCGTCGCGATCAGATCCTGTCGCACCTCAATCGCACAATAGGGCCGTCCATGTGCCTCTGCGTGACGGTTCATCGTCGCGTTGAGGTCGCGGCCCGAATAGGGCTCGTTATCGCCAACATTGAGCCCCAGCTCGCTGAAGAAGCGGATAGCGTGACGCGCCGCGCGGTCATCCTCATTGTAAAGCAAAGCAATTTGCCAAGGACGCTCTTCATCGCTGGTGGCCAGTTTGGGCGTGAAAGAGTGGACTGAGAGGATCAGTTCAGGGGTGAGCTTGTCCAGCCAAGCCTCAAGCGCATTGTGATAGGGCCTGTAGAACTGCTCCAGACGCCGCTCGACATCCGCTCCGATATTGCCCGGAATCAAATGACCGTCGCTCTCTGCGGGCACAAGGTTTGTGTGATCCTCTTCGCGATGCAGATCGATCACTAGACGGCTAATGGTAGCAAGGTGCGCTGGCATGTGATGGGCACCGGCCAAGCGCCGGACGACGCCAGCAACACCGATGTCGACCGCGATATGCTCATTGAGCAGCGCATCAGAAATCCCCAAACGTGTGTTAGCCGGGACCGCATTCGACGCATGATCCGCAACGCAGACAATGCGCGGGGCTGTCGGGTCTGCGTGATTATACTGGCCAAGCTGCCTGAAAGGGAGAGTATCGCTCATGCGATGTTCCCTAGCGCAGTTTCCCCCCTAGCATCCACCATTCCGGATGATCTGAAGCGATTTGTGATTTGGCCGCCGCGCATTGCTCAACCGTGTCAAACAAAGCAAAACAGGTCGCGCCGGAGCCGGACATCCGGATGAGCCATGCTTCGGTTCCCCTGAGCGCGTCCAGACCATCGCCAATCACAGGGCATAGGGATAGAGCAGGCGGTTCGAGATCGTTGCGCCCTTCAAGCGCGATGGTGCGTGTCGAACCGGTGGGAAGCGGTCCGCGATCCACTTGGTCCCATGCCTTGAAGACCGGGCCGGTTGAAAGCGGAACGCGCGGATTGACCAGCAGGACGGGGGTGCCGGCCAGATCGTTCTCCAACTCACGACGTTCTTCTCCGATCCCGGTGCCGATATGGATGTCACTGGCCACACAGGCCGGTACATCCGCCCCAAGCTTCGCTGCACGGGCCCGCCAATCATCGGGCAGGCCATGGAGTCGCTCGACCAGCCGAAACACCGCGCCTGCATCCGCCGAACCGCCACCAAGGCCCGCTGCAACGGGGAGGTTCTTCTCCAGCGTGACCGCGAGGCCTTGAGGTCGTGGGATGGCGTTGAGAGCCTTTGCCACAAGGTTGTCGAGCGGATTGTCGATATTGCCCGCAAACGGCCCAAAGGTTTGCAAGGAGTCTTGGTCAGCGACCTTAGCGCTCAGCGTGTCGCCCGCATCAACGAAGGCGAAGAGCGTTTCAAGCGCATGATAGCCATCATCGCGCCGCTCACGAACGTGCAAAGCAAGGTTGATCTTGGCGTAGGCGGTTTCTGTGAATGTCAAAGACAATCGCCTAAACATCCCATTTTAGCTGGGAAGCATCGACGCGATCCGACCCCATACAGGTAACAAATATGCGCTTCAATTCCCGATAATATGCCGAATATCTGGGATCAAAATCGTCAGGGTAACCCATGCCCTCTGCCTTGAACAACCAACCAATAAACTGGTCAGCTGTTACTTCACCAGTTTCGGGGATGTAGTGATCCACGTGACTCGGCTCGTCATTAACGAACCCGCCGCAGAAACCCATTCCGTGACAAACGGAGTAATGCAGTTGATTGTACGCGAATTTGCTTCTTTTCGGACCCATTACATATTAGGATAGTTTGGCCCGCCGCCACCCTCAGGCGTCACCCAGTTGATGTTCTGGTTGGGGTCTTTGATGTCGCAGGTCTTGCAGTGGACGCAGTTTTGCGAGTTGATCTGGAAGCGCGGCTCCTGGCCCTCCTCCTCAATCCACTCATAGACGCCCGCCGGGCAATAGCGCGCCGAGGGGCCGCCAAAGACGTCAAATTCGCTCGCCTTTT